>JBIILX010000015.1:0-19093 GCA_044338275.1 Pontimonas sp.
TTGGATGGCCGGGGTGTCCACAACGGGCAACATTTCTTTGGGCATCGCCTTGGTCGCCGGGAGGAACCTGGTCCCAAGTCCGGCGGCGGGAATTACTGCTTTTGTGATGGGCATCCCTCTATCGTACTCCTCCGCCCTACACTGGGGTAATGGCCGAATCCCTTCAGCCCAGCAAACGCGCTCTTCGCGCGGAGATTCGCGAGCGCCGGCGCACGATGACCCAGCTAGAGCGCGAGAATTCAGCCCAGGGTCTTCTCACCTCCATGAAGCGCATTGTCGACGAGCACGCCGCCAGTCGCATCGCCTGCTACTTAGCAACCCAGGACGAACCGCCCACCAGGCCCTTTATCGACTGGGCACTCTCCGAGGGGTTCACGGTGTTGTTGCCGGTTGCTAGAGAAGACGGGTTGATGGACTGGGCGCCCTATGACCAGGGCGATGAAGCCCTCGACTCCACCGGTATGCCGATTCCCACCAGTGACGTCTTGGGCCCCGTGGCGCTCTCCCAGGTGGACCTGATCTTTATTCCCGCTGCCAACATTGCCACTGATGGCATGCGGCTTGGCTGGGGTCGTGGCTATTTTGACCGGACCCTTGGCTCCATGAGCAAGAGACCCCCAGTCTATGCGGTGGTCTATGACCACGAAGTGGTCGATGATGTCCCCCGGGAGAAGCACGACCAGGGCGTCGATGGCATTGTCACCCCAACGCGTAGTATTCGTCTGGGCCAGTAGAGCCCACAATTACCAAGGATTAAGCCTCACCATGCCCACCTACTCCTACCGTTGCACTGTCTGTAATCACGCCTTTGATATCCAGCAGTCCTTTACCGATGACGCGCTTAACGTCTGCCCAGAGTGCCAGGGCGCACTGCGCAAGGTCTTTAACACCATTGGTGTGACCTTCCAGGGATCTGGCTTCTATCGCACGGACTCCAGGGCCGAGGCGGCCGGGGCAAAGAAGTCTTCTGGCTCAAGCTCTGGCACCACCTCCTCGTCGAGCGCTGCCTCCACTGCGACCCCTGCGCCAGCCAAGCCCGCAGCCAAAAAAGCAGAGAAGAAAGCCACCACTTAGTAGTGGGGCGGCTTGTCCGCCCTCAACCGGTCGTCATTAGCCGGCGGTGTCTTTGTGTCCTTCGGAGTGACGGGTTCCTCGAGTTGCCCCGGAACAGCTTCGGTTCGAACGCGGCGGGGGCCGATCTTCTTACTGACCGGAGGTTTACTCTTCGCCATCATCCATAACGCTGGGTTGGACTGGGAGAACAGGTGCAGGTTCCGGCACGTGCACAAGGCCCACCAGGGTGCCAATACGGTGGGCAACCTGGTCTGGTGCGCCAAAGAGTTCTAGCGCGTGAGCTCTGACGTAGTGCCACCCCGAGCGCGCTAGAGCACTCGGGCGAAGGCGCAAGCCTTCTCGAACGCTCATTCCCATGAGCGAGACATCGGTATCAACGGCGATACAGTAGCCGCCGTGGCGAGCGGCAAGGGGAATCTTGCCCTTGTAGTTGAGCTCTACGTGCATACCCATGGCCTCTAAGCGCCTGGCAAGATCAACCAAGAGTGGGTCCTGTTCTTGACGGTCTTCTGATCCAAGGGGCGGGCTCAGAACCTGGTGGAGGACATCACCGAGAGCTTTGGTCGTGGGGGGCAGGCGGCCATCGCGCAGTTCGTCAACACCCACACACGAGATAACCCTGATGTGGCGGCGGGCTCTCGTGAACGCGACAGCCAGCAATCTCTCACCACCGGGCAGAGAGAGCGGCCCTAGATCGCTCAGCACGCGGCCGTGAGGCGTTCTGCCATAGCCCAGAGAGAAAATAACGCGGTCACGCGTGACCGCACGAGCTTGCTCGAGGGTCAACACAGTGAAAGGTTCAGCAGAATCCTGGGTGAAGAAGGTGTGAAGATCCGCGCGGGCTGCAACAGCAGCCGCGACAGCCTCGTGGACTCTGGAGGCGTGCAGTGCGCTCGCCGTAATGACCATCAACGACTCGTTAGGGCGGCTCAGCGCATGATCAATGACGTGCTGCACGGCAAGCGCAACCTCGTTATCGACGCTCTCCACGATGCCGGTGGTGGCATCGGGGAGTCCGTGGCCGTCGTCGACAACGTCGAGGACTACCGCGGGGTGTCCCAAGAAACTTCCAGCCCAGGGCACGCTGTCCTGTTGGCCGGCGTAGAAGGAGCGACTGACCAGGGAAGCGACGTCATCGCCGCTTGGCCGATAACTCCTGGTCAGTGCCAACGAAGGCAACAGGCCCGTCAGATCTGCCATCAGTGAATCCTGGTGCCACAGATCCAGGTCACGCTCGGGCACGTTGCGATCGAAGCGAAGTCCGACCTCGAAGGGTGTGGGGGCTTCGGTGACCGGGTCGCCCAGTGCCACCACCTGTGGGGCGCGGCGCAGTGCGCCGAGAACCTCGGAGGTCCGAAGGGACCCGGCATCGACGACAAAAACAACGTCAAAGCGAAGAGTGTCTGGCAAGTGGTGCACGTCATAGGGGCTCGCCAGCCACACAGGCGAGAGCGCTTTGGCTAGGTGCGGCGCCAGGGAGGTGAGGCTGTGAACGCTGGCGGTCTGGTTCTTGAGAATCTTCTTGAGTGCTGAAGCCTCTTCTGGCCAGTCCATCAGGCCAAGGCTCCAGCGCTCCGCCAATTGCCATGCCACGCGCTGGGCATTACCGGCTGTGTGTGCTTCATCGACCAGGCGGAAGTCTGCTTCCAAGCGCTCCAAGACTGCGGTGTCAGAGCCCAGCAGCGCATCTTCTCTGGTGAGGATGGTCTCTAGGGCACCCCGCCACCAGGCCAACTCGAGCTCTGTCGCGACCCGCTCCCCCAACACATGGCGGGTGGCAAGGTCATCAACCAGGGGTTGCAGGTGCCAGTTGGCCAAGTGGTCGGCAACCTCTTGGCGTCGCTCGAGGCCCTGGAGAATCTCTGATTCTTCCGCCAGTTTGCCGAGCAGCCCATAGAGGTCCGCAATCGTCATATCGGCCAAGCGGGTGCCGGGACCGGTGGTTCCGAGCACGCGGTCGAGTTCGGCAAGGTCCTGTTCCACCTGTTGGTAGGCGACGTGGGCTTCGCCTAAGCCACCGGGGAGTGTGGGTGGGTGACCGGTGTCGACAAAACGATTCCAAATCTCCCGTTGCTGCGAAATCTTGACCAAAGAAGCGTGCAGGTCGCCCACGTGAACACCGGGGCGCACATACTCTTTGGCAAGCGCAGCCAAACGCCTGCGCTGGCGGGTCGGAACTCCGCGGGACATCTCTTTAGGGCCAGTGGCTTTGATCAGCTCGGTGACGGGGCGATCAAAAACACTCTGCTGGAATCGATCGAGGCTGTCTCGCATGTCGACCAGCAAGTGGACAAAGATTCCCATCTGGCCAACGGTCGTTGCTTGGGGCAGTGGTGTTTGCGCGAGCACGGCCTGCATGCGCTCAGCCAGGCGAGGCAGCGCGTCGCTGTGAAGGCGCCGCGCGCGCTCTTGGGACTTCTGGGCATCCTCGAGGTTCGCAAAGCTCACCCCATACCACGGGGTGTCACCTGGGCCGTATTTGAATTCGCCCAGTTCAGCCGCACGGGCCAACAGCTCAGCGGCTTGGCCAAGCCCTCCCGCGAGTGCCACGAGCGCGGCTTCATCGAGACGAGCGGTGGTCTCTGGCGGTTGTGGCAAGAGGGAGAGCTTCCCCAAGCGGGTGAAGCACTCCAGGGCACTCACCCCTAATTGCTCGTCCTTCTTGGTCAACGCTTCGCGATAGAGGAGGATGACTTTCCGCAAGCGCTCGAGTGCAGCGTCAACATCATTGAGCTTTGGCTTCTTGGTCTTCTCGTTGCGACTAATTGCCTTGATGAAGTCGGTTCCCGGTGCGTCAACACTGGCGGCCATGCCACCAAGGCCCACTTCGCTGAGTCGGGTCTTGACCTCCTGCAGCGTCACCGGCCGAGGCGAGACCACGAGGGCCCGCTTGTTTGCTGCGACCAGAGCGCCCAGCGCATTAACCAGTGTTTGTGTTCCACCCGCTCCAGGGGTGACCCGCACCACCAGAGAGTTACCGCCAACCACGTTGGCGACAATGGCGTCTTGCTCTGGATCTGATTCAACAACGAACCGATCAGCATCCGCTGCCCGGTGGTCGGGGTCAATGAGCTCAACAGGGACCCGGCTGGCGCGCAGCGTCTCTCTGGCGTGAGAATTACCACCCAGAGCATCAAGAATCGGGTGGTCCAGATCTTTGGCGTCATCCAGAAGCGCCTGGGACACATCGCCAAAGCTTGAAATCACGAGGCGTGCTGAGACTGCAACATCACCGCGGTGAGCGGTCAGGTCACGCAAACGATCGAGGGCTGGGTTTGGCTTAAACGCTCCGCCGTCATCGGTGAGTGCCACAAACGCTGCTGCGTCCAACGTCACCTGTAATTGCTCGGAAAAAGCGTGCTGGAGACCCGGGTTCAATCGCGCGCGAGCGCGCTTGAGGGTGATTTCAATGTCTTGGCCCCGGCGACGCAGTCGCACAGGGCGCATCAACAGTGGCCCTGCGTAATCAACACCGTCGTGCTTCCACTCGACAAGTCCGATGCCGAGTGCGATGGTGTCAAGGCCTCTGGTGTGGTGAAGCTCAAGAGCGTGGTCCACAAGCCGCAGGGCGGCTTTGTGGGCGGGGCGCCTGGCGACATCGTCGCGAATCAGGTTGCCCAACAGTGTTGGCGAACCTGCAAGAAAACGGGCAAGGCCACCGGGGTGACCCCGGGAGAGGTCAATACGGTTCTCGCTGCGGTCTTGGAAGTGAATAAGAGGGCTCTTGCCGCCGAGTTCTGAGATCTCCCCGCGCCAGGTTTCCCATGCTTCTGCGGCCTGGTTAACAGGCGTCACCTCAGAGTCCCCCACGCTCACCTGGTGAGCCAAATCTCCCGACCACCACGGAGTGGTGTCGAGGGATTGTCCCACCGGGGTGGGAGCGTCATAATTGTCGGCACGCCACACCCCCCAAACTTACGATTGGGGCTCTAATTCGGGCTTTATCCCACGCCGAGGGGTTCCAACGCGAGTCGGGGCAGTGTTCGACACCTTCGACTGGTTCGGGTGTCAATGGGAGGCGTTGAGGTGCTCCGAGTCGAGATCCCCACAGATTCCCCACACCGCCGTCTGGGGGCGTAACCCGAACCTAAGCTCCCGCTCATGCACCCTGAAAATCAGCGTATTCACGCCATGTTGCAGGCGGTGTACGGCAGGTCGCGGGGATTAATCGGCTTTGTGGATGAAAGTTATCGGGAGAGTGGGAGCGATGGTCTTGCCTTCTACACAGTAACCGCCACCGTGCTATCGGCTGAGACCCTCGAGTCCAAGCGGGAAGATTACTTCGCCGTTGTCGGGGCGAGCCGTTGGCACACCACTGATGCCTACCAAACTGGCCTGACGGACACAATCATGGAGTTTCTTGGCGTCTTAGAAACCCATGACTTCCCGATGGCGGCCGCCCTGCAAGTCGACATCCTTCCGGGCGAAATGGAGCACGCTCGGCGAGAATGCCTCATTCAGGCCGTGAGTCGGACGGTCGCCGCAGGTTGTGACGTGGTGGTTTACGAGCGTCGTGAAGATCGCAAAGCCCGCAACGCCGATGAATCGCTCTTTAGCCGGGCAAAGAGATACGGCCTAATTGACCGCAGCATCAGGGTCTTTCCCGGCAGCCCGGGGGCTGAAAATCTCCTGTGGGGGCCGGATCTCGCTGGGTGGGCACTTCGTCGCCTGGTGACGATGGGAGACGGGAAGTGGATTGGCCCGCTCCGCAAACGGCTCGAGATTGTTGACGCGTCGGGCTCTGGGGCCTTAACGAGAAAGAGGCCACAACCTGCCGCAGCAATGGGTTCTGGCCCCGACTCTTCAGTAGGCCCGGGGGGCGAAGTGAAGAATCGTTCTTCTGGAGAGAGTATCGCACATGCTGCCAACATCCGGCAAAAAATATCCCCAATGTTCACTACCGTGGCGTCTCCGGTCCATGACCCAGCGATCCTCTCGAAGTGGCTTCATCAACAGTTTCCGCGTCGCACACCGTAGCCACCACATACTGGACTGACGTCCACCACGCGAAGGAGAGAAGACGGACGCCACCCGCTGAGACATGGTGCCCCTGGAGGGACTCGAACCCCCAACCTTTTCCTTAGGACGGAACCGCTCTTCCATTGAGCTACAGAGGCGTGGAAGTTAAGTCTAGCGATGCCGCATTGTCACACCATCTGACTAGGGTTTGTGGGGTGAGGATATATCTGGCCACCATCGGCTCCAGGGGAGACAACGAACCTTTCCGGGCGTTGGCTCGCGAAGCCGCTTCCGCGGGCCACGACGTCTTCTTTGCTCACACCTCAGATCTGTCTACCGAACCCAGCGAGCCCTACGCCACCCTCTCGTTGCCCGGCTCCTTCGAAGCCCTGATCGCGGACCACGGTGTGTCCATCACTCGGGCACTACTCAACTACCGCAGCGCGGTGAAGCCCATGCTCGAGGCCGCCTACCAGGCGGTCGTCGAACAGATCCAGGAAATCTCCCCGGATGTGGTCGTCTATCACCCGAAACTCGTGACCGCACCCGTGGCCGCCCACGCTGTGGGCGCCATCGCCGTCATTGTTGAGTTGTTCCCCACCCTCACGCCGACCACCGAGTTCCCAGCACTTGGTCTTCCTCACGGGCTTCCCGGTTTCCTCAACCGTGCCAGTTTCGGACTCCTTCAGTTGGCGCTTGCTTCGGCTTCCGCGCCTGCGAAGAAGATGGCCAAAGAACTCGGCGTGCTTCGGCACGAGCCAGACCTGACTCTGTGCCCCGTGAGCGAAGCTCTCGTGCCACAGCCGGCGGACTGGCCTTCTCACGCCCTGGTGACCGGAGCATGGACGTCGCCCACTCTGGGCACAATCGACACCGAGCTTGACGAATTCCTTGCCAGTGGCCCTGTCGTCTATGCGGGTTTTGGCTCGATGAAAGATACCTGCGGAGCTGGGCGAGCCACGGTGATTGTTGAGGCTGCCAGGCTTCTTGGCTTCAAGACTCTGCTAGTCACAGGCTGGGGTGGGCTGGAACCCTCCGCCCACCACGTGGATGCCGCAGATGTGATGGTGCGACGTGCAGTGCCCCACTCCGAGGTGTTGCCCCATATCGCAGTGGCCATTCACCACGGTGGCGCCGGCACCACACACGCCGTGATGCGCTCGGGAGTGCCGAGTGTGATCATGCCCTTCGTTGCCGATCAACCGTGGTGGGCAGCGCGACTGAAAGTCTTGGGACTTGGGCCAGGAGCCGTGTCCAAGAGGCTCACCAACCCCAATACTCTGAAGCGCGCGATGGTGAGAGCAATCGAGTGTGCTGACGCAGTGCGCACAGCAGCGGAGTTCATGGCGCTAGAGGATGGGCTTGGGCGGGCGCTGTCGATCATTGAAGACGCCGAAGCGGGCGTGCAAGACCTGCGGCCAACTACTTAGGCTGCTTGGGCCAAATACTCTTCCCAGTGCGGCTGGGGGCGCTCGATGCCCCGGACCAGCCAGGCTGTGCCAAAGGGTGTCTTCGGTGGGTTGAGCAGACGCCACCCCATCTCTTGGGGGGTGCGGTCGCCCTTGATGTTGTTGCACTTCAAGCAGCAGGCCACCAGGTTCTCCCACTCGTCACGGCCACCCCGTGAACGCGGGATGACGTGATCGATGGTGCTGGCCGAACCGTCACAGTAACCGCAGCGGTGGCCGTCGCGGCGGAGAACGCCGCGTCTGGAGACCGGGACATGACGGTTGTGGGGCATCTTCACGTAGCGGGTGAGGACGATAACGGAGGGTCGCTCCCAGGAGCCATCGGCACTTCGCACCGGATTGCGCTGATCGCTCTCCACGATGATGGCGCGACCATTCATGACGAGAACCAGTGCTCGTCTGAACGACACGACCGAGAGCGGCTCATAGCCGGCGTTTAATACGAGGGTTCGCATACTTACCTCCTGGGTGACACTCGCCTGGAGGGCGAGTTCTGACCGGGTCATGCGAGACCCCCAGGACCCCTGTTAACGCAAAAGACACCATCGAACATCGATGGTGTCGTGAGGGAGCCTTGGCGCAGACAACTGACGCAGGGCCGGTGACTACCCAGTATCCGAAAGTGCGCGCGAGTATCTCTGGGAGAGATACTGACTCGCCTGGACATTGGTTTACCCCCTGCTGGTTGCGACTCGCAGTGGCCTAAGGCTAACCCGGGGACCTGAAAGCCACCCGCTATGAAACGCCGGGGCGTGGCTCTTATGCGGCGAGGTAGAGATGGTGGGCTATCTCCGCAGAAACCACCACGGCGCCGTTCATAGCTGCCGCTTCCACGCGGTAGCCGTTGGTGTCTTTGCTCACACTCACTCTGGCACCAGGAATTAACCCCGCGTTCTTGAGTCTCTTCAGCAGCTCGGGATCAAACTGTGCCGGTTCACCAATGCGTCGGAGAATTCCTGAGGTTGTCTGGTCGCTCACTGCATCGGTCACCCGGATCACACCGGCCAAGAAATCTTCCGACTTAGGCCCACCGATCTCCTCCATGGCAGGAATCGGGTTTCCATAGGGTGACTCGGTGGGCTCACCGAGCATCTCAATGAGGCGACGCTCGACGTTTTCACTCATCACGTGTTCCCAGCGACAGGCTTCTTCGTGCACGAGCGCCCAGTCCAAACCGATGACATCCGCTAGCAGGCGCTCTGCGAGACGATGCTTCCTCGTTACCTGGATAGCTTTGGTGCGGCCCGTCTTCGTGAGTGCAAGCTGGCGGTCGGCCTCAACGACGACAAGGCCATCGCGCTCCATCCGGGCAATCGTCTGTGAAACCGTGGGTCCCGAGTGGCCCAAACGTTCGGAAATCCGCGCCCGAAAAGGAGGAATCCCCTCCTCTTCGAGGTCAATGATGGTGCGGAGATACATCTCCGTAGTATCAACCAGGTCAGTCATGATGGGTGCGCTCTCCATAAACCAGAGGGATATGAGGTAAGGCTTAGCTTACTCGCGAGACCTCCGTAGGAGGCACCCGCTCCAGCGCTTAGGATTTTGGTATGACGGACATCACGATCCCCGCCGACTTGCTTCCCTCCGATGGCCGTTTTGGTTCAGGCCCATCGCGCGTTCGGCCCAGCCAGATTGAGCACCTCATTGCCCACCAGGCAATTCTTGGCACGTCACACCGTCAAGCCCCGGTCAAGGATTTAGTAGCCCGGGTTCAGGGCCACCTGCACGAGCTCTTTCGTCTTCCTGATAGTTACGAGGTGGTGCTGGGAAATGGTGGCTCAACGGCCTTCTGGGATGTCGCTGCAGCGAACCTTGCCCGTAACAGAAGTGCTCACTTGAGCTTTGGTGAATTCGGCCAGAAGTGTGTGGCTGCTCACACCACTCCGTGGTTGAGCGAGCCCCACGTAGTGAGCTCCGAACCTGGCACGAGGGGAACCCTCGAGGCCATCGCGGATGCTGATGTTTATGCGTGGCCGCACAACGAAACCTCCACAGGTGTGAGCGCTCCGGTTACCCGGGTCCAGGGCGCAGCCTCGGACGCGCTCATGATGGTGGATGCCACCAGCGCTGCCGGTGGCATTGATTTTGACGCCAGTGAAATGGATGTCTACTACTTTGCACCTCAAAAGAATTTCGCCAGCGACGGTGGGCTCTGGTTCGCGCTGATGTCACCGGCCGCGATTGCCCGAGCAGAAGAGATTGCAGCGACCGATCGCTACATCCCTGAGTTTCTGAGCCTCAAGACGGCCGTTGATAACTCCCGGCTTCACCAAACACTCAATACCCCAGCGCTGTCGACCATCCTGCTGATGGAGTCACAGCTCGAGTGGATGATGGGCCGCGGCGGTCTCAGCGCCGCAGCAGCCCACACCGCTCACAGCTCCGGCTTGCTCTATGCGTGGGCCGAGTCCCGCAACGACGTCACGCCGTTTGTGGCTAACCCCGAGCACCGATCCCCGGTTGTGGCAACACTCGATCTGGATGAGGCGATTGATGCCACTGCCGTGACATCGATTCTGCGCGCGAATGGAATTGTCGACACCGAGCCCTATCGCAAGCTTGGTCGTAACCAGATTCGCGTGGCGACCTTCGTGGGTGTTGACCACGAGGACGTCGAGAAGCTCATCGCGAGCCTCGACTACGTGCTCGAGCGCCTCTAAGGGTCGAGAGGGTCGGCCTCGTCGAATTCGACGTGGTCGAAGACATCGTTGGGTTCTTCGGGAACCTCGAGCGATGTCGGGTCTAGTTCAATATCCAACTGGTCGATGTCGATGCCATCCACGTCGTCGTCAAAATCGTCGTCGTCATCATCATCGTCATCGTCATCGTCGTCTGCTTCGGCAGCAGCGTCGCTGAGTTCCTTCTCGTGGAGGAGGTACTCTTCCATGCGATTAGCCCAGGGCACCCACTCGGGCGCAACCAGTGCTGTGTCGCCCGGCAGCAATTGGAGCTCCAAAACCGTCGGGGCGATGCCTTCAACGTCGCTCATGTTGACCGTCCAGAACCAGCCGGGATAACCGCGCTCGGCGGAGGCGAAAGTCACGGTGGCGATTCCCTCGCCGCGGATTACCTTTGGCGGGATTCGATAGGTATGAGCCTGGGTGATCTCCAGTAGCGCAGCGGTTGCCAGTGCAGTGAGGTCGCCCTCGGCGTGGCCCTGAAACTTCGAAGGCTTGGTGGCAGCGGCCTGCGGCTTAGACATCAAACTCGTCAGCGACTCTGCGCAGCAGAGCGGCAATCTTCCGGGAGTGCTCCTCCTCGGGGTAGCGACCACGGCGCAGGTCGCCGCCAGTGCGGTCCAAGAGCTTCAGAAGGTCTTCAACAATCACGGCCATGTCATCGGCACCCTTGCGCCCCGCGCGAGCGGTGGGCTGTTCGAGGATGCGCACGCTCAGCGCCTGGGCGCCACGCTTGCCTTCGGCAACACCGAACTCAACTTTGGCCCCGGCGCGCACAACAGCGCCTTCGGGAAGGGCGGAGGCGTGCAGGAAAACTTCCTCGCCGTCATCGGTGTGGATGAAGCCGAAGCCTTTTTCCGTGTCGTAGAACTTGACCTTGCCGGTGGGCATGGACTCGCCTTTCTTTGGGCTTCGCACAGTTGTGCCGTACCAGAAGGATACCTTCTCCGGAGTCCCGATATCCTGGAGGGATGTCACAGAGCGAAATCCCACCACCCAGCCGCCTCGAGCGGATCCTCGCCGCCATCATTGGCGCGGTGATTGCCCTGAGTGTCATGGCGTTCTTCGCCATCATCATTGGCACCTGGAGTGGGATGCAGAGCGCCGACTTCTCGGCTGGGCTCTGGCCAAGCGTCACTCTGATGCCTCTCTTTGGCCTTCCCGTCGGTTTCATTCTCATCATTGCCCTGCTCATTGTGTCCACCAGACGTCGTCGGGGCGCGGGTGACCATGGCTCTGCCGAGTAAAGAGACCCTTCGACTTATTCAGTGGTTGGCCAGCCGAAACGAAGAGCAACTGCTGGTTCTTGCCAAGCGTCGTGGGCTCAGCGCGTCGCAGGTGGGAAGCCTCACTGCTGCGGCAACGCAGCTCTTGGATGATCGGGCGCTCGCTGGGACCCTCGATGCGCTCTCCAGGGATGCTCTCGGCGCACTTGCTTCTCTGGCCACAGACGCCAAGCCAGAAGGGCTCGCCGAGCTCTCGCAGCTCGGCCTCGTGGATGAGCGGGAGACCCCGGCCTTAGCCCTGGTCTCCCCCGAGCAGCTCGCCAGCCTCGCATCGCTCACCTCCAAAGACAAGCCGCCCACCCTCAAGGGCAGCCCTGCGTGGAGTGAGGATGCGCTCGGGAAGCAGGCGACCGTGGTCGCCAGCGTTCTGTGTGAACTAGGCGATGTGATCGATGCACTCGCACGGCACTCTCAGCCATCGACCCGGCAGGGCCAGGTCAGCGTGACTGGACTCAAGGCTCTGGCAGAAATCCTGGGTGAGGGTTATGACATCCAAGCCCTGGTGGACATCGGAGTTGCCTCTGGCTTGCTCCACATGTCACCAACCCACGTGTCCGCAAGTGCGAGTGCGCTCTCGTGGCGAGAGAGCACGTCGGAAGAACAATGGCACCACATCGCCAAGGCGTGGTGGAGTGCACTACCGTCCTGGCTACAGAGGGTAGTTTCTGGCAATCCGGAGGCCCACTGGGACAAAGATCTTCCCGCCCTCACCAGCTTCTTGTATCCGAGGCTCCAGGCAACGGAGGTCCTCGACCTCGCCAAGGCCAAAGCCAGCATGCTCGGCATCGTTGCCTCTGGGTGCCCCACCCCGTGGGGACAGGCGCTCTTCACCGGTGGGACACCTGATCTGGGTCGCTATTTGCCCTCAGCTGTCCCTGGCGTCTATGCCACCGAAGACTTCACTCTCTTGGCACCCGGCCCCCTCACGCTTGCGCACCGCTTGATTCTTGACCGGATTGCGCACCGTGAACTCGGCGGCTTAGTGCCCCGCTATCGCTTGACTTCGCGGTCGGTCCTCCGGGCCCTCCATGGCGGGATTGTGGCCGAGGAGATTGTTCCGCTCCTCCAGTCAGCATCACAGACTCCGTTGCCGAGCGGCATGGTGCACCTGATCACTGACACCTGCCGCCTGGCAGGCGACATTGAACTGAGCAGCACCAGAAATGGCACGACCATCACGCTCACCAGGCCCGAGTTGCGCCAAGAGCTCCTTGCCGACCCGAGCCTTGGCCCTCTGTCCCTGCGCGAGCTCGATGACCGAACCCTGGTGACAAGGCTCCCGGTCGAGCGGGTGCACGATATTTTGTTGGGTGCCAGGCACATGGCGATGATCGCTGGCGAGGACGCCATCTATCAACCAGCTGAAGAGCGCGTTGCGCTGGGAACCACGGGGCCAGACCCGCTCGAAGAGGCTGTTCGCACACTGGCGGCATCAATCACCAAAGCGGCAAGCCAGGGCGTTCCACCCTGGCTTGGCAGTGTTCTTGAAGTGGCGATTGCCGGGAAGGTCGCACTCGAGATTGAGGTCGATATGCCCGGTGGCACATCGGTGAGTTTGATTATGGAACCGCGCTCCTTGGCCGGCGGAAGGCTCCGCGGGGTTGAACTTAAGAACTCCATGGAGAAGACGGTTCCGATTTCGGCAATCCGCAGCGCTACGCCCTGTTCATCCCCAGCAGAGTAGTAGCAAAGAAGCCTAGACTGGCAGGCTATGAATCCCGATGGCCCGCTGATTGTCCAAAGTGACAAGACTGTTCTGCTCGAGGTGGCACACCCCGATGCGGAACAGGCTAGACACGCTTTGGCGGTCTTTGCCGAACTCGAGCGAGCGCCAGAACACATCCACACCTATCGCATCACGAGGCTTGGTTTATGGAACGCCCGGGCCGCCGGTCACACCGCCGATGAGATTGTTGGCACTCTCGAGACGTTCTCTAAGTTTGCTGTTCCCCCCGCCATCGTGGACGACATCCGCGAGACCATCCGTCGCTATGGCCTCATCGAAATCACGAGGGATGGCGAGTATCTGTTCCTATCCTGCGCGGACGCCAGTATCGAGGCTGAAATCACCCGGACGGCCAAGATCGCAGAGCTCCTCGGCCCACGGGATGAGAAGGGTAGATTCCCTTTGGCCCCTTGGTCCCGCGGGGTCATCAAGCAAGAGCTACTGAAGAAAGGTTGGCCGGCAGCCGATCACGCCGGCTTTGCCGAGGGAACCCCACACGACATTGGCATCGCCCCCGAAGGCTGGTCGCTTCGCGACTACCAAAAAGAGGCGATCGCCAAGTTCGTGGAGCGCGGTTCCGGAGTCGTCGTGCTGCCCTGTGGCGCGGGGAAGACGTTAGTGGGAGCGGGCGTGATGGCGGAGCTCGACACCACCACGCTGATCTTGGTCACCAACACAGTCTCCGCCAGGCAGTGGCGGGCCGAGCTGCTCGCGAGAACCACACTCACCGAGGATGAGATTGGCGAATACTCGGGCTCCATCAAGGAAATTAAGCCGGTCACTATTGCCAGCTACAGCATCATGGCGGCCAAGCGGAAAGGCGAGTTTGCTCACCTCGGCGTGATTGATGCTCTCAACTGGGGGCTCGTCGTCTATGACGAAGTCCACCTCTTGCCAGCGCCGGTGTTCCAGCTCACCGCACAGCTTCAGGCCAGACGGCGGCTTGGTCTCACCGCAACGCTCGTTCGGGAAGATGGCCGCGAGGGCGATGTCTTTAGTTTGATTGGCCCCAAGCGCTTCGATGTGCCCTGGAAGCAACTAGAAGCCCAGGGGTACATTGCCCCGGCCTCGTGTGTGGAAATCAGGTTGGACCTTCCCCCCACAGAGCGCCTTGACTACGCCGCGAGCACCGACCAGGAACGCTTCCGATTGGCGTCCACCACTCCGTCCAAAGCCACGCTGGTGAGGGAACTGCTCGCCCTGCACCCCGATGACCCGACGCTCATCATTGGCACCTACGTGGACCAGATTGAACACTTGAGCGGCTCACTCGATATCCCAATGATCACGGGGCAAACATCCATTGCGGAACGCGAGCGCCTCTATGACGAGTTTCGTACCGGCGCTCTGATGCGCCTCGTGGTCTCCAAGGTGGCAAACTTCTCGATCGACCTCCCCGAAGCATCGGTGGCCATCCAGGTCTCTGGTTCGTTTGGCTCCAGGCAGGAAGAAGCCCAGCGTCTGGGGCGCATCCTGCGCCCCAAAGCCGATGGCAGACCGGCCGTGTTTTACACGCTGGTGGCCAGGGACACGGTGGATCAGGACTTTGCGCTGAACCGCCAACGCTTCCTTGCCGAGCAGGGCTATGGGTACACCATTATGGACGCAGCCGAGGTCACACAGAAGATTCCGGCGATGCTCTCAGAAAAGGTCCAGCTACCTCACAGATAATAGGATCATGGCTGATGGACCCAAGATTCTTATTGTCGACGACGAGCCCAACATTCGGGACTTGCTCACCACAAGCTTGCGCTTCGCAGGCTTCGCTGTCCGGGCTGTAGCAACCGGAGCCCAGACCATTTCTGCCGTTCTTGAGGAAGAGCCAGACCTGATTCTTCTCGATGTCATGTTGCCCGACATCAACGGCTTCGGTGTCACTAAGCGACTCCGTGCCAGTGGTTACACCTGCCCAATTCTTTTCCTCACCGCAAAGGACTCGACCGAAGACAAGATCACCGGCCTCACGGTCGGTGGCGATGACTACGTCACCAAGCCCTTCAGCCTCGATGAAATCGTGGCGCGCATCAAGGCAATCCTTCGTCGGACTCTGAACGAAGAAGATGACGCCCTGATTCGCGCTGGCGAGCTGTCGATGGACCAGGACACCCACGAGGTGTTCCTCGGTTCCATCCCCATTGAGCTCTCTCCCACCGAATTCAAACTGCTGCGTTATTTGATGCTGAACCCCAACCGTGTGCTCTCGAAGGCGCAGATTCTCGACCACGTGTGGGAATACGACTTCAACGGTGACGCTGGCATCGTGGAGAGCTATGTCTCATACCTTCGCCGGAAGCTTGACCCACACACGGACGAGCCGATTATTCAGACCAAGCGCGGTTTTGGCTATCTCCTGAAGACCGGAAAAGCCTAAACCGGCTCTCATGCTCCTTCGCCTGCAGAGTTGGTGGGACTCGACGTCGCTTCGCACCAAGATCACCGGCGTCACGGTGATTGTGGTGACGTTGTCGCTGCTTGGCATTGGCATCGGCACGATTTCTGCAGTTCAGAACTATCTCCAAGCAGAAATCGATCGAAAGATTGATGAGGTTGCTGCCGGCCTGCCACCCAGTCTTCGAACACAGGACTTTGCGTCGTTTGAACCAACTGGTGGCCAGGGAGCCAGAAGTAGCTACTACCTAGCAGCCGTCTCAGTCGACGGCGAGGTGTTGGCGAGCAACTTGCCAGAATCCCAGGCCGACTACGGCCCAGACGTGAGCGAGCTCACGTATGGCTGGGTCCTCAACAATGCGAGATCCGTTACCGTGCCAAGCGTTGATGCGCGGACAGACTGGCGCCTCCACACCTACACACTGCGCATCGTCCACGAAGCGGACATGGTGGCCGAACCGGCCACGCTCGTGATCGGCGTTGATCTGCGAGAAAATCAGGAAACTCGCGGAACCTTCGCCAGCATCTTTCTCATATTCGGCCTGGTTGCTGTCATCCTCAGTGCGGGAGTGACGCAGATACTCGTGACCACTACATTTCGACCGCTGCGCGAGGTGGAGCAAACCGCAGCTCGTTTCGCAGGCGGTGATTTTTCGCAGCGACTCTCGGGGGCAACACCCAACACAGAGGTCGGCCGTTTGACCAGGTCTCTCAACACCATGCTTTCTCGCATTGACCGAGCTTTTGCCGACCGGGCAGAAACCATCGAGCAGATGCGTCGCTTTGTTGGCGATGCCAGCCATGAACTGCGCACCCCCCTCGCCTCCGTGCGCGGCTATGCCGAGCTTTATCGCATGGGGGCAATCACCAAGAAAGCCGACGTTGTTCAAGCGATGGAGCGCATCGAAAAGGAAGCCGAGCGCATGACCGCGCTCGTCACTGACCTTCTCGAACTGGCACGGCTTGATGAAGCCAAGCCACTAGAACTCGGTCCTGTCAACCTCGTTGGCCTCGCTGTTGACGCCGCTCTCGACACTGGTGCCAGCGCACCAAGCCGCACGATCTCCGTGTGGGGAGGGGGTCAGCAGGTGACCGATGCGCAAACCGCAGATCCCATCATCGTGAGCGCCGACGAGAACAAGATTCGCCAGGTAGTGGCAAACCTGATGCAGAATGCCCTGCGCTTTAGTCCGGAGGGAACGAACGTCGAAATAGAAGTCTCTACCGAGGGCGGCCCCGATCGGGGCGTCATTGCGGTCGTCGACCATGGCGAAGGTATTCCTCCACAGATTCGCGACAAGATCTTCCAGCGGCTCTGGAGGGCAGACACTTCACGCGCCCGTGAAACGGGTGGGTCAGGTCTTGGCCTGGCGATTGTCGACACCATCGTGAAACGGCACCGCGGCACCATCTCTGTGATTGACACAGCGGGAGGCGGCGCCACCATCAAGGTGTCTCTGCCTCTTGTCCCCAGCCAGTCCCGTTCCTGAGTTTTCTGCCATCTGGGGGCGACTGGATTGTGAGAGCCCTGGCGTCCCTATCCTCCTGGCATGACCAGATACCACGTGGATAGTGAACAGGTTCTTCTCGCCTCCACCAAAGCCCGCGCAACCATAGAACGCCTCCACAGTGAGGTTCAGGCCCTGAACTCTCACCTCCACGCTCTCTCCTCGAGCTGGAGTGGGCCAGCTGCCTCAGCCTTCGTCGCCGTCCATGCCACTTGGCAAACAACCCAGGTTCGGGTCGAAGAGAACCTTCACAGCCTCAGCGAATCGCTCTCTCACGCAGGCCGGCACTACCAAGAGATGGAAGCGGCGAACACCAGGCTGTTCCAGCCTTAACGAACTGTGGGGTGTCCCTCCGAAGAGGAACACCCCACAGCAGGTGTTAGTGGACTTAGAAGTCCATGCCACCGCCGTGGTCGCCAGCAGGAGCAGCAGGAGCAGGCTCAGGCTTCTCTGCGACAACAACCTCGGTAGTGAGGAACAGACCAGCAATCGAGGCGGCGTTCAGCAGAGCCGAACGGGTCACCTTGACTGGGTCAGCGATGCCAGCAGCGAGCATGTCAACATACTCACCGGTTGCAGCGTTGAGACCGTGGCCGACCTTGAGGCCGCGGACGTGCTCGGCAACAACACCGGGCTCGTGTCCTGCGTTCAGGGCGATCTGCTTGAGAGGTGCATCAATTGCTACGCGGACAATGTTTGCTCCGGTTGCTTCGTCACCCTCGAGCTTGAGGTCCTTGAATGCCATGGCGCCAGCCTGGATAAGGGCAACGCCTCCACCGGCGACGATTCCTTCTTCCACGGCAGCCTTGGCGTTGCGGACAGCGTCCTCAATGCGGTGCTTGCGCTCCTTGAGTTCAACCTCAGTTGCGGCACCAGCCTTGATCACAGCAACTCCACCGGCCAACTTGGCAAGACGCTCCTGGAGCTTCTCACGGTCGTAGTCGGAGTCGGTGTTCTCGATCTCCTGACGGATCTGCTTGACGCGACCTGCGATGGCGTCGGATTCCCCGGCGCCTTCAACGATGGTGGTCTCATCCTTGGTCACAACAACCTTGCGGGCGCGACCGAGCATGTCGAGCTCGATGTTCTCGAGCTTGAGGCCGACCTCTTCAGAGATGACCTGGCCACCGGTGAGGATGGCGATGTCCTGAAGCATGGCCTTGCGACGATCCCCAAAGCCAGGAGCCTTGACGGCAACGGACTTGAAGATGCCGCGGATCTTGTTGACCACGAGAGTGGCGAGTGCTTCGCCCTCGACGTCTTCAGCAATGATCAGAAGCTGCTTGCCAGACTGAATGACTTTGTCAACAATCGGGAGCAAGTCCTTGATTGCAGAGATCTTCTGGTTAGCAATGAGGATGTATGCGTCCTCGAAGACTGCCTCTTGACGGTCGGGGTCAGTCACGAAGTATGCCGACAAGAAACCCTTGTCGAAGCGCATACCCTCGGTGAGCTCCAAGGTGGTGCCAAAGGTGTTGGACTCTTCAACGGTCACAACACCCTCTTTGCCCACCTTGTCGATGGCCTCAGCGATCAAGTCACCAATAGCGGTGTCCGCGGCGGAGATCGATGCGGTTGCAGCGATTTCTGCCTTGGTCTCGACCTCTTTGGCAATCTTGAGAAGTGCGTTGGAGACGGCCTCGGTGGCCTTCTCGATGCCGCGCTTGAGGCTAATGGGGTCAGCGCCGGCTGCGACGTTGCGCAGACCTTCGCGCACGAGAGCCTGAGCCAAAACAACCGAGGTGGTGGTGCCGTCACCGGCAACATCATCGGTCTTCTTGGCAACCTCTTTGACCAGCTCAGCGCCGATCTTCTCGAAGGGGTCGCTCAGTTCGATCTCTTTAGCGATCGAGACACCGTCGTTGGTGATGGTGGGGGCTCCCCACTTCTTTTCCAAGACGACGTTACGACCACGTGGTCCCAAGGTCACCTTGACGGCATCCGCCAAGATGTTGAGTCCACGCTCGAGACCACGACGGGCCTCTTCATTAAAAGCAATTATTTT
>JBIILX010000016.1:0-19069 GCA_044338275.1 Pontimonas sp.
GCACGTCACTGATCGCAGGGTGATTATTGCCCGCGGGTCTTCGGTTCGCGTCGATGCCAGAGGTGTCATTGCCTACGCCGACGGAGAGCGAATGGGCCCGCTGCCGGTTGAGGTGCGCGTGGCGCCACTGGCCCTCCAGGTGTTCGCCTAATCGTTTGGTGTGCGAGGCTTTTTGGTGCCATACTCTAAGGCGTTGCGTGATCGGCCCCATCGTATAGCGGCCTAGTACGCCGCCCTCTCACGGCGGTAACGCGGGTTCGAATCCCGCTGGGGTCACACTTCACACCCTGCGGTTTGCCCAGAGTTGCGAGGGCAAACCGGGGTATCGTGTGGTGTGCGCGGCGGCTGTGTCGTCGCTGTGACTCGAAGGGTTATGTGTGACTGTTCAATTGCCGCTGTGGTTCACAGTGGGTTCTCTTGTTGTTATCTCCCTGGTGTTGATCATCGATCTGCTCTTGGTCGTGTGGCGCCCGCACCACCCCTCCAATAAAGAGTCCGCGCTGTGGGTGAGCTTCTATGTGCTCTTGGCCCTGGGGTTTGCCGGATTGTTGTTCATGTTTGCCGGCGAGAAGTACGGCAGTGAATTCCTGGCGGGCTGGATTACCGAATACAGCCTCTCTATCGACAACCTCTTTGTCTTCGTCTTGATCATGGCGACGTTTGCGGTTCCCAAGAAATACCAGCAAGAGATTCTGATGATTGGAATCCTTCTGGCGATTGTCTTCCGTGGAATCTTTATCCTCCTGGGCGCTGCGCTGATTTCAAGCTTCAGCTGGATTTTCTATGTCTTTGGTGCGTTCCTGGTGGTCATCGGCCTTCAACAGTTCTTCTCCGGCCGAACGGACGACGTCGAGAGGGAGAACTCCTTGATTGCCTTCTTGACCAAACGCCTCGATATGACCGACGAGTTCCACGGCATGAAGGTTCGAGTGACGGTCGCGGGGAAGAAAGTGTTCACGCCCCTGCTTGTGGTCTTTATCGCCATTGGCACCGCAGACGTTATCTTCGCCGTTGATTCGATTCCTGCGATTTATGGAATTACCAAAAGCCCCTTCATTGTGTTTACGGCGAACGTGTTCGCTTTGATGGGCTTGCGTCAGCTCTACTTCCTGTTGGGGCACCTAGTCGACAAGCTCGCCTATTTGCACCTGGGTATCGCGTTTATCCTGACCTTCATTGGCGTGAAGCTGGTGCTTCATGCCCTGCACGAGAACGAGCTGCCCTTCATCAACGGTGGTGAGCACGTTGCCTGGGCGCCAGACATTGGCACCTGGGAATCGTTGATCGTCATTGTGGTAGCCATGGCCATCGCCGTTGTTGCCAGTGTGTGGAAGTTGCGCAGTGCTCCCCAGGACGCCGCGACGAAGGGTCACTAGTCGGCCCGGTGTTACCCTAGGACCGTGCACAGGATAAGCCGCCCTCGGCGCCCAAGCGGGTGCTTCTTGGCCCAGCACTCACACCGTTGAGATGGGGGCTTGCTCGCCCACCATCCCGAGCTCAGGAGATGTTTCATCATGACAAAGACCTCGCCGCGCACTCTGGCAGAGAAGGTGTGGGCTGACCACCTTGTTGCCAAGGGTGACAACGGGGAACCCGACCTGATCTACGTCGATCTTCACCTCGTCCATGAGGTAACAAGCCCGCAAGCCTTCGATGGCTTACGCGCTGCCGGACGCCAGGTGCGCAGGCCCGATCTGACCATCGCGACTGAGGACCACAACACCCCCACAATTGACATCGATAAGCCGATCGCGGAACCGACAAGTCGCATTCAAATAGAGACCCTCCGATCCAATGCCCAAGAATTTGGCATTCGGCTACATTCACTGGGCGACGTTGAACAGGGCATCGTTCACGTGGTCGGGCCACAACTCGGCTTGACGATGCCTGGCATCACCGTGGTGTGCGGTGATTCTCATACCTCGACTCACGGTGCCTTTGGCGCTATGGCTTTCGGTATTGGCACGAGCGAGGTCGAGCACGTGCTCGCTACCCAGACGCTCCCTTTGACGGCATTTAAGACAATGGCGATCACCGTGGAGGGCGAGCTTCGCCCGGGCGTCACGGCCAAAGACATTATTTTGGCCGTCATCGCCAAGATCGGCACCGGTGGCGGTCAGGGCTATGTCCTCGAGTATCGCGGGAGCGCCATTCGCTCGCTCTCGATGGATGGCCGCATGACAATCTGCAACATGTCCATTGAGGCTGGCGCCAGGGCTGGCATGGTGGCACCTGATGAGACCACCTTTGACTACTTGAAAGGCCGCGCTCACGCCCCTGAGGGCGATGACTGGGACAAGGCCGTGAAGTATTGGAAGACCCTGCACACCGATGAGGGCGCGGTCTTCGACGCTGAAGTGTTCCTCGATGCGAGCGAGCTCGAGCCCTTCGTTACCTGGGGCACAAACCCTGGACAGGGTGTTCCACTCGGGGACGCCGTGCCAGACCCCGAGTCGATGTCAGACCCGAACGACAAGGCTGCAGCCCTGCGGGCACTGGAATACATGGACTTAACACCGGGAACCCGAATGAAAGACATCCGTGTCGACACGGTTTTTATGGGTTCTTGCACCAACTCTCGTATGGATGATTTGCGCACGTTTGCCTCCATTATCAAAGGCCAGAAGAAGGCGGATCACATCCGCCTGTTGGTTGTCCCAGGCTCCGCGCGAGTCCGACTGGAGGCCGAAGCGGAGGGCATCGACAAGATCGTTGAAGAGTTTGGTGGCGAGTGGCGCTTTGCGGGATGTTCGATGTGTTTGGGAATGAACCCCGACCAGCTCGCTCCAGGGGAGCGCGCCGCATCGACCTCCAATAGAAACTTTGAGGGCCGTCAGGGCAAAGGGGGAAGGACCCACCTGGTCTCCCCTGTGGTGGCGGCTGCCACCGCAATCCTCGGCACTCTTGCAAGCCCTGCCGATCTTCGCGAGGACCAGAGGAAGGCGAGCGTCTAATGGATAAAGTCTCTGTGGTCGAGGGCATCGGTGTTCCCCTCCGGCGATCCAACGTTGATACCGACCAAATCATTCCCGCTAGTTTTCTCAAGCGGGTTACGAAGACGGGCTATCACGACGCGCTGTTTTATCAGTGGCGCCAGGACCCTGACTTCATCTTGAACCAGGAGCCCTACACCCAGGGCCGCGTCCTGGTCGCAGGGCCTGACTTTGGAACGGGCTCCTCCCGCGAGCACGCGGTGTGGGCGCTTCGTGACTACGGTTTTGGTGCTGTTATCTCTTCTCGATTTGGCGATATCTTCCGGTCGAACTCGGGCAAGCAGGGTCTTGTTACCGCGATTGTTCCGGAGAGTGTTGTTGTGGCCCTGTGGGAAGAAATCGAGGCGCACCCGGGCGCCGGCGTTACGGTGGACCTTGTAGCGCGTGAGGTACGGTGTGGAGCGGTAAGTTCACCGTTCGACATTGACGATTACACGCGCTGGCGTTTAATGGAGGGTCTTGATGACATTGCGCTCAGCCTTCAACACGATGACGCCATCACAGCCTTTGAAGCACAACGGGAAGCATGGCGACCCAGAACGCTGCCTGTCAGGAGCAGCTAGGTGAGCCCGGTGGCAGCCTCCAAGGGTAAGGCTTCAGCTAAAGTCGCTTCCCCCGACACGGTGGTGTTTGAAGGCGGCCGTCCACTCGTGGGAGAAGTCGAAGTCCGCGGTGCGAAAAACCTTGTCACCAAGGCAATGGTGGCGTCACTTCTCGCTGATTCACCCAGCATTCTCAAGAACGTGCCCGTGATCAGCGATGTCGCAGTTGTTCGTGGCCTTCTTGAAGCTCACGCGGTAAGGGTCACTGATCTTGCGGACGGGGTTCTGGAACTTGACCCCCGTGGGGTCAAGAGCGCTCACTTCGCCGAGATTGATGCCCACGCTGGCTCGAGTCGTATTCCCATCTTGTTTTGCGGCCCGCTTCTTCACCAACTGGGTGAAGCGTTTATTCCTGACCTTGGTGGCTGTCGTATCGGTGATCGCCCCATCAACTTCCACCTCGATGCGCTCCGCGCGTTTGGCGCAGAGCTCGACAAGAGCCATGAGGGTATTCGGCTTCGCGCCCCCCAGCGACTTGTGGGCGCGCGGGTCGACTTGCCCTACCCGAGTGTGGGCGCAACCGAGCAAGTTCTGTTGACCGCCGTTCGTGCGCAAGGGGTTACCGAACTCACGAACGCTGCTATCGAGCCTGAGATTATGGACTTGATTGCCATCTTGCAGAAGATGGGCGCCATTATTTTGGTCGAGCCAAACCGCACCATCGTGATCGAGGGTGTTGATTCACTGAGTGGCTATGACCACCGAGCCATTCCCGACCGTAACGAAGCAGCATCCTGGGCATCGGCAGCACTCGCGACCAGGGGCGACATTTATGTTCGAGGCGCTGAGCAAAAAGACTTGATGACCTTCTTGAACGTCTATCGCAAGGTGGGCGGGCAGTTCCAGGTGGATGACTTCGGAATTCGTTTCACCCACCCGGGGGACAGTATTCGACCCGTTGTGATCGAGACCGATGTGCACCCCGGCTTCATGACGGACTGGCAACAACCGATGGTTGTTGCTCTCACTCAGGCCGAGGGTCGCTCGATTGTTCACGAGACGGTGTATGAGAACCGCTTTGGTTTTACTGACGCGCTTCGCCAGATGGGGGCGAACATTGAGGTCTATAAAGAGGGCATTGCGAGCATCACGCGTCGCGTTCCCCGGCGTCCTCTGGAGCAGGCGGCCGTCATCACCGGCCCCACTCCGTTGCGCGGCGCCGATATCCGTGTTCCCGACCTTCGTGGAGGGTTTAGCCACATCATCGCTGCGGTGACCGCGCAGGGTCACTCCACGGTCAGCAACATGGGCATCATTTCCCGCGGATATGAGCATCTTCTCGACAAGCTTGCTGGTCTTGGCACAAGCTTTGAGCTCAAGGGTTAGCCCGCGTGGCTGGGGTTTCCTTGAAGTCGCCGCGGGCAAAGCGCGCCGCTGAACTGCGCTGGCGAATCATTGCCTCCCTTGTGTTGCCAATCTTTGGGGCAATGGTGAAGCTTCGAATTAAGCCAGGCTCCGTATTGCCCGCGCAGGGACCTTTTATTCTCTCCCCGAATCACTACAGCGAAATTGACCCCGTTGTCATGGGTGTTGTCGTGTGGAAACTTCGTCGCACGCCGCGTTTTTTGGCGAAGGCTTCGCTGTTCCAGGTCCCAGGCCTTGCATGGTTGTTGCGCTTCACCGGTCAGATTCCTGTGCAACGGGAGGCGGGGGCCCGATTGGGTGAACCGTTGAAGGCGGCGACCCTACTCGCTGAGCGAGGACAGGGAGTCATCGTCTATCCGGAGGGCACACTGACCAAGGATCCAGACCTCTGGCCCATGGTCGGCAAGTCCGGAGCAGTCCGGATGGCCCTCGAGCAGGGCGTCCCCCTGTATCCAGCAGCCCACTGGGGGACCCAAAACCTGATGGGTCGCTACGCGAAGAAAATACGAGTCTTCCCCCGCACCACGATCGATGTGGTAATCGGGCAGCCACTCGATCTTTCACGATTCGAAGGCAAGACCCTCACCCGCGATATCTTGGGTGCGGCCACCGAGGCCTTGATGAAGGAAATAGCTACCCTGGTGGGGCAGCTTCGCAACGAAAAACCACCGGCCAAGCGCTTTGAGCCGAGTAAGGCGGCATAGTCATGGTTCATGTCGCGGTATTGGGAGCGGGTTCGTGGGGGACAACCTTCGCGAAAGTCTTGGCTGATGGTGGCAACACCGTAACCCTGTGGGCCAGGCGCCCCGAGGTCGCCGAGGAAATCCGCGATTCCCACCGCAGTACGGCTTATCTGCCGGGCGTCACATTGCCAAAAACCATAAGCGCCACCGACAGCCTTGCCGAGGCGCTTGCCGGTGCCGAGCAGGTCTATCTTGCGGTGCCAAGCCAGCATTTACGGGCAAACCTGGCTGATGCGAGCTCATTGATTCCAGCGGATGTGCCCGTCGTGAGCCTCATGAAAGGCGTTGAAGCCCAGACGGGTCTGCGCATGAGCGAAGTCCTCCACCAGGTCGGCGGTTTCGCCCACGAGCGGATCGCCGTGGTCAGCGGGCCTAACTTGGCACTGGAAATTGCGAAAGAACAACCCACTGCTGCCGTGGCTTCCTCGGTCTCTGTCGCCACAGCCCGAGCCGTTGCCACGGCCTCGACCAATAGCTACTTCAAGACCTTCATCAACGACGACGTTGTGGGCACCGAGTTCGGTGGCGTGCTGAAGAACTTGATTGCGGTGGCTGTGGGCATCGCAGATGGTGTGGGGTACGGGGAGAACACCAAAGCCTCCATCATCACTCGTGGCCTTGCCGAAATTTCCGCCTTCGCTGCCGCGTTCGGCGCAAGCCCACAGACGATGTCTGGACTTGCCGGTCTTGGCGACCTGATTGCTACGTGTGAGTCGCCCCTGTCCAGGAATAACACTGCAGGGCGCATGCTCGGTCAGGGCCAGAGCTTTACCGAAGTCGTTCGCACCATGAATCAGACCGCTGAGGGACTTGCCTCGGTCAAGCCCGTGCTGGCTCTGGCCAAGAGCAAGGGCATCGCGATGCCGATTGTGACCCAGGTCGGGCAAGTCCTGGATGGCGAGCGTGACCCCCGTGAACTTGCTCCGCACTTTGCCACCGACTCCGACACCCCTGAGGACGAGTAGGGCAGCTGTGTTAGGAACCGTGGGCTCAAGCGACTGGGTCGCTGAGAAGTTTGGCTCGGGTGAGCCTGGCATCATCGCTCTTCACGGATGGGGCCGAAGTGGATCTGATTTCGAGCACATCCTTGCCGGCCACAATGCCCTCGCGGTTCACCTGCCGGGCTTTGGCCCAGCACCGGAGCCGGGTGGCGCCTGGTCCACCGCCGAATACGCCGACCAGTTGGCAGATGCGCTCCGGGGACTAGGCCCCGTAGTTGTGGTGGGGCACTCGTTTGGTGGACGGGTTGCGCTCCGATTGGCTGCCAGGCACCCCGAGGTGGTGAGCGCTCTGGTCTTGACCGGTGTTCCACTGACCAGGGTCACCCCGCCCAAATCAGTGCCATTCGCCTTTCGCGTTGCCAAGGTGCTCCACTCCAAGAAGTTGATTCCTGAGGCCACGATGGAGCGTTATCGGCGCCAGTATGGTTCCCAGGATTATCGAAACGCTCGCGGTGTGATGCGCGACATTCTGGTCAAGACCGTGGCCGAGGACTACCTCGACGACGCCACCCGAGTTGTGGCCCCGGTCACGATGGTGTGGGGAGAGCTTGACGCCCCGGCACCGGTGGCTGCTGCTGAAAAGGCCCTCCAGTATTTCCCCCGCGCCACGCTGCGTGTGGTTCCGGGGGCTTCACACCTCATGGAGGGTAACCTCGAGGAAGCCGTAAAAGACGCAGTAACAGCGGCACTCACCCAGTAAAGGACCACGATGACCCCAGCGGATTTCATCATCACGCTGGCGGCCATCCTTGTCGCTCTGGCTGTTGCCGCAGCGATGAACCTCAAGTGGCTTCGGGTGGCTCAGAGGGTTCACTATCTCCCCGGTGAAGTCAGCCGTAATCAGCGTCTGTGGTTTGAGCGCCGCCCTGTTGGCGCGCTCTGGTGGGCTGGCGCAGTGGTGCTGGCCATCGTGTCGTTTCAAGGACCCCAGCAACTGGGTGTTGCCGCTCTGGCCTGGCTTGCGGTGGTTGCACCGGTTCTGATTTTTCCCACCCCGTGGCGCTTACCCCTGAAGGGAACCACCAGCGCACTGCAGTGGACGGCGCGAGCCAAGCGTGTCTATGGAGGCGTCTTGGTGTTGCAGGTGTTGGCCGGTGCGTTCGCTGTGTGGCTCGTGGGGCCAGCTGGTGTAGTCATTCCCCTGCTCCTCGGTGCACACCTCACCGATCTCGCCCTGGCTGTGTTGTGGCAGGTCGAGCGCAGGCTCTCCCACAAGTTTGTTGTGGAGGCAAGGCGCAAGCTCAAGCGAGTAGGACCGCAGGTGGTCGCCATTACCGGGTCCTACGGCAAGACCTCGACTAAGGGTTATGTTGCCCAGATTGTCGGCAAAGCCCACCAGACGGTGGCCTCGCCCGCGAGCTTCAACAACATGATGGGACTCTCGCGAACGATCAATGAGCACCTGGTTGTGGGCACCAGTGTCTTTGTCGCTGAAATGGGCATGAATCAGGAGGGGCGGATTCGCGAACTCTGCAAGCTCTTCACCCCCGATATTGCTGCAATTACGGTGATCGGCGAAGCCCACATGGAACGCCTGGGTTCCCAAGAAGCAATCTTCAGAGCAAAAGCCGAAATCACGGAGAACGCCAAGACCGTGATTTTGCCGGTCGACCAACCCGAATTGGTCGCCCTAATCGAGAAGTGTCGTCGCGAGGGCAAGACGGTGGTCACGGTCAGCGGCCATGGCAAGAAAGCGGACGTGATTGTTGATCCAGACCTCGGTCTTGTGACCTACGGCCCAGAGGCAACACCGGCCACCATGGCGGTCCCGGCTTTTGGCCACGGCGTCAATGTTGCCGTTGCACTGGGTATTGCCTATGTGTTGAAGGTGCCGCAGGACGAAGCGCTCGCCCGACTGGCTGGTTTGCCAGTTGCTGCGCACCGCGCAGAGGTTCAGAAGATGCCAGATGGCGTCTGGATTATTGATGACACCTACAACTCCAATCCTGTGGGCGCGGCGCACGCGGTTGATGAGGCCGCTGCCCTGGCAGAGGAGCGCGGAGGGCCACTCGTTGTGGTGACACCGGGCATGGTGGAGTTGGGGCCGGTTCAGTTCCAGCGGAACAAAGAATTGGCAGAGCGGGTTGTGGCGGCGGGTGGAACTCTCATGGCGGTGAGTCTCACTAACCGCAAAGCTTTGGTCACCGGGTCCGCCGGGGCAGCCCAAGTCTTCGCCACACGCTCCGACGCCGTGACCGCGGCCCTCCACGCTGCGGGAGCCAACGGCGTTATTCTCTATGAGAACGACCTGCCAGATCATTACCCCTAACGAGGCGCTGTTCTGGCGTTAGCTCCGGAAGGAACCCTATGGCTGGCTCAACCTGGGCTGTGGTATTCGGTGGGCCTAGCCCCGAACACGAAATCTCAATCCTTACTGGCCTCCAGGCAGAGCGTGTCCTGGTTGAGGGCGGTGACGAAGTCCTTCCTCTGTATGTGGCTCCTAATGGCGCGTGGTTTCAGATTCCCTCTCGCTCCGAAGCCAAAGACTTCCTGACTGGTGCTCCCTCGGGGTCCAAGGAGCTCGACATTGTTCTCTCTGGTCAGCCCGGCATTTACCCGAAGAAGGGGCTTGGCAAAAAGCCCCTCGAGATTGACGCTGCTCTGCTGTGTTTCCACGGGGGATTGGGTGAAGGCGGCGGCGCTGCCGCCGTGTTTAGTTTCATGGATATCCCAGCCACGGGATCGACCGTGTTCGCAGGGGCTGTGGGAATGGACAAGCTTGCCTTTGGCGGCCTGATGCACGCCGCCGGAATTCCGAGCCTGGCGCGCGAAGCCCTGCGGGACTCCGTCGACCCCGGCTTCACTGGTCCCTATATCGTGAAGCCACGATTTGGTGGCTCCTCGATTGGTATCGAGATTGTCGATGACATCGGGACTGCACGGACAATTGCTAAGTCCTCAGCCCACCTGCAGACTGGTGCGGTCGTTGAGCCTTATCGGCCAGAGCTTGTTGACCTGAATATCTCCTTCCGGACCTATCCGGCCCTCGAGGTGACAGATCTCGAGCGTCCGCTGCGCAGCGAAGGCGAAAAGACTGGGTTGTATTCGTATCAAGAAAAGTATTTGGCCGGGGGTTCTGGAGCGGGCCTCACACACGCTCCGCGCGAGTTTCCCGCCAAGGCGCCACAGGCCATCCACGACAAGGCTGCCCAGTTGGCGAAGGCTGTTGCTGAGGTCACTCGGCTTCAGGGCATCGTTCGCGTTGACCTGCTGTGGGACGAAACCAAGGGGGACCTGTTTGTCAACGAGGTCAACTCCATCCCTGGCGCTCTCTCGCTGTATTTGTGGGCGCCCGAGCACCCGGCTCTCACCGTCCTGCGCGATGCGCTCATCGAGGCCAAAGACCACCCGGTGGTCTTCCCCCACAGTGGTTTTGGCCAGGGCGTCGCACTCCGAGCAGCCGGTGGTATTGCCGGAAAGCTTGTGGGCTTGGATGGGCCCGGGGGCTAACTGGGCAGGTCGCTAGTCCAGAACGTCGCTCGGGTCAATGCAGCGCTGGACGGGCTCTGATTGGCTGCCGACTGCGCGGGCTAGCTCGAGGAGCGCCTCGGTTCCAGAGGCTCTCTCCGAGTCGACAATGACTTCGGTGGCGGGGCTGAGGCCATAGGTGGTGAAGATGAAGCGCGGTGCATCGCGATCATCGCGAAGCCAGTCAATTCCTGCCACGTCAAAGCAGGGGAGCACAGTCGGCTCTGGCAGAGGCACCCCGCAGCGGACAATGATGCTCACTGGATCACCCCAGGCAGCGGTGGCCTGAGCGTTGACAGAGCGTCTGGCTTCCCCGGCAATCGTGTCCGGAAGCCGAACAGTCATGTTGGCGCACTCGGCGGTGTTGGCCTGCTCGGCTGCCTCCAGGTTGACCGTGGGAGCACAGCTGGAGAGCACCACAAGACCGGTCAGGCCGAGGGCAATCTTGGTCGTCAAGTCCACGTCTCTCAGGCTAGCGTGGTGGCATGAGTGAGGAATCGCAGCTGGGCGAGCTTGGCGAGAGCGAAGCCCTCGCGCAGATTATTCCGCTGTTGCCCACTGCCCCCTCGGTCATCCTTGGCCCGGGCGATGACTCTGCGATCTTGAGTGTTCCGGACTCCAGAGTGGTCATCAGCACAGACATGATGATTGAAGGCCCTGATTTTCGCTGGGATTGGTCAAGCCCAGAACAGGTGGGGTGGAAAGCCATTGCCAGCAATGCCGCTGACATTGCGGCGATGGGGGCAACCCCCACGGCGTTTCAGATCTCTGTGGCAGCGCCTGAATCCACGCGCATTGGCGTGCTCTTGGGAATTGCACGCGGCGTGAGTGACGCGATTGCTGCGCTTGCTCCTCTCTCAGGTGTGAGCGGAGGGGACCTCTCGAGAGCTCCGGTGGTCACACTCTCGGTGACGGTTCTGGGTGACCTGGGTGGACGCGCTCCGGTGACGCGCTCTGGCGCTAAACCTGGCGATGTGCTTGCCGTTGCTGGTGAACTGGGCCTGTCACACCGGGGGCTAATTGCTCTACAACAAGCTGGCGGAGATCCCGAGGTGATTGCAGCGCTCAAGGCCTCGGATGCCGCTGTTGCTCATCACTTGGCACCCCACCCCCCGATTCACCTCGGTGTGGTGGCCAACGACGCCGGTGCCACCGCGATGATGGACATCTCTGATGGGCTGTGGATGGATGCCACCAGAATGGCCATATCCAGCGGTGTGATGATTGAGCTCACTCCCGATTACCCGTGGGACGAGGCCAGCCTTATGGGGGGCGAAGACCACGGTCTGCTCGCTACTTTTCCCGCTACGGCCACCCTGCCAGAGGGCTTTGTGGTGATTGGCTCCATCCGCGAGGTCAGCGCAACACCCGGGGTTCATCTGGAGGGCGTGGAACTTGGGTCACGGCCTGGTGGCTGGGATCCCTTTTATGGGGCCTCTGCGAAATAGAGGGCTGTCTCCCCGTATTTCTTGGTATCCAGTGCGCTGAGGCCCTCTGGCCACTGGGGCGCTTCTGAACGCGTAGAGCGCTCGACCATGACCCACGCTCCAGAAGCGAGCCAGGGGAGAAGGTCGATCAGTACCTGATCGAGTAGCCCAGTTGCTAGCTCATAGGGAGGGTCAATGAAGACGAGGTCATAGCTGGTGGTTGGCGTGCTGCGAAGAAACTTTGACACCTGGGCTTTTGCGGCACTGAGTGCTGGCGCGTGGGGAATGACAGCGCCGATGGCGGCAATGTTGGCCGAGATGGCAGTGATCGCTCCGGGGTGGTCCTCCACCATGGTCACGAGTGCTGCACCGCGGGAGGCGGCTTCTAGTCCGAGTGCCCCAGAGCCCGCGTAGAGGTCAAGAACTCGAGCGCCATCGAGAGCGTCACTGGCGTCGAGTTTGGAGAACCACGCCTCACGGACCCGGTCCGAGGTCGGCCTGGTTTTCGGCCCTGGTGTGCGCAGACTCAGTGAGCCCGCGTGGCCACCGATGATCCTGGTCATCCCACAACGCTAGCGGGCTTAGCCAGGTGTGTGGCCACTGGGCGCTACCGTGAAGGGGTGAGTGTTGGCCTGGATACGAAGCTTGGCAGTGTGCTGGGCGATCGCAGTGCGAAAGCCCTCCAGAGTGCCTTTGGTTACACGTTGGTCGGACAGTTAGTTGCGCACTACCCCAGGCGTTATGCCACCAGAGGTGAACTGACATCGATTGCCGGTGTTCCCGTGGGAGAGATGGCCACCCTCGTTGCTGAGGTGGTCTCCGTATCCACGAGGGGCATGCGCGCTCGCAAAGGCAGTGTCCTTGAGGTCATCATCTCTGATGGCACGGGTCTTGTGACCCTCACGTTCTTTAACCAGGCCTGGCGATCAAAAGATTTGGTGCCGGGCGCGCAGGGAATCTTCGCTGGCAAGGTAGGTCTCTACCGGGGTGAGCGACAGCTCGCTCACCCCGACTATGAACTCTTTGAGGAGCGCGAGCTCACGAGTAACGAGGGTGAAGAGTGGGCGAAGCGTCCGATTCCGCTCTATCCGGCAACCGCGAAGGTTGCCAGTTGGCAGATCGCCAGAGCCCTGGGGGTGGTCTTGGATGTGTTGGAGGTGGTGCCAGACCCGATTCCTGCCGATATCGCCTCCGCCGAGAACTTGATGCCCTCGAAGGACGCTCTGGAGAAAATCCACCGCCCCAGCGAAGAACAAGACTGGCGCCATGCCAGAGACACCCTGCGCTTTCACGAGGCGTTCGTGCTGCAGTGCGCCCTGGTGCAGCGGCGCATACAAGCAGCTTCTCAGACGTCGGTGGCTCGCACCGCTGGGCCTAGCACGGAGGGCTTCCTTGGTAGTTTGCCGTTCTCTCTGACAAGCGATCAGCAGCATGTCTTGGAGGAAATTCACCAGGACATGGCCAAACCTCACCCGATGAATCGACTTGTTCAGGGTGAGGTGGGTTCCGGGAAAACGGTGGTCGCCGTGGCATCGATGGTGACGGTGTCCGAGTCGGGTGGACAGACTGCCCTGCTGGCGCCGACCGAAGTCTTGGCCTGGCAACACTTTCGCTCGATTGTGGCAACACTGGGGCCTGACCTAGCGGCATCGATGAACCCGGTTCTACTCACCGGCAATTTACGCGCAGCAGAGACGAAGAAAGCCTTGCTGGCAGCGGCATCGGGGCAGTCGAAAATTGTGGTGGGAACCCATGCGCTCTTGAGCGAACGGGTGACGTTTGCTGAACTGGGACTTGTTGTCATTGATGAGCAACACCGCTTTGGCGTGGATCAAAGAGAAGCTCTGCGACAAAAAGGAGAGCACCCACACGTGCTCGTTCTCACGGCAACGCCGATTCCCCGAACGGTTGCCATGACAGTCTTTGGCGACCTCGATGTCTCCACCATTCGGATGGTGCCCTTGGGTCGCCAACCGATTTCCACGCACGTGGTCGCCCTTGGCGATAACCCCAGCTGGTATCCGAGGGTGTGGCAGAGACTCGCTGAAGAAGTAGCCAAGGGCCGCCAAGGCTTCGTGGTAGTTCCCTCCATTGCGCCCTCGATCCCCGAGGACGATGACGCCGTGGATAGCAGGGTGGAGGCCACCGAAGAGGCGCGGGTGCTCGCCAGCGTCGCAGAGACATTGCCCCTGCTTCGCAGCCTGCCCGAGCTCTCCGGGGCAAGAATTGAGGCCGTCCACGGCAAACTTGCCCCGGATGAGAAAGACGCTGTGATGCAGGCATTCTCTGCTGGGGAGATTGACGTGGTGGTGGCGACAACCGTGATTGAGGTCGGAATCGATGTTCCCAACGCTTCGGTCATGGTGATCCTTGATGCTGATCGGTTCGGGGTCAGCCAGTTACACCAGTTGCGCGGGCGAGTAGGTCGAGGCGAGCACGCTGGTGTGTGTCTGCTCGTCACCCACTGCGAACCAGACACTCCCGCTAGGGAACGGGTTGATGCCGTCGCTGCCACTACCGACGGCTTCGAACTTGCCACCATCGATCTTGAGTTGCGCAGCGAAGGCGATGTCCTGGGTGATCGGCAGTCGGGCAGACGCTCGGGTCTCACGCTTGTGAGAGTCACCAAAGACGGTGGACTCATTGACCAGGCCAGACGCTACGCCACCGAACTCGTCGAGGCGGACCCTCTGCTGGAAGGCCACCCCGATCTGGCGCTTGATATCGCCCGACGCCTCGATGAGGCCTCGGCGGATTACCTGGCAAAAAACTAGTTTTTTCCCTGTGTGCATGTCGTTTAGACCATGCGCTCACTACGCTTAAGGCATGAGCACTGTTGCTGTTGTCCCGGGTTCCTTTGACCCTGTGACGCTGGGTCACCTCGATGTGATTGAGCGCACTGCTGGACTCTTTGACGAAGTCCACGTTGTCGTCGTGCACAACCCCTCGAAATCAGCTCTGTTGCCCATTGCCCAGCGCGTCACCCTGCTCGAGCAGGCCATTGCTCAGGCCGGGATCACCGGGAACATTGTCATCACTTCGTGGAGCGTGGGGTTGCTCGTGGACTACTGCACCGATGTGGGGGCAAAGGTGCTGGTCAAGGGCATTCGCTCACAGATGGACATCAGCTATGAGACCCCGATGGCGATTGTGAACCGCAACCTTGCCGGTATCGAAACGATCTTCTTGCTTCCAGATCCTGCCAATGCCCACGTCTCAAGCTCGCTCGTTCGGCAGGTCGCGTCCCTCGGTGGTGACGTGACGCCGTATGTTCCCTCTGCCGTGGCTGAATATTTAGCCAAGACAGAACTGCCGTAGTCTTAGCCCACACAGTTGTAGTCACGGTTCACAAGGGGGATTGTCGTGGCAGATTCGTCGACTAGCGAGCTCAAAGCACTCGACCGGGCGCATAACTTCTACTCGTGGTCTGTTCAGTCGGCCATTTCACCGATGATGGTCTCGCATGCCTCTGGCATGTTTGTCTATGACACCGATGGCAACGAGTACTTGGACTTCTCCAGCCAACTGGTCAACGTCAACATTGGGCACTCTCACCCCAAGGTCGTGCAGGCGATCAAGGACCAGGCAGAAAAGCTTGCGACCGTGGCGCCGGCTGCGAGCTCCGAACCTCGCGTTCAGGCCGCCAAACGCATCATTGACCGGGCCGGGCCCGGGTTCTCCAAGGTGTTCTTCACCAACGGTGGTGCCGATGCTAACGAGAACGCGATTCGCGCCGCCCGTCTCTACACCGGACGCACCAAGGTCCTCTCGACCTATCGCAGCTACCACGGCAACACGGGTGCTGCCATCGTTGCCACTGGCGACTGGCGTCGCCAGCCCAATGAGTATGCGACCGGCCACGTTCACTTCTTTGGCCCCTTCCTCTATCGCAGTGAGTTCTGGTCAGACAACGAAGCGCAGGAGTGCGAGCGTGCTCTGCACCACCTGGAGCGGATTATTCAGGCTGAAGGGCCCACCACGATCGCCACCGTGCTGTTGGAGGGTGTTCCGGGAACTGCCGGAATCATGGTTCCGCCACCGGGATATCTGAAGGGTGTGCGGGAGATCTGTGACCGCTACGGCATCATCCTGATCATGGATGAGGTCATGTCAGGCTTTGGAAGAACCGGTCACTGGTTTGCCTTCCAAGCCCACGACGTTGTGCCCGACATGATCACGTTCGCCAAGGGTGTGAACTCTGGCTATGTCCCAGTGGGTGGTGTGGTGTTCTCGAATGCGCTCTCACAGTATTTCGACAACACCATGTTCCCGGGTGGGCTGACCTATTCAGGCCACCCACTGGCGATGGCCTCGATTGTTGCCACCCTTGACGCGATGGCCGACGAGGGCATGATCGAGAACTCGCGCGAAATGGGGGAGAAGTATCTGCGCCCGGGTCTCACGGCTCTGGCGGCGAAGCATTCCATGATTGGTGAGGTGCGCGGGCTTGGCTGCTTCTTTGCTCTTGATTTAGTGGCTAATCCTGTGACGAGGGAGCCCGTCGATGGGGCAACCATCGGCAAGCTCAAGTCGGAGTTGCTCGCCAGAAAACTTTTGCCCTTCGTGGTGGATAACCGGATTCACGTGGTTCCACCGTTGATTGTGACGCCGGAGCAGATTGCTACGGCCCTTGCGATCTACGATGAGGCGTTCGCAGCAGTAGCCTCCTAAACTGTCGAGGTGGCTTCTCGTAAACGCACGCCCTTGACCATCGGGGTCAAAGACCTCATGCACAGTCCTGGGGAGATGCGTGAGCACACCCTCGATGTGGTCGCTCCGGAGCAATACGGTGAGGCTGTTGCGATCGTTCCAGAGGGCACTCCGATGGCCATTGAACTTCGTTTAGAAGGCCTTCACGAGGGAATTTTGGTGACCTGCGAGGTCTCTACCGATGCCAACGCGGAGTGCGTGCGCTGTCTCGATGAGTTTTCTCTCCCCGTTCGAGTCGATTTTCAGGAACTTTTCACCTATTCTTCTTCAGAGGCCGATTCCTACACGGTGGTTGATGACTCTGTGATGCTCGAGAGCATCATTCGGGATGCGGTGGTCCTAGACCTCCCCTTCCAACCGGTATGTAAGCCTGACTGTTACGGATTGGACCCCGCAACCGGTGAGAAACTCACCAGTGAGAGTGCCAAGACAAGCGGCCAGGATATTGACCCGCGCTGGCTCGAGTTAGGAAAACTTCTCGAGTCAGATGGACAACAGGCCCCCTAAGACCACGAAAGACCCAGGGAAAGAAGAAAATCATGGCGGTACCGAAGCGGAAGAAATCCCGTGCGAGAACGCACCATCGTCGTTCGGCGTGGAAAGCTGAAGTCCCCACGCTGGTAAAGACCGTCGAAAACGGCAAGACCGTCTACAGCCTTCCGCACCGCGCTCGGGTTGTCGAAGACAGCGCTGGCACCCCGTTGTTTATGGAATACAAGGGCCGTAAGGTCGCCGACGTCTAACGTGACTGGTCCCGAGAAGACCGAACCGGTCTTCGATGCGAGCCCGCTCCTGGAGACCCTCCAGGTGTCGGTCTCCACGGAGGGCTTAGCGCAGGCATTGACGCATTCGTCTTTCGCCTACGAAAACGGTGGCAGCGACAACGAGCGCCTCGAGTTCCTGGGTGATGCTGTTCTGGGTCAGTCGATCACCGCTGCCCTCTATCGCCACTTTCCTGATCTTCCCGAAGGCGAGTTGGCCAAGCGTCGGGCAAGCATTGTTTCCACCACGGCGCTTGCCGATATTGCCCGCACGATTTCCCTGGGCGACTTTCTGCGACTGGGTCGCGGTGAGGAAATCACGGGTGGCCGGGATAAGCCCTCGCTGCTGGCCGATGCTCTTGAGGCCTTGATTGGCGTCGTGTTTTTGGAAAACGGCCCCGAGGCGGCGACTGGCCTCGTCGAGCGTCTCCTTGGCGACTATGTATTGGACGCCGACCGGCGCAGTGAAACCAGTGATCCGAAGACCGCTCTTCAAGAGTGGGGGGCCAGAACTGGCAATGGTGTCCCGCGGTACAACATCAGTGATGCTGGTCCAGACCACGCCAAAATCTTCACCGCTGATGTGTACATCAATGGTTTCCCCGGTGACTCAAGTCCCGCGGGGCATGGCACCGGAAGTTCCAAGAAAGCAGCCGAGCTCGCTGCCGCGAGCGCGGCATTAGCCGCTATTCGCGAAGCCGAACGAGGCGATGCCTGAACTCCCCGAGGTTGAGGTCGTTCGGCGCGGTGTCGAAGATGTCATCACTGGAGCGCGCATTACCCGCGTTACGGTTCTCGATTCCCGTTCGCTGAAGCGCCATCCGGGTCCACCGGAGGACTTTGTTGGCAGGCTGACCGGAGCGGTAGTTACGGCAGCCGTGCGCAGAGGGAAGTTCTTGTGGTTCCCCCTGGGGGGCACCAGCAACGCCGTGGTGTGCCACCTCGGCATGAGCGGTCAGGTGCTCTTAGGCGATGAGGATTCAGACTTTGGATCGCATCTGCGGGTTCTTCTGGAACTGACGACCCGCGGTGGCGATTCTCTCCAGGTGGGATTCGTCGATCAGAGAATCTTTGGCTCCCTTGCCATCGATGAGTTGGTTCCGACGAGGGATGGTCATCCAGGTGGCTTGGGTAGCGACGAGGCTGTGGTCCCACGCAGCGTTGCTCACATTGCCAGGGATCCCCTCGACTCTCACTTTGATGAGCTCGGATGGAGCCGTCGTTTGCGCTCTAAGCACACCGACATCAAGCGCGCTCTGCTGGATCAGAACCTGATCAGTGGAATCGGGAACATCTATGCCGATGAGGCCCTCTGGGCCACGAAGCGCCACTACCGTCATGCCACGAACAGGATGAGTCCTGCGGACACGCGCCTCCTCCTTCAGGAGGTGCGGGCTGTCTTGCGCAAGGCACTGGCCGAGGGCGGGACAAGTTTTGACCAACAGTATGTGAACGTGAATGGGCAAAGCGGATACTTCTCCCACTCACTCGAGGCTTATGGACGAGATGGCCAACCGTGTTCCCGCTGCGGATCGACGATTCATCGAGAGCCGTTTATGAACCGCTCCTCGCACCGCTGTCCCCGGTGTCAGAGGGTGCCTCGCACCCGGTAAGTTTGTCCAGAACACGTCAACATCGGTGAGCAAGCGAAGCGGAGTATCTGGTGCATCTGAAGTCCCTGACCCTCAAGGGATTTAAGTCTTTCGCTCAACCGACCACGTTTGCGTTCGAGCCAGGCGTCACCTGTGTGGTGGGCCCCAATGGGTCGGGAAAATCCAACGTCGTCGATGCGCTGGCCTGGGTCATGGGGGAGCAGGGCGCCAAGACCCTGCGCGGTGGCTCGATGGAAGATGTCATTTTTGCCGGCACCACCTCAAAGGCGCCCCTTGGTCGCGCCGAGGTGCTGCTCACCATTGACAACTCCGATGGCGCGCTTCCCATTGAATACGGCGAGGTCACCATCTCCCGCACGCTCTTTAGAAACGGCGGCAGCGAATAC
>JBIILX010000023.1:0-17496 GCA_044338275.1 Pontimonas sp.
CCCAGAATTACGCCGGTGGCAACACCGGAGATCACAGAGCGGTGCCGGAACTCCTCGCGAGAGTGGGGGTTGGACAGGTGGACCTCGATCAGTGGAAGCCCCGCACTGGTCACCATGGCACATGCGTCGCGGATGGCATACGAGTAGTGGGTGAACGCTGCGGGGTTGATAATCACGCCCATGCGAGCATCTAGTGCTTCGTGGAGGAAACCAATGAGCGTCGCCTCATCGTCGGTCTGCTCAAAGCGCAGCGTGAGAGCCTCTGGCGCCTCGGCGCGGAGGCGTGATTCAATGTCGGCAAGGCTCAACGAGCCATAGATTTCTGGCTCACGAGACCCCAAACGCCCCAAATTCGGGCCATTGAGAATGAGGACGCTGTTCACACAGCAAGCCTACTGTGCGGACTGGGCAAGCTCGGCATATGCCGCAAACAGCATTGATTCATCGGGGATTGCCAGCACCCGAGGCTTGCCTATGGCATCCAGCACCACAAACCGAAGCACGCCACCGCGAGCCTTCTTGTCCTTCTGCATTGTCGCCAGAAGCGTCCGCCACCGATCCGCTGGATAGGTAGTCGGCAAACCCAGAGAGTTCAGGATGGACCGGTGACGCTCCACGCTTGCGTCATCAAGGCCCGCCACGATACGAGACAACTCGGCCGCAAAGACCATCCCAATTGACACCGCCACACCGTGGCGCCACTGGTAGCGCTCAGCGTGCTCAATGGCGTGACCTAGCGTATGGCCGTAGTTCAAAATCTCACGGAGCCCCTGCTCCAGGAAGTCATCCCCCACGATTCGCGCCTTAACAGCGATTGCGCGAGCCAGCAGCTCCTCGAAAACCTCGCTCGAGGTGTCGATGGCGACCGCGGAGTCAGCTTCAATGAGTTCCAAAATCTTGGGGTCGGCGATGAACCCTGCTTTCACGATTTCCGCGAAACCGGCCTTCACCTCATTCTCGGACAGCCCAGCAAGTACGTCAGGGTCAACAAGAACGGCCTTAGGCGCGTAAAAAGCTCCCACGAGGTTCTTTCCCTCTTGGGTATTCACCCCCGTTTTGCCGCCGATAGCAGCATCCACAATGCCGAGCACCGTCGTCGGAATGTGAACTAGCGGAACGCCGCGCAGCCAGGTTGCAGCGACGAAACCCGCAACATCGGTGGTCGCGCCACCGCCCAAAGAGACGATGGCGTCGGTGCGGTGGAAGTCGAGTTGGCCAAGGATGCCCCAGCAGAAGGACGCAACCTCGATGCGCTTCGCGCCCTCGGCATCGGGCAATTCAGCAAGGAAAACCTGCTTGGTCTCTGAGAGTTCTGCGCGGAGAGCCTCAGCGATGGTCGCAAGCGCTGGCGCGTGAATAATCAGCACCTTGCTGGCATCGCCTGGCAGGAAGGAAGCGACATCGTGGATGACGCCCCGCCGCACGACAATGGGATAGTCGCCCTGTTGGGAGTTGGACACGGTGATGGTCTCGGGAACCCCAGCCATTAGGCAACCTCACTCTTGATCCATGCCGCAATGTTCTCAGCAACAGTATCGAGTGGGGTGGTTGAGGTGTCGAAGGTTGCAGTGGCGACCTCGTCATACCACGTCGTCCGAGCTGCAACGAGCGACACCCAACTCTCAAGGCCCCCGGTGAGCAGTGGGCGCTTCGGCGAGTTCAAGCGCGGTGCGACCGCTTCCGCGGAGATGGAGATGAGCGCCACTCGATGAGAGCGGAGGTCCGCTCTGGTGTCAGGGTTAATCACAGCTCCCCCACCGAGTGCAACAACGCCAGGGGTAGCCAGGGCCTCAACCACTGCCGCACGCTCCTTATCCCGGAAGGAGGTCTCACCCTCGGCAGCAAAGAGAGCGGGAATCGGTCCGTAACGGCTGGTAACCACAGCATCGGTATCCACAAACTCAACGCCTAGTAGCGTCGATACTCTTTTCCCAAGGCGCGTTTTCCCGGCCGCTGGTGGCCCCACAAGGACCACGAGGGGTGCCGCCTCGGCCATTAGCGGTGTCTGACCGGGGCGATCGCCTCGGGAATCGAATCGAGGTAGCTCGTCAGGTTGCGTTTGATTTCTGCGAGTGAGTCCCCACCAAACTTCTCCACCAGGGAGTCGGCGAGAACCAGCATCACCATGGCCTCGGCGACAACGCCGGCCGCAGGAACCGCGCACACGTCTGAGCGTTGGTGGTGGGCAACAGCTTCTTCGCCAGTCGTGGTGTCAATGGTGCGAAGCGCCCTTGGCACGGTGGAAATCGGTTTCATGCCCGCTCGGACTCGCAATACTCCGCCGGTGCTCATTCCGCCCTCGGTGCCACCAGCGCGATCACTCGTGCGGATAACCCCCTCGTCACTGGCAACGATTTCGTCATGAGCAAGGGAACCCCTGCGCCTGGTGGTGAGGAACCCGTCGCCCACCTCAACGCCCTTGATGGCCTGGATGCCCATGAGAGCGCCAGCAAGCTTCGCATCAAGGCGTCGATCCCAATGAACATAGGACCCAAGCCCTGGTGGCAGTCCGTAGGCGACAACTTCGACGACACCACCGAGCGTGTCGCCCTCCTTGTGGGCGTCATCAACCTCTGCGACCATCAGCGCCGCCGTTGCTGGGTGTGCACAGCGCAAAGCGTCCTCGTCAAGCCTGGCAACATCGGAGGGTGTCGGCAATTCGACGTCCTCAGGAACAGCGACAGGACCGATGGCCACGGTGTGCGAGAGCACCTCGATACCAAGTTCGCGCAGGAAAGCTCTGGCAACTGCACCGAGCGCCACGCGGGCCGCTGTCTCGCGCGCGGAAGCGCGCTCCAGTACCGGCCGTGAATCGTCAAAACCGTACTTCTGCATGCCGGTAAGGTCGGCGTGGCCTGGCCGGGGGCGGGTGAGCGCGGTGGCGCGACCGCCCGTCAGCTCTTCCGCAGCTACGGGGTGCGGGCTCATGATGGTTTCCCACTTAGGCCACTCGGTGTTGGCAATGCGCAACGCAACCGGGCCACCTTGACTGAGTCCGTGCCGAATGCCGCCAGAGAGTGACACTTCGTCCGCCTCAAACTTCATGCGAGCGCCGCGGCCATAGCCGAGGCGGCGTCTGGCAAGGTCGTCCTGCACCATCTCCATAGTGATGGGCACGCCAGCGGGAAAGCCCTCGAGCAGAGCAATCAATTCGGGGCCGTGAGATTCACCCGCCGTTAGCCAACGCAACATGATCCCATTCTTCCATGCCAAGCGCTCCCGCTAGGACGCTGGGAGCCCTACGGAACGCATCATCGAGCTCAAGACCGCATTTTCTTCGGGGAGTGGCTGGTCTCCGGAGCCCTGGACGAACCAGCGAATCTGATGAAGTGCCTGATGAACCAGCATCGACAGGCCCGAAATGACTGTGGCGCCCTCCGCGAGCCACAGTGTCGCAGCTGGCGATGGCCAGGGGTGATAGGCGACATCGAACAGCACGCTGCCCCGCACAAGTGCTGGTGCGAGCTGCAGAGGAAACGCGGTCCCTCCGGGCAGAGTGCTCACCACAAGTCCGGGGGAAGGCGCCTCTGCCACGCGATCATGATGAATCACGGTGACCGTGGCGCCAGCGCCGCGCAGAACATCTGCGGTGGTTTCGGCTCGGACCGCATCGCGCACCACGAGGACAATCTCGCGCGTTCCGCGCTGTGCCAGCGCATATCCCACAGCACGAGCGGTAGCACCCGCGCCAAGGATCCACGCTGTCTCCGGCTCAACCCTCGCGTCGTCCAAAGCCCCGCTGACACCCAGCGGGTCAGTGTTGGTGAGCAGTGGACCATCGGGCCCAAAAACCACCGTGTTCGCAACACCCAAGACATCGACCACCGGTTCGCGCGCAGCCACGAGTCCCAGGATGCCCTCTTTGAGGGGCATGGTCAGAGAAAGACCCCTGGCACCCTTCCCCAGCCCCGCAAACTCATCGGGCAACCCCCCGAGCGTGACCTCTCTCGCGCGGTAGTCCCAGTCGAGGTCCAGTGCACTGTAGGCAGCCTGGTGGAGAGTCGGTGAGAGCGAGTGGCTAATGGGTGAGCCCCACACTTCCGCCCAGGGCCTAGCAGAAGGCACCGTTCTCCTCACTGGCCCGGCACCATTCGAGCCACTGATCAACAGCGCGGTCGTGTTCGGCGAATGTCTCAGAGAAGACAGTCTCGCCAGTTCGAAGATCAATAGAAACGAAATAGAGCCACCGTCCCTCAATGGGATTGATTGCGGCGTCTATGGCAAGTTCTCCAGGCAGAGAGATAGGGCCAGGGGGGAGTCCGGAAATCACGTAGGTGTTGTAGGGGTTGCCCTCATCTGCTCGGTCAGCATCCGAAGTGCCGGCGCCATCATAGAGCCCAGTCCAGTAGGTAACAGTGGCATCAGATTGAAGCGGCATTCCGACCTCAAGTCGGTTCGTGAATACCCGGGAGACCTTGTAGAAGTCCTGCTCCAATCGGGCTTCGCGCTGGATCAGACCTGCCATCGTGAGCACCTCGTGCCACTCTTCGGAGGGAACACCGCTGGCCTCCAGACGGCTGACCATCTCGCGGACCATGCGGTCGACGATTTCACTGGCAGTGACGCCCGGTTCAAAGGTATACGTGGCCGGGAACAGGTAGCCCTCCAGAGTTCCGGTGGGACTAGTGATGCCATACGCAGCGGGGTCGGCCATAGCGTCCACAAAATCCGCCGCGGGAAGACCTGCGGCCACAGCCATAATCTCGATGGCTTGCTCCAAGGTCTTGCCCTCAGGAATCGTGAACTCCACCTGAAAACGATTCGCTGGATCCAGTAGAGCGGCGATCGCGCTTTCCCCAGACATCCCCGTCAGCAACTGATAGGTGCCTGGTTGAAATACGATGCTCGTATCGGTGAGCAGGATGGAATAGACAGCCTCAAATGACGCTGTCACCCCAGCCTCGGCCAGCTTCCGCGCAACGGTTTCGCCAATATCACCAGGGGCAATAACGATATCGATAACAGGTTGCGCTCCAGAACCCTCGAAATCAAGAACCTCCTCGGCGGCGAAGTAGTCAATGACGCGAGTCCCATACTCATTCCATAGCAGCCAGACACCGGAGCCGCTCAACACGAGCACCAGGACCGCGACGATCGCGAATATTGTCTTGCCGCCAGATTGACGGGGCGGCTTCTTCTCTCGCAAGTCTCGCCGTGCGGGCGCAACCTCGGCAGAATTCTGCGGCGTCAAAGGGGGCAGAGTGCTAAAAATGCGATCGAAGTCTGCGTCATTCGTCATGGGCTCTCGGGTTGTCTAGCACGTACCCGCCTGGCACCCCCTGACTGCGCTCTGAATCCAATGTGTGTTGCAAAAGGATAACAGCGGCAACCTGGTCCACGACAGAGCGGTGTGATCGAGTGGACCGCCCCGCGCTGTGGAGCGCGCTGGTTGCTGACACGGTGCTTAGGCGCTCATCGACCATGCGCACGGGCGCCACGCCCAGTGCCTCAATCTCTCGGGCAAACGCTTCGGCATCCTCGGTCGAGGGAGTCCGCTCCCCCTGCAGGTTGATGGGTAAGCCCACAACAATCTCGAGTGGCCCATACTCCGTGGCTAGGTGAGCTATCTCCAGGAGCGCTGTTCCGCGCGCCAGCGTCGCGACAGGCACTGCCATCGTGCCCTGTGGATCTGACCGGGCAACACCAACTCGAGCTTGACCAACGTCAATCCCCAGCCGGATGCCCTCGCGCACTAGGACTTCCCCAACTCCGCCACTACTGCCTCCAGCGCTGCTGGGAGTGAAACCCCCTCGGGACCTCCGCCCTGGGCAAGACCGGGCTTGCCGCCACCGCCGCCGCCCATGATGGTCGATGCCGTTTTCACGAGATTTCCCGCGTGGACACCAGCGGTGACGCCGGCAGAGTTTGCTGCGACCACGATGGTTCCTCGGCCCTCAGCAACGGAACCCAGCACCACCGCTGCCGGAGCATCACCAAGGCCGGAGAGAACACTGCTCGCCAACACCCGCATGTCATCGGCGCCGAGGCTCTCAGAGAGCACCTCGGCAACGACGGAGACTCCAGCGCGATCGGTCGCTCTCTTCACTAGCGCGGGAGCGAGGGCTCCCGTTGCTGCCTGAGCGGTTTTTGCGACCTGACGCTCCAGGGTCTTCACCTGACCCAGAAGGTCTTCGATGCGGCCAGGCAAATCTTCGCGCGGGGTCTTCAAGAGCTGGGTCAATCGTCGCACGATGGACTTCTCTACTGAGAAGTCAGCAACCGCGGCGCTCCCGACAAGCGCCTCAATGCGCCGGGCGGTCGAGCTCACCGAGCTCTCTCCGAGAAGCGTCACCACACCAATCTGAGAGGAGCGGCCCACATGGGTTCCAGCGCACAGTTCTCTCGACCACGGGCCGCCGATGTCGACCATCCGAACAACGTCGCCGTACTTCTCTCCAAACAGTGCCATTGCTCCGGCAGCCTTTGCCTCGGCGACAGGAAGAATCTTCGTCGAGACCTCCAAGTCATCCCGGATCGCGTTGTTCGTGATTTCGGAAATTCCCGACTGCGCGTCGTCTGAAAGAGCTTGGTTCCACGAAAAGTCCAGTCGCATATAGCCGGGGCGATTCAGCGAACCGGCCTGGGTTGCGTTGGGGCCAAGGGTGTCACGAAGCGCAGCGTGGATCAAGTGAGTTGCGGAGTGAGCACGTGCGCCTTCATACCGGGTGACGGGGTCAACAACGGCCGTGACCGTATCGCCGACACCAATTTCTCCCTCGGCAATAGTCACGGTGTGGCTGATCAGACCCGGGACTGGCTTCTGAACATCGGACACGACAGCGCGGAATCCTGGCCCTTCAAAGACGCCCTGGTCCGAAACCTGACCACCCGACTCCGCATAGAGGGGCGTCTCGGCAAGGATCACCTCAACGACTTGGCCCGCGCCTGCGCGTGTGACGGATTCTCCGTCAACCAGCAGGCCCAGGACCGTCGACTCGAGCTCAAGGAGTTCATAGCCGGCAAACACCGTCTCTCCCGAAGCCCTGAATTCGCCATAGACAGACACATCAGCTCGGATACTTTTCTTCGACTTAGCGTCTGTCTTTGCGCGGTCGCGCTGCGCCAACATCAGGGTGTCAAAGGCTTCGCGGTCAACGCTAAGACCGGCTTCAGCAGCCATTTCCAGGGTGAGATCAATCGGGAAGCCGTAGGTGTCGTGAAGCAAGAACGCAGTGTCACCAGAGAGTAATTTCTCGCCCTTCGCAGAGGTGTCGGCCACAGCGAGGTCAACAATGCTGGTGCCAGCCTCCAGCGTTTTGAGGAATGACTCCTCTTCGGCGATTGCGAGCTGGCTGACGCGAGAGAACTCCTTGGCCACATCCGGGTAGCTTGCGGACATAGCGTCCCTGGAGGCCTGGAAGAGCTCCGGGAAACTTGCGTCGTGGTAACCCAGGAGACGCATTGAGCGAATGCTGCGGCGCAGCAGACGCCTCAACACGTATCCACGGCCATCGTTTGCTGGTACGACACCATCAGTCATGAGCATCACAGCAGAGCGGATGTGGTCAGCAATGACCCGCATCCGAACATCGTCTTCGAGGTTTGCCCCGTAACGTCGGCCTGAGAGCTCGCCTGCCTTGTCGAGAACGGGCCGGACCTGGTCGATTTCATACATGTTGGCAACGCCCTGCTTGAGGAAAGCGACGCGCTCCATGCCCATACCGGTGTCGATGTTCTTTTGAGGCAGTTCGCCGACAATGTCGAAGTCGACTTTGCTACGCACGTTGTCGATCAGGTACTGCATGAACACGAGGTTCCAGATTTCTATATACCGGGTGTCATCGACCGCCGGACCGCCATCTGGACCGTACTGGGCACCGCGATCGAAGTAGATCTCGGAACAGGGGCCCGCGGGTCCGGGCTGGCCTGTGGACCAGTAGTTGTCTTCACGACCCATGCGCTGAATGCGGGCCTCGGGCAACCCTGCAACAGATTTCCAAATACCGGCGGCCTCGTCGTCGTCCTCATAGACGGTCACCCACAGCTTGCTCTCGTCAAAGCCAAGACCGCCATCCGACTCTGACATCGTGAGCAGCTCCCACGCGAACTCGATGGCGCCCTGCTTGAAATAGTCCCCAAAAGAAAAATTGCCGTTCATCTGGAAGAAGGTTCCGTGACGGGTTGTTTTCCCGACCTCTTCGATGTCAAGGGTGCGAATACATTTCTGCACGCTCGTTGCCCTGGGGTAGGGCGCTGGGACCACCCCGGTCAGATACGGGATGAAGGGAACCATTCCCGCGACCGTGAACATCAGCGTCGGATCATCGCTCACCAGAGATGCAGAGGGAACCACGGTGTGGCCCCGGTCCCCGAAATAGGTGAGCCAACGGCGCTGAATGTCTGCGGTTTCCATGAATCCCTTTTCTAGCTGCGCCGACTCAACCGCGGTACGACTGCTTGAAACCCTCCACAAAGGAGGCAAGCGTGGCTCGAGCGCGGCCAAAGAACTCGCGGCCTTGGGGGGTCTGGTTGACCACATGAGCAAGTACGAAACCGGCTACGACACCCACAAGAGCGGTAATGAAACGACCCATATGTCCTCCTCCATCATCCTCACCCAGGCCCGAAAACCACTGTGGTGGGGAAGCGTAAGCTCCCCCACCACAGTAGAGGTTTTCTAGCGGGCCGCGTAGTACTCGACGACCAGCTGCACTTCACAGGTCACGGGGACCTCTGCGCGCTTGGGGCGACGAACCAAAACGGTCTGCAACTTGTCCAACTCGACCTCGATATACGAGGGGGTCGGGGGGAGCACATCAACGTGACCACCAGCGGCGGCAACCTGGAAGGGCTCCGTCTCTTCGCTGCGAGGCTTGACATGAATCATCTGACCCGGCTTCACGCGGAATGAAGGACGGTCAACCAACTCGCCATTGACCAAGATGTGGCGGTGAACGACCATCTGACGGGCCTGAGCCATGGTGCGAGCAAACCCGGAGCGCAAAACAAGCGCATCGAGGCGCATTTCGAGAAGCTCGACCAGGTTCTCACCGGTCAGGCCCTGGCTCTTGCGGGCCTCTTCGAAGACGCGACGCAGCTGTGCTTCACGGATGCCGTACTGGGCCCTCAGGCGCTGCTTCTCGCGAAGACGCACGGCGTAGTCACTGTCGGTCTTGCGCTTGGTGCGTCCGTGCTCGCCGGGAGCATAGGGGCGCTTTTCTAAGTACTTGGCTGCCTTGGGGGTAAGGGGAATACCCAGTGCCCGGGACAGTCTGGTCTTGCTTCTGGTACGTGAACGAGTTGACAAGAAAAATTACTCCTAGATACGTGGTTGGCGCTGGGCGCCTGAGACATAACAAGTGAGGGAATTGGCGGAGGGGCCGCGGCTACAGCGTGCCCTTCGCAGATCAGTAACACGCAGCCGCACGGTTATCTGGTCTGTGACCAGCAATAACGGTAGCACAATTACTCTTCTGTGCTCGATGGTGCTGTGGCGCCATCGAGGATGGTACGAATTGCGGCCTGACGTTTGGCGAGTTCGCCCTCGAAACCCCTGGAACCTGGCTTATAGAACGAGGCCCCCTGTGCTGCCTCGGGAGCGTACGCCTGGGCAACGATTCCAGCGTCAGCGTCGTGGGGATAGAGATAGCCCCGACCGTGGCCCAGCCCCTCAGCACCGGAGTAATGAGTGTCGCGCAGATGCGCTGGGACCTCCCCAAGAAGACCTGCCCGAATACTGGACTGCGCTTCGTTAATCGCCATATAGGCGCGGTTGGATTTTGGGGCGAGGGCAAGATAGATAGTGGCCTCCGCGAGAGGAATTCTGCCCTCAGGCATTCCAATCAATGCCACCGCCTGAGCCGCGTCAACAGCAATTGACAGTGCTGTGGGGTCGGCCAACCCAATATCCTCCGAGGCCAAGATAATGAGGCGCCTCGCGATAAAACGCGGGTCCTCCCCCGCCTCGATCATCCGAGCGAGATAGTGCAGAGCCGCATCGGCGTCACTGCCCCGCACCGACTTGATAAACGCGCTGATTACGTCATAGTGCGCATCACCGTCGCGGTCGTAACGGACCATCGCCCGATCAACCGCCAAGGCCACGTACTCAGCGCTGATTCGTCCTGATTCATCGGCGCCAGAGGCCACCATCGCGGCTGCTTCGAGTGAACCGAGTGCTTTTCTGGCGTCGCCACCGGAGAGCCTCACTAACAGCTCGATGGCTTCCGGATCCACCTCGAAGGCTCCCGCCAAGCCCTGGGGGTGAGCAATGGCTCTGGCAAGAACAGTGTCGATGTCGTGGGGTTCCAGGGCCGAGAGGGTAACGACAATCGAGCGGCTCAGAAGCGGGGAGATAACAGAAAACGAGGGGTTCTCTGTCGTGGCCGCCACTAAGACAATCACCCCGTTCTCCACCCCTGGTAACAGGGCGTCCTGCTGGGCTTTCGAGAACCGGTGAATCTCGTCGAGAAAGAGCACCGGGGCGACGCCAGTAGTGTCGCCGGTTGCTCGGGCATTGGTGAGCACGTCACGCACATCTTTAACGCCCGCTGTCACAGCGGAGAGTTCGACGAACTCTCGCCCGGATGACCGCGCAATGACGCTGGCGATCGTGGTCTTACCCGTTCCGGGAGGACCCCACAAAATTACGGAACTAGCGGAACCCCGATGACCTGGGTCGGCCAGCGCTCGGAGTGGCCCTCCGGCCACCAAGGCCCGGTCTTGACCAATCACGTCATCCAGCGTGTGCGGCCGCAGCGCCACGGCAAGGGGAAGCGGCGCTTTCCACAAACTCTCCTGGGACATAAAGCCATGCTAGTCAAGGCAATCTCGCGGGCCATCTAGGATGGGAATGTTTGGAACCAATCCTTCTGAGGGAGTCCTTGTGGCCAATGACAATCGTGCGAAGCGCGACCAACTTCGCGTCTTCGAAGCCCGACAGGTTCTCCAGGCTTCCAAACACAGCAGACTGCGCAAAGATCAGTGGATGTCACTGGGTGGGGCGCTAGGAGCAGTAACGCTGGCCTCTCTCTCAATCTTCGGCTATGTAACCCTCGGCCCGGGCGCGCCTGCGAAGGCGCCGGATATCGCGATTAGTGAGAATCGCGAGTGGACTGGCGAAATCATGTTTGGTGACGTTGAGGTCGGAATAGTTCTCGATGGCGTCAACGCTCCGCAGGCAACCGCAAACTTCGTCGATCTGGTGGCCAAGGGTTTTTACGAAGGAGTGAGCTGCCACAGCCTGAGCGTTGAGGTCGTCTTCGTCATGCAGTGTGGCGACCCGACGGGCACGGGAACCGGCGGCCCCGATTATCGATTCGGGCCCATTGAAAACGCTGCGATCGATCAGAGGTACCCAGCCGGCACAATCGTCATGTCGCGAGTAGGAAACGACGCTGAGAGTCAGGGCAGTCAGTTCTTCATTGTCTATCAGGACAGCACCATTCCCAACGATGAAGTCGGTGGCCACACGGTCCTCGGACGGGTTACCTCTGGTCTAGATGAATTTGTGGAGGCCTACGCCGACCCTGGGACCATCGACGAAGTCCCCAACGGTACCCCCGTGGTGGCGCCTGATATCAGAACCATCACAATCCGATAAGTCTTCGGATTTAGGCCTTCTCGCGTGCACGCCTTGGAGTAGGCTAATCGCCGGCTAGTCCCCCACCCGCATAGAGGAGCCATGGCAACAAGCGCTGACGCTTTTGGTCGTGTTGACGACGACGGCACTGTCTCTGTTCGTGAAGACCAAACGTGGCGTGCGGTCGGAAGCTTTCCTGATGGCACCCCCGAGGAGGCACTCGCCTACTTCACGAGAAAGTTTGATGACCTCGAGGCCACCGTTTCTCTTGCTGAACAGCGAGTGAAAGCTGGCGCTGCGGTGCGTGACATCACCAAGCAGTTGGACCGACTGGATAAAGATTTGGTCGAGCCAGCAGCTGTGGGAGACATTGTCGCTCTGCGCGCGCGTGTTCAGGCGTTGCGCGAACAACTCCCTACCCTCGGAGCGAAGCAGGATGAAGCGAGCCAGGCGGCAGTGGCCGAGGCTCTCGCCCACCGGGAAAAGATTGTTGCCGACATGGAGGGCATTGCGGCCCAGGATCCCAGCAAGGTTCGCTGGAAGCAGGCCACGGCGACCATGACCGAACTCTTTGAAGCGTGGCAGACCCACCAGCAGACAGGACCGCGAGTCCCCAAGAAGACCGCTGACGAGCTTTGGGGCAGGTTCCGAACCGCCCGCAACACTGTGGAAAAGGCCCGCCGGGCCTACTTCCAAGACTTGGACAAAGCCTCTAAAGAGGCGAAGACCGTGAAGAAGGAACTCATTGCAGCGGCGGAATCCCTGGTCGAGAAGGGCGCCGCTGGGATTTCTGGCTACAGAAACCTCCTGGACAAGTGGAAAGAGGCTCCCCGGGCCTCAAAGTCTGTCGAGGATGGCCTGTGGGCGCAGTTCAAGAAGGCGGGAGACGCTCTCTATGGCGCCAAGGCCGAGGAAGAAAAGCGCGACGACGAGACCAACTCAGTCAATGCCGAGAGCAAAAAAGCCCTCCTGGCCGAGTTCGCTGACATTCTCACTTTGAGTGACCGTGACCAGGCAAGTCAGCGCCTGCGCACCTTCCACACTCGCTTTGCGGCACTGGGACCGGTGCCCAAGAAGGATGTCCGTGCGATTGACGATCAGGTCAAGAAACTCGATGTGCACGTGAAGTCTCTCGAGCAAGAGTTTTGGACCAAGAACGACCCTGAGAAGAAGGCACGCAGCGAGTCGATGACCGGCCAGTTGACTGCGGCAATCGAAGAACTTGAGTCAAAAATCCAGGGGGCTAGCGGGGCAGAGAAGGCAGACCTCGAGTCCGAGCTGGCCACCAAAAAAGCCTGGCTGGCAGTACTCAACTAGAGCCACTTCTCCACAGCTTGGCGCTCCCCTGGGCTGCCGGTAAGCGCCTGCTACATGATGTGTCCATGACCCTCAACGAGCTGGAGCACTCAGCGCTTCGCGCTGGAACTGCACTGCGAATCGGTTCGATTCTGTGGCCACGCCCCTACTTTCCCACCGTCCATGAACGCGCCACACTCGTCGCTGGCCTCATTCCCCCGTGGGCAATTGCTAGCGGTCGCACCGCCGGGTGGGTGTGGACTGGCATGGGCCTCCCGGAGCCGTGGAACGTGCTGAGGCCTGTTGCACCCGCGCCATCACCTCTTGATCGAATGGAGTGGGGCGCCCGAACCCTGAACCCGGTCCACCATTCGGTGGAAAGACTCGAGGGACTGACGCTGGTGGGCCCAGAAGCCGCGATTGTCGAGATTCTGCTGAGCGAGCACTGCGCTGACGCGGCTGGGGCTCAGGTCACGATGCTGAGCAAAAACCCCACGGAGCATCTCCGGCAACGCTGTTTGGAGAGAAGAACGACGCCAGGTCAACGACACCGACTGGAGATACTCCTCGCAGCTGTTGAGGACTTACGACGACGTTATCCCGACATCACCCGGTAGACGTCGTAGACCGCATCAATGCGGCGCACCGCGTTGAGGACACGGTCAAGGTGGGTCACATCGCCCATCTCAAAGACAAAGCGGGACAGCGCCAGGTGATTATCCGAAGTGTTCACCGTGGCAGAGAGGATATTCACATGGTGCTCGGAGAGCACCCGGGTCACATCAGAAAGCAGACCAGGGCGGTCAAGCGCTTCAATTTGAATGTGGACGAGGAACACGCTTCCCTTGGTTGGCGCCCACTCGACCTCAATCATCCGATCGGGACTGCCCTGGAGAGACCCGATGTTCGTGCAGTCTCCACGGTGGACCGACACCCCTGTCCCCCGGGTAACAAAACCAACGATGGTGTCACCGGGGACCGGCGTGCAGCATCGGGCGAGCTTGACCAGGATGTCTGGTGCTCCGCGGACGAGCACGCCGGACTGGCTCACACGGGCGGGAATCCGCCCCCTGGCTGGACCGGCGAAAACGTCATCATCGGCGTCTTGATCTGAGTGGACGACACCCACGACCTTCTCAATAACCGACTGAGTGGACACGTGGCCCTCGCCGACAGCCGCGTAGAGCTCCTCCACGTCACGGAACTTCAGTGCCGCTGCGACACTTGCCACGGACTCCTGATTCATCAGCTTCTGGAGCGGAAGATTTTGCTTGCGCATAGCGCGAGCGATCGCGTCCTTGCCCTGCTCAATGGCTTCTTCGCGGCGTTCTTTGGTGAACCACTGGCGGATCTTACTTCTCGCGCGCTGGCTGGTGACGAAGTTCATCCAGTCTTGGCTGGGGGCGGCGTCTGGGCTCTTGGACGTGAAAATCTCCACGGAGTCACCGCTGGAGAGCGGAGTATCGAGTGGCACCAAACGCTGGTTAACTTTGGCGCCCATGGTGCGGTGGCCAACCTCGGTGTGGACGGCGTAGGCGAAGTCCACCGGAGTAGCCCCAGAGGGCAACCCGATGACTTTGCCCTGCGGGGTGAAGACGTAGACCTCTTTGGCACCGATTTCGTAGCGCAGGGTCTCCAGGAACTCAGTCGGATCCGTCGTTTCTGCTTGCCAGTCAGACAGATGAGCCAACCACGCCATATCCGTCTCGTGAGCGAAGGCATCCTTGTCTTTCCCACCGGCGGTGCGCTCTTTGTACTTCCAGTGCGCTGCGACCCCAAATTCTGCGCGCTGGTGCATGTCACCGGTGCGAATCTGAATCTCGACGGGCCTGCCCTCCGGACCGAAGACTGTGGTGTGGAGTGATTGATAGAGGTTGAACTTCGGTGTGGCTATGTAGTCCTTGAAGCGGCCTGGCATCGGATTCCAGCGTGCGTGGACCGCACCCAGTGCCGCGTAGCAGTCGCGAATCGACGACACCAGAATTCTGATGCCAGTGAGATCGTGAATATCGTTGAAGTCGCGGCCTCTACTCACCATTTTTTGGTAAATGGAATAGAACTGCTTGGGTCGACCGCTGACCTCTGCTTTGATCTTGGCCTGCCGCAGATCGTCGTTCACGGCATCGATAACCTGCTCGACGTAAGCGTCGCGCTCGGGAGAGCGGTTCTTGACCAGTGACTCCAACTCCACATAAATCTTGGGGTGTAAGACGGCAAACGCCAGGTCCTCAAGCTCCCATTTCACACTCTGAATTCCCAGGCGATGCGCCAAGGGAGCATAGATATCGAGGGTTTCCTGGGCCTTCTTCGCGGCAGACTCTGGGTTCACGAACCCCCAGGTTCTGGCGTTGTGCAGACGATCGGCGAGCTTCACCAGAAGGACTCGGATGTCCTTAGACATCGCCACAATCATTTTGCGAACGGTCTCGGCCTGCGCGTGGTCACCATATTTGACCTTGTCGAGCTTGGTCACACCATCGACGAGCATCGCGATCTCTTCGCCAAAGTCTTTACGGAGCTGGTCGAGCGAGTAATCCGTGTCCTCCACCGTGTCGTGCAGCAGAGCCGCCACAATCGTGACGGGGCCGATGCCGAGGTCCGCAAGAATCTGGGAGACGGCCAGAGGGTGAGTGATGTAGGGCTCGCCGCTTTGGCGGCTCTGACCCTCGTGGAACTTTTCGGCAACCTTGTAAGCCCGCTCAATCAGAGCGGTATCCGACTTGGGGTGATTCTTGCGAACGCTCCGGATTAGCGCGTCTAGCCCCTGGGAGGCTGATGACTTGGAAAACAGCCGGGGCAAAAGGGACCGCAGGCTCGAGGGCGCGGGAGTCTGCAGCTCAGTCACCGGACACCCCCTCTCACTGACACCAGTGTACGAGGAGGGAACGTTAAGTCGGTGAGTGTTAGCGAACCGCGCCGGTGGCTGGCCTAGGCGCCTTGACCTTAGTACCCTGCTTCTGGTGCTCCGGTTCGTTTTCACGCAGGTGGACATAGAGCGGAGCTGCGATAAACACGCTCGAATAGGTCCCAGCAATCATTCCCACAAACAGCGCGACAGCGATATCGCGCAACGTTCCCGCACCCAAGAGTGCTGACCCGATAAAGAGGATGGAGCCCACGGGCAACAGGGCGACTACGGAAGTGTTAATCGAGCGCACTAGGGTCTGATTGACCGCAAGGTTCACCGACTCGGCGAATGTCCGCCGGCTTTCTTCACCGTCGTGCTGGGTGTTCTCCCGAACCTTGTCAAAAACCACCACCGTGTCATAGAGCGAATAACCGAGAATAGTGAGCAGTCCAATCACTGCCGCCGGGGTGATTTCGAAACCGAGCACGCCATAGATTCCGGCCGTGATCACGAGGTCGTGAGCCAAAGCAATGAGCGCCGCAAGCGACATTTTCCAGGTGCGGAAGTACAACGCCATGACAATGGACACGAGAACGAGGAACACAGCAAGACCGATAAGAGCCTGGCGGGTAATGTCCTGGCCCCAGGTTGCTCCAATGAACGATGCGGTGACCTGCTCGACAGACACCTCATACGCCGCTGCCAGGTCAGTCCTCAGCCCGGTGGTTTCAGCGTCTGTGAGCTGCTCGGTCTGAACGCGAATCGAGTCGCCACCCACAATCGACACTCTCGGGTTTGAGTCCTGGCCGACGACCTCGTGAACCGTGTCGAGTGCGACCTGTTCGGAGAGCACCGGTGGTTGAGATACTCGGAACTCAGAGCCCCCACGAAACTCAATTCCGAAGCTGAAGCCACCGCGCAGAATCGTGAGCACGATTGCCAGCGCCACGACAGCTCCACCAATGAGATACCAGCGGACCCGGTTGCCCACGAAATCAAAGGACTTCTCCCCCGTGTAGAGGGCATTTCCGAACTGTGTGAGACGGGACATTACTTCTTCTTCCCTTCCAGGGTGGCTGCCTCTTCCGCAGCTTTACGCTCGGCGATGGTCTGACGGCGCTTCGCTTCGTGAGCACTCTTTTTCCTGGCAACAGTTGCAACGTCAATAGGATCGCGGAATTTGGCGCGACCGCGATAGACAGCCCCCAAAGCCTTGGGGTCGAGACCGCTCAGGGGGTGTCCCTCGCCAAAGAACCGTGTGCGCCCCAGCACCTGCATCAGCGGATGCGTGAACAGCGCGACGATGATGAGGTCGACGATCGTGGTCAATCCCAGGGTGAAGGCAAAGCCTCGCACGTTGCCCACCGCAAGAATGAACAGGACAGCAGCCGCGAGGAAGCTCACCGCGTCCGAGGCGACGATGGTCCGAAAAGCCCGTTTCCAGGCCGCCGAGATAGCCGATCCGACAACCCGCCCATCTCGGAGTTCGTCACGAATGCGTTCGAAGAGGACGATGAAGGAGTCGGCGGTAATACCAATCGCCACAATAAGTCCTGCGATACCAGCGAGGGAGAGACGATAGCCCTGGGCATTAGAGAGGTACGTAATCAGGAGATACGACAGGGCGAAAGCGGTAGTAAGCGAGAAGACGGTGACGAAGCCCAGCACCCGATACTGGAAGAGCGAATACACCACGACCAACACCAAACCAATGGCACCAGCTAGCAGGCCACTCTGGAGCTGGGAAAGTCCCAGCGTTGCCGTGATGGTTTCGGCGCTCTGAACCTCGAATCCAATGGGCAGGGCGCCAAACTTTAGTTGATCCGCGAGG
>JBIILX010000084.1:0-5398 GCA_044338275.1 Pontimonas sp.
TTTCCCGCCACCAGAGATGAGGCGCTGGAAGCCATGGCGCACTTCATGGAGCATCGTCTAGACACCTTTGGGCCCACCGAAGATGCCGCGATGGTGGGGGACTGGGCGATGTCCCACTCGCTCTTGAGCCCCGCGATGAACCTGGGTTTGCTTGATCCCAGTGAAGTCATTGAAGCCGCCGAGGCGAAATATCACGAGGGTGTGGCCAGCTTGGCAAGCGTTGAAGGCTTTATTCGCCAGATCCTCGGGTGGCGCGACTGGGTCTGGCATCTGTATTGGCATGCCGGCGAAGACTTTGTGGACCGGAACTACTTTGGCCACCAGAACCCGCTGCCGACTTTCTTCGCAGAACTTAACGCCAGCGCCGTCCAGTCGAAGTGTTTGTCGCATGTCCTGGACGAAGTCTCAACGCGGGGTTGGACGCACCACATCAACCGCCTGATGGTGTTGGGCAGTTGGGCTCTGCAGCGCGGCATTGAGCCGCGGGCCTTGAACGATTGGTTTGTTGATGCCTTCGTTGATGGAACCCCGTGGGTGATGCCAGCAAATGTCATGGGAATGTCCCAATATGCCGATGGCGGCATGGTCGCCACAAAGCCCTACACATCAGGCGGTAGCTACCTCTCCACGATGACCAACTACTGTTCGGGGTGCCCGTTTAGCCCCACCCAGCGCCTGGGCGAGAAGGCCTGTCCGATGACGGGGGGCTACTGGGCTTTCCTTCATCGAAGCTCCGGGTTACTAGCCTCAAACCACCGCATGGCCAAGACACTTGGGGGAATGCGGCGCCTGTCTGACCTTCCCGAGGTCGTTGCGCAGGAGACACAGCGGACCGCTTGGTAGCAGGGCTTGCCGAGAGCCCTCCTCTAAGATGGGGATACTTCTGATGTTGTCGGAAGCTCTACGCGCGAACGGGGGTGGCATCGGGGATGGTGTTTGACCCTTCCGTCTACACCGAGTTTCGCTACCTCGATGTCCGCATCGACGCCACCGCATTCACCTGCGAATTCGACTATGAGCTAGTCGGCGAGGGTGTGCGCGAATCCTTCACGGAACGCCTGTCCCTGACACCCGTGCGATCAAGCGACGATGTTGACTGGCCCCGGGTTCGAGGCGTTGCAGTATTGCTCGGTGCCGTCATGGGCCTCAGCTACTACAAAGCCGCGGCACCTGGCACCTACGCGATTGCCGTGGAGGGCATGACCCAGGCCGGTGCTGACTATCTGGGCCACGTCATTCGTCACGGCATGGCCGAGTTCGCCTATCGCAATGGCCTGCCAGGCCTCTTGGAGCCAGAGATTGTTCTCGAAAAAGGTGCCAGCGAGCCGTGGAGTGCCGAGAGTCACGTGACCCCCACCGGAGACCCCTTGGTTCCCATTGGTGGTGGCAAAGACTCCGTGGTCACCGTGGAACTGTTGGCCGCCGCCAGAATGCACCCCGTGCAATTCGCGGTCAATCCGAATAAAATCATGTATCGGGTGGCGCGGATTAAGGGGTATCCGCTGATTTCTGCCAGTAGAACACTCGACCCGAAAATTCTCGAGATCAATTCCTCCGGCGGTCTGAACGGCCATGTTCCGGTCACAGCAATCAATTCCTTGATTTCCATCCTCCAGGCGCGACTCGTTGGCTTTGGTCCTGTCGTGATGTCCCTGGAAGCCTCGGCCTCAGAGCCAACGCTGTGGTGGGACGGGCAGCCGGTTAACCACCAGTGGTCGAAATCTGAAGATGCTGAGGCCCTGCTTCAAGATGTGCTCGGACCCCAGGCCGGTCTTTCGGCCGGGTCCTACTTCTCGCTTCTTCGCCCTTACAGCGAACTTCAGATTGCCCGCCACTTTGCTGCACTGACCGAGTATCACCCCGTCATCACGAGCTGCAACCGGGCATTCCGCCTGGGGGTCGATGATGGCCGGTGGTGTGGAGACTGCGACAAGTGCCGATTTATCTTCTTGCTGCTCAGCCCCTTTATGCCCTCCACCGTCCTCACCCGAATGTTTGCAGACAATCTGTTGGACAACCCGAAGCACCTCGAGGGCTACCGCGCGCTGCTAGGCCTCCACGAACACCGCCCCTTTGAGTGTGTGGGTGAGCAAGCCGAGTCGATGGTTGCCCTGACCTGGGTGACCCACCAGTCAGAGTGGCGAAATGCGGCTGTTGTGCGGAGCCTTCGCGAGGAAATTCCCGAGCTAGAAGACTCTCACCCTGATTTGGAGAACCAGGTTTTGGGTCACCGAGACTGCCGCACGTTGCTTCCCAACGCCTACAGCTCGCTGGGGCAGGTTCTTGCCTAAGCAAGCACCGGGGCTTGCTAGCCTCCAGGGCCGCACGGTTCTCATTGTGGGAGTCGGCAGGGAGGGTCGTGCGCTCGCCGACCGCTTACTCCAGGATGACATCACGTGCACTGTGCTCGCCCTCGATGGGAGGGACGGCGACGCTGCCGCAGCCTGGCGCAAGGATTACGATGATCGCATTCCCCTGGTGGTGATTGATCCCACCCGGGAGTCGATTCCTGAATCTCCGCGCGCAGCCGACATAGCCCTGCTCTCACCCGGAATCCCCAAGACTGGCGCGCTCTATCGGGCAGTTGCGGAGCTCGGAATACCGCTGAGTTCAGGAACTGCGTTGTTTGTTGCCGACCACGCTCACACGATGATTGGCGTGACCGGATCAAAAGGTAAATCGACGACCTCCACCTTGATTCACCACCTTGTGGTGGGCTCAGGTGTGGATGCAGCGCTTGCGGGAAACATGGGAATTCCTGTTCAAGGAATCGACCCCCGTGAATTCCAGGTGGTGGAGCTCTCCAGCTATCAGTGCGCGCGTCTGGAAACGTCGCCCTCTGTGGTGGTGCTGACCGCACTCTTTCCCGAGCACCTGGACTGGCATGGTTCAGAGCAGGTGTATTACGACGACAAGCTGCACCTGGTGGCGGGCAGCCCTGACCACGTCATCGCTAACGGTGATGATGAAATTCTCAAGCGCGAACTTCCCAGGCGCTATCCAGACTTAGCAGTGACATGGGTGGGGCAGGGAGAAGAGTGGCACCTGGAAGCTGATGGCAGTGGCGGGCACTGGTTGCACCACGGCACCACTCGCATCGCCCACAGTTCGTCATTGACGCTGCGGGGTGAGCACAACTTGCGCAATGCGCTGATGGCGATTGCCGCTGCGTCAGTCGGTGGAGCGCTCGATGTTGCCTCGGTCCCAGAGCTGCTAGAGAGTTTCCAACCCCTTGCTCACCGCCTCGAGCCGATCGAGGACCCCTCCGGAGTTGTGTTCATCAATGATTCCTTGGCCACTAATCCGCAGGCCGCCAGGGCTGCTCTCGAGGCATTTCCCGCGGATCAGGTCATCATCTTGATTGGTGGCCACGATCGCGGTGTGGACTACTCGCCACTCGTGTCCCACATTGCTGCTCATCCGCCGAGGGGCGTGATTGGTTTGCCCGGCAGTGGGCAGAAACTGGTGGAGCTCTGCACCGCGGCGCTCGCCGAAGCGGGCCGACTGGAGAACACTCAGTTGGCTGTGGCAGCAAGCATGGAGCAGGCTGTGGTGGCGGCCAGGTCGTGGGCGAGGCCCGGTGATTATGTGGTGCTCTCGCCTGGGGCTCCAAGCTTTGGTCACTACCGCGACTATGAAGAACGCGCCGAAGATTTTGTGACGTGCATACATTCGACAAAGGAGACAGGCCAATGACCCGATCAGATGGACGCAGAGCGGGAGAGCTCAGACCAATCTCCATCGAGCGTGGCTGGAGCGCCCAAGCTGAGGGCAGTGCGCTCATTAGCTTTGGGGATACCAAAGTGCTCTGCACAGCTTCCTTCACCCCTGGAGTCCCTCGCTGGCTTGCCGGCAAAGGAACCGGGTGGGTGAGCGCCGAATACGGCATGCTTCCTCGCTCCACGAACGATCGGATGGATCGCGAATCGGTCAAGGGAAAACTTGGTGGGCGAACCCACGAGATTTCGAGGCTGATTGGTCGGAGCCTCCGCGGGGTTGTGGATTTCAGTGCTCTAGGGGAAAACACGATTCTTCTTGACTGCGACGTCTTGCAAGCTGATGGCGGAACCAGGACAGCCTCAATTACTGGCGCCTATGTTGCTCTGGTGGATGCCCTGTCGTGGGCCAGCGCCCAGGGTCACATCGCCAAGGGTGCCCCGGTGATTCGCGACTCGGTCGCGGCCATTAGCGTCGGGATTGTTGACGGGGAGCCTTTGTTGGATCTCAACTACGTCGAGGATGTTGCTGCCGATACTGACATGAACGTTGTTGTGACCGGTCGGGGCTCGTTTGTGGAAGTGCAGGGCACCGCTGAGGGCACGCCCTTTGACCGCCAGGAGCTCGATCGATTACTCGATCTAGCACTTCAGGGAACCACCGAGCTTGCCGCCCTTCAGCGCCAAGCCCTCGGTCAGTCCTAACACCCCATGGACATCGTTGTTGGCACTAGAAATGCCCACAAAATCCTGGAACTGCAGAGGATTTTGGGGCCAGCGGTGCCAGGTCTCACTCTTGTGCCAGCCCCTGGACCCTCGCCCATCGAGGACGGTGAGACCTTCAGCGCTAACGCGCTGATCAAAGCTCGTGCCGCCTTTGCGGAATCGGGCCTGCCCTCGATTGCCGATGATTCCGGACTTGTCGTGGACGCGCTTGATGGGGCTCCAGGAATTCACTCGGCCCGGTATTCCGGCACCGGCATTGATGAAGAGAACACGGCACTGGTGCTCTCCCAGATGGTGGGTGTTGCTAATAGGCGGGCCCGATTCGTCTGCGCTGCGGCACTCGTTCACTCGGGAGGGGAACTCGTGCTCGAGCGCTCATGGGAGGGCTCGCTTGCCGATGAGCCCGCGGGCTCCGGTGGGTTTGGATATGACCCGATTTTTGTGCCGGAGGGGGACTCACGCACCTCTAGTGAACTCAGCGATGAGGGCAAAGACGCTCTATCGCATCGAGGGCAGGCATTCCGAGCGCTTGCCGAGCACCTGCTCGCCCTTCGGTAGAACTTTCGGACTCGAAATACGGCGCCAGAGCCGCTATGCTGGCCGAAGCAGGGCGCTCTGGTGCCCTGACTTCGCGTGTCGAACTTAGCGTCACACCCGTCGGTCTCACCTGATTCCTTGCCCGCTTCTGCGGCGGGGAGTTGTGTGAGTGCGGTGGTGACCTCGGCACCAGGCTCACGCCGTCGGCGTGAGGTTCAACCGAAAACAACAAAAGGAGTGCAGCAATGGCTGCCGTAACCATTAGACAACTGCTCGACAGCGGTGTTCACTTTGGACACCAGACCCGCCGGTGGAACCCGAAAGTTAAGCGCTTCATCCTCACGGAGCGCAGTGGAATCCACATCATCGATCTTCAGCAGTCGCTGGCATATATCGACAAGGCGTATGACTTCATCAAA
>JBIILX010000017.1:0-18230 GCA_044338275.1 Pontimonas sp.
AAGATTGGCGCCAGGGAGCAGTTCAAGGCGATCTTGATTTCTCTCCAGGGCACCAGCCACCCGTGGCTGACCTGGAAGGACACGATCAACAACCGTGCCATCAACAACAACTCGGGCACGATTCACCTCTCGAACCTCTGCACCGAGATCTGCTTGCCACAGGACGTGGACAACGTCTCGGTCTGCAACTTGGCCTCCATCAACCTGTCCCAGCACGTGCTGGATGGTGCCATGGACTGGACAAAGATCGAGGAGAGCGCACGTATTGCTGTGCGCCAGCTCGACAACCTGATCGACATCACGCGCTCCAGCGTGAAGGAGGCGGACTTCTCTAACGAGCAGAACCGCGCTGTGGGCCTTGGCGTTATGGGCTTCACCGATGTCATCGAGCGCTTTGGCTTCAGCTACGAGAGCGAAGAATCCTACGACTTGATTGACGAAATCATGGAGCACGTTTCCTATGCAGCCATTGATGAGTCGGCAAACCTCGCTCGTGAGCGCGGCTCGTACCTGAACTTCGAGGGTTCACGTTGGTCGCAGGGCATGGTTCCCTTGGACACCATCGACCTGACCGAGGCTGACCGTGGCGTTCCCGTCGAGGTCAACCGCACCACTCGTCTGGACTGGGATGCACTGCGCGCGAAGGTCAAGGGCGGTATGCGAAACGCAACCCTCATGGCCATCGCCCCCACCGCATCGATTGGTCTCGTCGCCGGCACCACTCCTGGTCTTGACCCTCAGTTCTCGCAGATCTTCAGCCGCTCCACGAGCTCGGGTAAGTTCCTCGAGGTCAACCGGAACCTGGTGGAGGCACTGCGCGAGCGTGGCCTCTGGGAGCGGACCCGCGAAGACATTCTTCGCAGCCAGGGTGACATCCAGAGCCTTGACCTGATTCCTCAGGATCTGAAGGACATCTACAAGACGAGCTTCCAGCTCTCGCCCTATGCCTTCCTTGAGGTGGCAGCGCGTGCGCAGAAGTGGATTGACCAGGCGATTAGCCGCAACATGTACCTGGAGACCAGAGACATCGATGACTTGATGTCGATCTACTCCGCAGCGTGGAAGCGTGGCGTCAAGACCACGTACTACCTGCACATGAAGCCACGCCACACTGCCGAGCAGTCGACCGTCAAGGTCAACAAGACCGAGCAGATCAATGACTCTGACACTGCAGCCTCTAAGAAGGGCTTTGGTGCAGCAGGGGGTTCAGCCGAACCCGTCGCCGCCGGTAGTGCCCCGGCCCCCAAAAAGGGCTTTGGCTTTTCCGGAGCTAAGGCGGCCGAGTAATGAACACTGAAACCCTCGACGGCTACGTCGTGCCCACCGACCCTATGGACTTACTGCAGTGCGATAGCTGCCAGTAGGCCTTCACCACACACAACAACGATCTAAGAAAAAGGATAAGACAATGGGAATTCTCGGACAAGGAGTACAAGAAGGTCTGCTGCTCAAGCCTGTTAAGTACAAGTGGGCTATGGACCTCTACGACCAGGCTGTTGCTAACACCTGGTTCCCCAACGAAATTCAGTTGGGTGAAGACATCGCCGACTTCAAGAAGATGACTGACGAAGAGCGTCACGCCATCACCTTCTTGATGAGCTACTTCAACCCCAGCGAGTTGCTCGTCAACAAGGCACTGGCCTTTGGCGTCTACCCCTACATCAACGCTCCTGAGGCGCACCTCTACCTCGCCAAGCAGATGTGGGAAGAAGCCAACCACTGCATGAGCTTCGAGTACGTCCTCGAGACGTTCCCGATCGACCGCGAGGCAGCCTATGCCTCCCACGTCGATGTTCCCTCGATGGCCCGCAAGGAAGACTTCGAGGTCAAGTTCATCCGCCGGATGACCGAAGACACGATTGACATCACGACCACTGAGGGCAAGCAGGACTTCGTACGCAACCTCGTTGCCTACAACGTCATCCTCGAGGGCATTTGGTTCTACTCGGGCTTCATGGTCGCGCTCAGCTTCCGCCAGCGGAACCTGCTGCGTAACTTCGGATCCCTCGTGGACTGGATTGTTCGCGACGAGAGCCTGCACCTCAAGTTCGGCATCAACCTGATCCTCACGGTTCTGGAAGAAAACCCCGACCTGCAGACTCCCGAGTTCGCCAACGAGATTCGCCAGATGATTCTCGACGCTGTCGAGATGGAAGAGGCCTACAACCACGACCTCCTCCCGAACGGCATCCTCGGCCTGAACGCGAACTACATCAACCAGTACGTCAAGTACTTGGCTGACCGTCGCCTTGAAGAACTCGGATTCGAAACCGAATACAACGTCACCAACCCCGCAAAGTGGATGGCAACCGCCAACGACACTCTGCAGTTGGTGAACTTCTTCGAGTCAACAAACACCTCCTATGAGGTCAACGCAACGTCGACCAAATAGGCGCGTGATTCACTAAACTCAGCACTAGGTCAGTGGGAGGAGACAGCGACGGAGTCTCCTCCCACTGCCATTGTGTGAGGGTATGGGGCGTGTGAGGATAGGGATATGAAAACTCCAGCTGGCCAACTCTCGCTCACTCTCAACAACGGGGATGTCATTCCCCAGCTGGGAGTCGGTGTATTCAAAGTCGATGACGAGGTGTGCGAGCAGGTTGTCCTTGACGCCCTTGAGGTGGGCTATCGCCACATCGACACCGCGATGATTTATCGCAACGAAGGCGCTGTGGGTCGAGCGATTGCCAAGAGTGGCGTCCCTCGCGATGAGCTCTTTGTCACCACCAAGCTCTGGAACTCTGACCAGGGCAGCGAGACCGCTGCCAAGGCGCTTCAGACCAGCCTTGATCTCTTGGGCCTCGACCAGGTTGACCTCTATCTCATCCACTGGCCGGCTCCACTGCGCGACCAGTTCGTGGAGACCTGGTTGGTTCTCGAAGACCTCCACCGCGCTGGCCTGACCAAGGCCATTGGTGTCTCCAACTTCCAGAAGGAACACCTGGAGCGGGTCTTGGAGGCTGGCAGCATTGTCCCTGCCATCAACCAGGTCGAATTGCACCCTGCGTTCCAACAGCGTGAGCTTCGGGCCTTCCAGGAGCCCCTGGGCATCCTTACCGAGGCATGGGGCCCACTCGGCCAAGCGAAGTATGAGCTTTCCGAATTGCCGGGCCTTGCCGATATCGCGAAGGCTCACGGCAAGAGCATCGCCCAGGTTGTTCTTCGTTGGCACTTGCAAGAGGGCATCATCATCTTCCCGAAGTCCTCGCAGAAGGCACGCCTGAGGGAGAACCTGGATGTCTTCGACTTTGAACTCACGAGCGATGACATGGCTGCCATCGCAGCAATGGACGCCGATCGTCGGGTGGGCACCCACCCAGATGATGGCAACTGGTAAGTGTCGATGAGTCGCCTCGGCGACGCGGTGAGTCCCTATCTTCGCTCTCATGCCGGCCAGCCTGTTGACTGGTTCCCCTGGGGAGAAGAGGCCTTCGCTGCTGCCAGGGAGCGCGATGTTCCGGTTCTGATCTCCATTGGATATCAGACTTGCCATTGGTGTCATGTGATGGCCCGGGAGAGCTTTGCTAACCCCGAGATTGCCTCAGTGATCAATGACAACCTGGTGGCCATCAAAGTGGACCGGGAAGAACACCCGGATGTTGATGCGCTTTATATGGCGCAGGCTGCAGCCTTCACGGAGAACTTGGGCTGGCCGCTCACGATCTTTGCCACCCCCGAGGGCGCGACGTTTTATGCCGCCACCTATTTGCCGCCACAGTCTGCTCGCGGCCTGCCCTCCTTGCCCGAAGTGATTGCGGCGGTCTCGAAGGCGTGGCAGGAGAAGCGCGACGACGTCCTCGACAGCTCCCGCTCCCTCGTCGAGGCGTTGGCCGATCATCGCAGGGCCTCGACGGGAACCCGCGCTATGCCCACCACCGATCAACTCTCGGTGATGGTCGATGCCCTCATCGCCCAAGAAGACACCGAGCATGGCGGCTTTGGCGGAGCGCCTAAGTTCCCCACCACGCCGGTGGTGAACTTTCTGCTCTCTGAAGCAGCCGCATCGAATGCCGAGGCAGGAGCGCTTGCTGCCCGCTTGCTTGCCACTTACGCGGACTCGCTCCTGCGGGACGCTGTCGAGGGTGGTTTCTTTCGCTATTCGACGATGAGGGACTTCACCGATCCCCACTACGAGCGCATGCTCTGTGATAACGCGGGCTTGCTGCAGGCCTATTCCCGCATCGGCATGACCGACACCGCCGCTGGCATTGTGAGCTTCTTCCGTAATCAGCTCTTTGTTGGTGGCGCTCTTGGCTCAGCCCAAGACAGCGAGAGCATCATTGACGGGGTCTCCAGCGAAGGTGGATATTTCGCTCGGGACGCCAAGGCGCGCGCTCAGTTGGCTCCACCCGCCATCGACGACAAGGTCGTCACCGGCTGGAACGGGCTTGCTCTGGAGGGATTGGCTCTCGCCCACCGGGCGGGCGCAGCCGGTGATCCCGGAACGCTGGGCCTCGATATGGCCCATTGGCTCTGGGATAACCACGTCCGCCAGGATGGGTCACTCGTTCGAGTGTCCCGTGATGGGGTTCCCTCCACTGCTGTGGCGACGGCGGAGGACTACGGCGGCTTCGCACTCGGACTGATTGAGCTGGGGCTCGCTCTTGCTGATCCGGACCTCGTGGCCAAGGGGCGCAAGGTCCTTGATCACTATCGGGTGCTTCCCCCGGAGGCAACCACAGACCCACTGGTCGCGCACCAGGGACTAAGTGGAAGCGGAGACATCTCCGAGGGGGCGAGCCCCTCGGGCGTTGCTCTGCTTGCGCTTGCGGCGCTCCGACTTGCAAGCCTCACGGGTGAGGGTCCCTATCGCGAGTGGGCGGTGCAACTCGTGTCACCGTTTGTCGCTCACGCGATGGCGATGCCACTGGGCAGTGGGGGAGTGCTGCGAGTCCTTTCGGAGCTTGCGAGACCAGCGAGGGACATTGTCGTGGTCGCAGACCACGGGAATGATCTTGTGCTGCGCGCCCAGGGCTTGTGGCATTCAGCGGCTGTGGTTGCGGTGGTGTCTGGTGCGAAGGCACAGGAATTCGTAGCTCAGGGCTTCTCGCTCTTTGATGGCCGCGCTGATGGGTCAGTGCCCGTCGCCTATCTGTGTGAGGGCGGAGTGTGTCAGATGCCCATCACCACAATCGAGCAGCTCGAGGCCCACCTGGCAAGATAGGGCTCGTGCTGATTGTCGCTGCGACCCCCATTGGAAACCTGGGTGATGCCTCCCCGAGGCTGAGGGAAGCGCTCAGCTCGGCCGATGTCATCGTGGCGGAGGACACCAGGGTCGCCAAATCCTTGATTCGCGCTTTGGATCTCACGACCCACGCTCGGTTCATGTCCGCCAACGAGCATTCTGAATCCGCCGGGGTCGATGAGATTGTGACTCAGGCAATCGCCTCCAGCGTGGTTCTCATCTCCGATGCCGGAATGCCACTCGTGAGTGACCCGGGGTATGTGTTGGTCTCAACAGCCCGAGCTAGGAACATTCCGATTACGGTGATCCCTGGGCCAAGCGCTGGTCTTAGCGCCCTAGCGGTCAGTGGGCTTCCCACCGATCGGTTTGTCCACGAGGGCTTTATTCCCAAGAAAGGTCGCACCGGTTACTTCGAGTCGTTGGCCAACGAACCCCGGACTCTGATCTTCTTTGAATCCCCCCATCGCCTTGCGCAATCGCTTGTCGAGATGGCTGAAGTGTTTGGTGCCGATCGTTCCGCCTGCGTCGCTCGCGAAATCACGAAGATGTTTGAGGAAATTGCCTGGGGCACACTCGGTGAACTGGCAGGGCGCTTCTCCGGCAGTGTGAAAGGCGAAATCGTCGTGGTCGTGGGTGGCGCACCCAGTCGAAGCGGTGACCTCACCGGGGCTCTGGAGGCGGTCCGGGTCTTGATGGGCGAGGGTGTGAAGCGCTCGGAAGCCTGCGCGCGCGTTGCCAAAGAATGGGGTATCCCGAAGGGCGAGCTCTATCGGGTGAGCGTCGAGGGCGACAAAGACTAGAACCCCCGAGCGCTACGCTCGAGGGGTTCTCCCTAGTCAAAGGATTCCTGGTGAGCTCAAGCCTGTTCAGTCCCATCACTCTGCGCTCTCTCACGGTGCCAGATCGTCTCTGGGTCTCGCCCATGTGTCAATACTCCGCCGTCGATGGTGTGGTGAACCAGTGGCACCACGTTCACTTAGGGGCATTCGCCACGGGTGGAGCGAGCCTCATCATTGTGGAGGCCTCTGCTGTGAGCCCCGAGGGCCGCATTACCCCTGGTGATGCTGGTCTGTGGAATGACGAACAACGCGATGCGTGGTCCGGAGTTGTCGATTTCTTGCACGCCCAGGGCGCCCGTGTTGCCATCCAGCTGGCTCACGCGGGCCGCAAGGCCTCGGCCAGGATTCCCTGGCACGAGGGGCCAACTGCGCTGCCCGAGGCTGAAGGCGGATGGGAAACCTTGGCACCTAGTGCTCACGCCTTTGGAAATATGGCAGTCCCTGCCGAGATGACGAGCGCTGACCTCGAGAAATTGGTTGTGGACTTTGCCCGAGCCGCCACCCGTGCGGTGGAGGCGGGCTTTGATGCCATCGAGATTCACGCAGCCCACGGCTATCTTCTGCACGAGTTCTTGTCCCCCATCTCCAATGGGAGAAGCGATGCTTATGGGGGCGACCTTGCCTCTAGGGCAAAGATTCTGCTGGAGGTCACAGAAGTCATGCGCTCTGTAATGCCGGAGACGATGCCGCTACTCGTGCGCATCTCGGCGATCGACTGGATTGAGGACGGTTGGGACATCGATGAGTCGGTGGAGCTTGCTCGAATGCTGAAAGACCGCGGCGTGGACATGATGGATGTGTCATCTGGTGGCGTTGATCCCCGCCAAAGAATCGTCCTGGGGCCTGGGTATCAAGTGCCCTTTGCGACAAGAATCCGCAACGACGCGGGCATACCGGTGGCTGCGGTCGGACTGATTACTGACTCTGCGCAGGCGGAGAGCATTGTGAAGGATCGCCTCGCGGATGTTGTCCTCGCCGGCCGGGCTTTCTTGCGCGAGCCAACCTTCGCCAGGCGCGTTGCGGTAGAGCTGGGTCTTGAGGCCAGGTGGCCCTCCCAGTACCTTCGCGCCCGCAACGACGGTCGCTAGGATTGTCGTTCTATGGCAATCACGCGCCCTAAATCCTTCTTTATTGCGACACCGATTTTCTATGTAAATGACGTGCCGCATATTGGGCACGCCTACACCGAGGTCGCCGCTGATGTTCTTTCCCGGTGGATGCGCCAAAGTGGCATCGACACGTGGTTCTTGACCGGAACCGACGAGCACGGCCAGAAGATTATGCGCACCGCCATGGCCAATGGCGTGAGCCCCAAAGAATGGGCCGATCGACTGGTGGAGCAGGCCTGGAAGCCTCTCCTTGCGACGTTGAACCTGGCCAATGACGATTTCATTAGGACCACCGAGGAACGCCACGAAGCGGCGGTCACGAAGTTTCTGACCCTGCTTCATGACAAGGGTTTCATCTATCAGGGCGAATACGAGGGCTTCTACTGCGTGGGCTGCGAGGAATACAAGGCTCCCGGGGATCTTCATGATGGCCAGGGCGAATACGAGGGCCACAAGGTCTGCGAGATTCACGGTCGACCCGTTGAGGTTCTGAAGGAAGAGAACTACTTCTTCAAGATGAGCGACTTCCAGGAGCGACTCTTGGATCTCTATCGCGACCAACCCGATTTCATTCAGCCGGCAAGCGTGCGCAACGAAATCATCGCCTTTGTGACGAGGGGTCTCGATGACCTCTCTATCTCGCGCTCGAACATCGACTGGGGTATTGAAGTTCCCTTCGATAGCCGCCACGTCACCTACGTGTGGTTTGAGGCACTCCTCAACTACATCACGGCCACAGGGTGGGGCTCCGACGAGGCCAACTTCGAGAGGCGCTGGCCAGCAATCCAGCTGGTGGGCAAAGACATTGCCCGCTTCCACGCTGTGATTTGGCCAGCCATGCTGATGGCTGCTGGCCTGAAGCCGCCGGCCAAGGTGTTCGCCCACGGGTGGTTGCTGGTGGGTGGCGAGAAGATGTCGAAGTCGAAGCTCACGGGTATTGCCCCCTCCGCCATTACCGATGTCTTTGGCTCAGATGCTTTCCGTTATTACTTCCTTCGGGCTATCACTTTTGGTTCCGATGGCTCCTTTAGTTGGGAAGACCTCTCTGCTCGTTACGAGGCGGAATTGGCTAACGGTTTTGGAAACCTGGCATCGCGAGTCATCGCGATGGTTCATCGCTACCGCGATGGCGTTGTTTCGAACCCCACCCCTGGGAACACTGAGGCAGAGGACGCGCTCGCAGCAACCATGAAGAGCGCCGTTGCTGCTGCCGATGAGGCCATGCACGCACTTGCACCTCACGAAGCCCTCCACCAGATCTGGCGGATCGTGGAGGACGCCAATGGTTACATCACCGAGCAGGAACCTTGGGTTCTCGCCAAGGATGAGGCACACGCAGAGCGTTTGGATGCCGTGCTGTATTCAGTGGCCGATGCGCTTCGCGCACTGGCCATCCTGCTTTCTCCTTTTATGCCAGAGGCCACCCAGAAGCTCTGGAGCGCACTCGGGGCAGAAGAATCCCTCGGTGCTCTGACTGACCAGAAGATCTTTGAGGCCGGAGCGCGGGGAGTGTTGCTGGTTGGCTCACACCTGGGCGAACTGGAGCCTTTGTTCCCCAGGGTTGAGCAGGAGAAGTAAGCGTCGATGCCCAGCGAGGAAGCCCTTCCCGCCCACATCAGGCAACGCCGCGATTTAGAGGCTGGCGATAGAGCACTGGCTTATCCGCCGGAACCAGAGCCCCTTGAGGTTGCGGTCTATGACAATCACGCTCACCTCGAATTTGCCGATGGTGAGAACCCGATGGATTACCGCGAGCACCTCGATCGCGCAGAAGCGGTCGGGGTCGCTGGTGTCGTTCAGGTAGGCACCGATGTTGAGACATCCCAGTGGTCTGTGGCACTCGCGGCCAGCGAGCCCCGAGTGCTCGCTGCTGTGTCCCTGCACCCCAATGAAGCACCGAGGCTTCATGAGCGTGGTGAACTCTCGGCTGCCCTTGACGCTATTGCTGGTCTTGCTGGCAAACCCCGGGTTGTAGCGATTGGGGAAACCGGTCTTGATTTCTTCCGGACAGAAGAGCCCCTTCACGAGGTTCAGCGCCATAGCTTCCGCGAACACATTCGCATTGCCAAGGAACACAACCTGGCCCTACAGATTCATGACCGTGATGCCCACCGCGCAGTGGTCGAGACCCTAAAGGCTGACGGTGCGCCGGAGCGCACCGTGTTCCACTGTTTTAGTGGGGACGGGGAATTAGCCGAGATTCTTGCCGAGAACGGTTGGTATGCATCGTTTTCGGGAACGGTCACATTCAAGAACTCGGAGGGTTTGCGAGACGCCCTGCGGGTGATGCCGCGCTCCCACATCCTGGTCGAAACGGACACCCCGTTCTTAACCCCGATTCCCTCCAGAGGCAAACCCAATAGCCCCTACATGGTGCCCTTCACCGTGCGCAGCATGGCCGAGACTTTGGTGGTTGGGGTCAATGAGCTTGCAACACAACTCACTGCCAACACCTATGAGGTCTATGGCAGGTGGGACGAGACTCCGATCTCTGGTCGGGCTGCAGAATGAGTGGGCCTGAGTCAGGTGGCTCTCTGCTCGGTGCGACCGAAATTAGAACCCTGGCGGCAGAGCTTTCTCTGGTGCCCACCAAAAAGCTTGGCCAGAACTTTGTGCACGATGCCAACACAGTCCGAAAGATTGTGGCCAAAGCTGGTGTCCAACCAGGCGAGCGCGTTCTTGAAGTGGGGCCAGGTCTGGGTTCACTGACTCTTGGCCTTCTTGAGGCTGGCGCAGACGTGGTCGCCGTGGAAATCGATGGCCGACTGGCTGAGCTTCTGCCAGCAACCGCTGCCAGGCTTCAGCCTGGCAGGCCGCTTCAGGTCATTCACGCGGATGCACTAGTGACCACGGAGATTCCCCACGATGTCAGGGTGATCGTCGCGAACCTTCCCTACAACACCTCGGTTCCGATTGTCTTGCATTTGTTGGCGACCCTGCCCTCGCTCACTCGCGTGTTGGTGATGGTGCAAGCCGAGGTGGCTGAGCGTTTGGCTGCTGGGCCAGGGTCGAAGGCGTATGGGGGGCCGAGCGTCAAGGCGGCTTGGTATGGGACGTGGTCGACTGCGGGGAGCGTGTCCAGACAGGTCTTCTGGCCAGTGCCTAACGTCGACTCTTTGTTGGTGGCCATGGACGCCAGACCCGCCCCGGGTGATGAAGAACTGCGCCAGGTTGTGTGGGATTTGGTCGATCATGCTTTTGCCACCAGACGAAAAATGTCGAGGGGCTCGCTTGCTTCCTATCTCGGGGCGGACCGAGTGAACGAGATCATCACCGCGGCTGGGCTCAACCCCGAGGATCGCGGTGAAGCGTGGTCGCTTGAGGGCTATGTGAGTTTGGCCAAAACCTGGCTGGCGATGAAATGACCAAAGCCGGGGGATTTTCCATTGCGTGGATACTTCCCGCGATTGCACTCGGCGGAGCGCTCGGGGTCTATGCGCCTGTTCAGAGCGAGGCCCTGGTTGCGCTTCAGTGGGGTGCTTTGGCACTCATGGTGTTTCTGGTGGTCTCTTCCCTGCCGCTTCTCTCGGTGGGGAAAGCTCTCGCAAAGCCACGCGTCTTGGTTCCGCTGTTTGCCCTGAATCTTGTCGTTGTTCCGCTCATCGCTTTCGTCCTCTCCAGGATGTTGTGGCAGGCACCCGAGTTGCAGGTGGGCTTGCTACTGGTTCTCCTGGCTCCAGGGGTTGCGCTGTCGCTCTCGACGGCCGCCCAGGCGGGCGGTGACGTGGAGAGCGTGTTGGCCACCAAGCCGCTGTTGCTGGTCGGCCAGCTGGTTGTGGTCCCCCTGTATGCCGTGGTGCTCAGCACCGGCGCCTTTCGACTCGAGGACCTCCCGCCCACCTTCGTGGTCATTGCCGCGGTGATTGTTGCCCCTTCACTGCTTGCCCTGCTGTGGCAGGGCCTTGGTCAGAAGTTTCCCGGAGCGGCCAGTGCTCGTATTTCGCTGACGCGTTTCACCGTTCCGGTGATCAGTGTCACCATCGCTCTGGTGCTCTGGAATCGAGTGCCCGGGCAACTTGAGCACTTAGAAGAGCTCTATCGCCTTGTTCCCCTCTTCTTCGCGTTCCTCGTTCTCTTGGCCCCGATTGGGCTTCTGGCAGGAATTCTCGCCTCCCTCAGCCAAGCCGAGAAGCGGGCGATGATGATTGTGGGCGCCGGGCGGGGCGGGATCATCATGTTGCCGATCGCCCTGGCACTCGAGGTTGATGTCTGGGGGTTGGTGCCACTCGTGGTCATCGTCCAGCTGGGTATTGAGGTTTTAGGACTTCTGGTCTATCGGTCGATAGTTCCAGAAATCGTTCCGTCCTGGGGCCGTTAACCGCTATTCGCTAGTCTGCTTTCATGCCCTTTCGTCACCTGCCAGAATCCAGCGTGATTGCCAGGGCCCCTGGCAAAATCAACTTGGTTCTGAGGGTTGGCCCCAGGCGAGCAGATGGCTATCACGACTTGCTCACCTGCTTTCAGGCAGTGGATATCTGGGAGAGCGTCGCTCTGAGCCCTGCCGAAGAGTTCTCCATTGCGGTTACCGGGGATGTGAACCTCGGGGAGATTCCCCTCGATGGCAACAACCTGGCGATGAAGGCCGTGGCGGCCGTTGCACAAGCGACCGGTCGCACCGATGCGGTGGCGATTCTCATCGACAAGAAGGTGCCAGTCGGTGGGGGTATGGGTGGCGGTTCGGCTGATGCGGCCGCGACACTGATTGCCATCAACGAGCTCTGGAAGACCGAGCTCTCGCAGGTGGAGCTGCTCGATATCGCAGCGGAGCTCGGCTCTGACGTCCCCTTTCTTCTCGAAGGCGGCAGCGCTCTTGGACGAGGCCGCGGAGAGATTCTTGAGCCCCTGAAGTCCTCACCCCTTCACTGGGTGATTGTTCCCTCCATGGAGCACTTGGCAACGCCCGGTGTGTATAGCCGTCTGGATGAGTTGCGCTCGGGTGTTGATGTCGTCCTACCCGACTCGTTGCCCGATGCCTTTATTGATGCTCTCTACCGGGGCGATGCGGAGGCGCTCGCCCCCCACCTGATTAACGACATGGCACAGGCGGCCATTGATCTCAACCCCGAACTCGAGGCAACACTAGAAAAAGGCCTTGCCTACGGCGCGCTTGCGGTGATGGTCTCAGGCTCTGGACCTACCTGTGCGATGCTTGCGCGCGATAAGGCTCACGCCGAGGAGATTTACGAAGCGTGCAGCGAGGGCGGTCGCTACGCAGTAGTTACGAGTTCTCCTGCGCGGGGCGCTCATCTGGTGTCGAGGTAGGGTCCTTCTGCACCAGGCTTGCGATCACCAGATAGATTGCACCACCGACTAGGAAGATGTCGGCGACATTGCCGACAAAGAAACCCGAGTAGTCGATGAAATCGACAATGTGGCCCACGGCAAAACCTGGATCACGGAACAACCGGTCACCCAGGTGGCTGATTGCTCCACCGAGGAGTGCTGCAATTCCGATCGCAGTCGAGGGTGCTCGGTTAGTGAAGCCATACACGCTGAGGGCAAGAACAGCGATGCCCGCGAGAATGGTCAGCGCCCAGGTGAAGTCGGCCGCCATCCCGAAGGCCGCTCCCGGGTTATAAACCAAGCGCCAGCCGAGCAGATCACCAATGACTGGGTGGTACTCAAAGAGCTCGAGTGAGGTTTCCGCCCACCATTTGCTGGCCTGGTCACCCAGCACCACCAGCACGGCGGAGAGCCCGGTAAGAAGGCGCAGTCGGTGGTGACGTGGTGACGTGGTGAGCACGGATTCTCCTGGGTGCGGGGGACGCATCAGTATGACACGGCCCTGTGAGCGCTGGCTTAGCGTTGCGTGATGTCGTTGTTGAGTTGCCGGAGAGCCCCGGCAACAGCACGCTGTTCGCTTTTGCCAAGTGAGGACAACAGTGAACGCTCGGCGTGGATGAGGTGAGAGAGGGCGGTGTCGACCGCCTGAACGCCGGAGGGCGTCAGGGTGACAACAACGCCTCGTCCATCATCCGGATCAGCCGAGCGGGTAATGAATCCTCTGGCCTCGAGTTTCGTGAGGCGGTGGGTCAGGGCGCCTGAGCTCACCAGGGTTTCGTGAAGAAGGTTCTTCGGACTCATCCGGTAGGGATGGCCAGCGCGACGAAGAGCCGCCAGAACATCGAACTCGAAGGACTCCAAGCCAGAGGAGCGAAAAGCTTCCCGGCGGAAGTTCTCCACGTATTTGGCAATCCGGGTGACCCGGGAGAGGACTTCCAAAGGAGACACATCCAGATCGGGGCGTTCGCGACGCCACGCGTGGACAATGCGATCGACATCATCCCCTGAAACACTCACCCCACCATTATCGGACCTCTGGCAGACTAGGGGAGGCCTCCGGGCCATTCCGCCTTGGTGTAACGGCAGCACGACAGCCTTTGGAGCTGTTAGGTCTAGGTTCGAATCCTGGGGGCGGAGCCAACACAGCATCTCGAGGTTGGCCATCACAGCGCCCTCCATAGGCTTAAATGATGGGTATGCCGCACACTGCGCTTGCCGTCGTGATCCTGGCCGCTGGCCAGGGGACCCGAATGAAATCGGCAACCGCAAAAGTCCTGCACACTCTCTCGGGCGTGCCGATGATCGGCCACGTTCTCTCCACCGCTCAGGCTCTCGAGCCTGAGCACCTGATTGTCGTCGTTCGTCACGAGCGCGAGCAGGTGGAGGCAGCAGTCACCGACTGGGCTCCAGAAGCTGTATGTGTTGTCCAAGACGAGATTCCTGGCACGGGACGCGCGCTTGAGGTCGCACTTGCTGCCCTACCGAAGTCCTTTAGCGGTGACGTTGTCGTCGTCAGTGGCGATGTGCCACTGCTGGACTCCGACACACTGCGAGTAGTTCTTGGTCACCACCGCGACCAGAAAGTTCCCGCCACCATCATCACGACTGTGCTTGAAGACCCGAGCGGTTATGGCCGGGTCATTCGTGCCAGTGATGGCCGTGTCCTCCGAGTTGTTGAGGAAGCAGATGCCACCCCGGAAGAACAAGCACTTCTCGAAGTCAACGCCGGAAGTTATGTCTTCAGCAGGGGCGCTGTTGCTGACGCGTTGGGCTCGATTGGAACCCACAATGCCCAGGGCGAGAAGTATCTGACCGATGTGATCGAGGCTCTGGCCAAAGACCACGAGGTCGGGGCAGTTCGGGTTGAGGATTCGTGGTTACTCCAGGGAATCAACGATCGTGTTCAACTCGGTGAAGTCCAGGCACTCTTGAATCAGATGATTGTCCGGGGTCACCAGCTTGCAGGCGTCACGGTTCATGACCCCGCAAGCTGCTTCATTGATTTGGGTGTTCAGCTGGCCAGTGATGTCGAGATTCTCCCCGGCGTCCAACTCCGCGGGGACACCAGCATTGCCTCCGGTGCGGTTGTCGGACCTGACACGACGCTCACCGACACCGTCGTTGGCGAGGGTGCCACAGTGGTGCGCACCCATGCCGAGGGTGCCCATATTCGTGCCGGTGCGAGTGTCGGCCCCTTCTCGTTTTTGCGCCCAGGTGCTGATGTTGGCGAAGACGGCAAGGTCGGGGCTTTCGTCGAAATCAAGAACTCAACCTTGGCGCGTGGCGCCAAGGTGCCTCACCTCTCCTACATCGGCGATGCCGACATCGGGGAGGGCACCAATATTGGTGCTGGTGCGATTACCGCCAACTACGACGGGGTGAACAAACACCGGACTGTTGTCGGCTCACATTCGCGCACCGGATCCCACACCGTCTTTGTCGCACCCGTCACACTCGGCGATGGTTCCTACACCGCTGCGGGAGCAGTGGTGAGGCGGGATGTGCCACCGGGGGCGCTGGCGATTAGCGTCGCCTCACAGCGCAACCTAGAAGGTTGGGTTGAAGCCAACCGGGACGGCACGCCGGCCGCCACCGCGGCCAAGAAGGCCTCTGGCGGTAAAAAAGCCACTAAGGGATAATGAAGAGGGGCCAAGATGCCCCGGAAAAGAAGGCGAAACGACTGTGACCAATATCACCGCCACCACTCAGAAGAATCTCGTGTTGGTGAGCGGTAGGGCACACCCCTCACTCGCCGAAGAAGTGGCGAAGGAAATTGGCACTGAGCTGGTTCCCACTGAGGCACGGACTTTTGCTAACGGCGAGATTTATGCTCGCTATGGCGACAGCGTTCGAGGCTCCGATGTTTTCGTCATTCAGGCACACCCCTTCCCCATCAACGAATGGTTGATGGAGCAGCTGATTATGGTGGACGCCCTCAAGCGCGCGAGCGCCAAGCGCATCACCGTCGTTGCGCCCTTCTATCCCTACGCTCGCCAAGACAAGAAGGGCCGCGGTCGCGAGCCCATTTCAGCCAGGCTCATCGCCGATTTGTTCAAAGCTGCTGGCGCGAACCGCATCATGAGTGTTGACCTTCATGCCCCACAGATTCAGGGATTTTTCGACGGGCCCGTCGACCACCTCTTTGCCATGCCGGTGTTGCTCGAGCACATTCAAAAAACCCTGGAGGCTAAGAGCCTCACTGTGGTGAGCCCGGACATGGGCCGCGTTCGAGTTGCTGATGTGTGGAGTGACAAGTTGGGTGCGCCACTGGCCATCATCCACAAGCGCCGGGACCCCAAGGTTCCGAACCAAGTCTCGGTTCACGAAATTGTCGGTGAAGTGGAAGGGCGCGTGTGTCTTCTGGTTGACGACATGATCGACACCGGTCGCACTATCGCGAAGGCCGCAGAGGCTCTCAAGAACGCCGGCGCCAAGGGCGTCGTCGTTGCCGCCACCCACGCGGTGTTCTCAGACCCAGCGATTGAGGCTTTGCAGTCCGATGTGATTGATCAGGTTGTCGTCACCGACACTCTTCCGATTCCTGCCGAGAAGCGTTGGGACCGCTTGACGGTTTTGCCTATTGCCCCGCTGCTCGCCAGAGCGATTCGTGAGGTCTTCGAAGACGGTTCGGTGACCTCAATGTTCGATGGTGCCGCTTAGCTTCCACTTTGTGGGACAAGGCGCGGAGCGCCTGGAATAACGCCCAGGTGGGCAACGAACGCTTCGCTGCCATCAAACATGATGGCGTAGCAATTCCAGCCGGGAATAGAGAGATTGAGCAGGCTAAAGCTCGCCTTTGCGGCACTCGCGCCTGGAGCGTAGTAGTCAACAGCGATCTCGCAGGCGTAGTTCGCTGTTCTGACCTGGGTTGACCAGGTCACGAGGAAGCCGGGGAGAACTAGTGCCGCGATCGCCAGGCTCACCACAATCTGCATGATGCGTCTGCGCACGGGACGAAACGGCGGTTCGTCATCCTCAGGAAAATTCATGCTCATGGTCACCTCCTAGTCTTTCACGCTGACTATGCTGTGCGCGTGAGCGGCTTGGTGCGACGCCTTGGCCCCCTGGGGGCCAGTGCCATTGGCCTGTCCTCGATGATCGGTGCCGGCGTCTTCTATGTATGGGCTCCAGCAGCAGAGCGTGCTGGGTCGTGGCTCCTTCTGGCCTTGGTCATTGCCGGCGCCATTGCCCTGCTGAACGCCCTCGTCATGGTGCAGTTGTCTTTGGAGAACCCTGTTTCTGGTGGGGCATATCGATTTGGCCAGAAGTACGTTTCTCCCCGCGTCGGGTTTCTCGCCGGTTCGTTGTTCTTGATCGGTAAAACCTCCTCTGCCGGGGCTATCGCCCTGGTTGCTGCCAGGTACCTAGCACCCGATCACGCCCCGGTTGTTGCTGCTGGTCTTGTGGCGCTGTTTGTGGCCCTGAACATCACCGGTATTCGCACCACTGCCGGGGTCAGCATGGTGGTTGTGGTTGTTGTCCTCGGCGTCTTGGTCACCACCCTCGGGGTTTCTTGGCCGGTCGCCACTGGGCAGTTCGAGTGGGTGGACGCAGGTGGGTTAGGTGTGCTCCAGGCGGCAGGCCTCATGTTCTTTGCTTTCGCTGGCTATGCGCGCATGGCGACTCTTGGCGATGAAGTCAAGAATCCGAGGCGAGTACTGCCAGCGGTCATCATCGGCACACTGTTGGCCGTGCTGGTGCTCTATGGCCTCATCGGATGGGTTGTGAGCGCCACGCTCGGTGTGTCAGCGCTTGCCTCCAGTACCGCGCCCCTTGCGGAGCTTGCCCCGTCAGGACTCGCTCCCGTTGTGATCGCAGCGGCAGCACTGGCGAGCCTTGGTTCCCTCGCTGCAATCTTGGCCGGCCTGAGTAGGACTTCGATGGCGATGGCCCAATCAGGGGATTTGCCCTCACGGTTGGGGTTTGTGTGGTCCAGGACCTCGTCACCGGTTGTGGCCGAGGTGATCATGGGAGTGGCCGCCATCATTGTGGTTCTTCTCTTGGATCCCCTGTGGTTAGTGGGTGCATCTTCCGGAGCAGTGCTGAGTTACTACGCCATTGCGCACTGGAGTGCGACCAGGCAGCCAGTAGCAGAGAGGGTTCTTCCCTCGTGGTTGCCCTGGGTTGGACTGGTGGGTTGCGCGGTCTTGGTGGTGACTCTGCCCTGGCAGTCGGTCATCGCCACGGCAGTGGCGATCGGTGTTGTTCTTGCACTCTGGGCCTTTCGGGCGAGACGGAGCCAAAAACTCGGTTAGACCTTCGGGCACACCCTGGGCTAGCATAACGGAGTACTTCGGCGAGGAAGTGTCCGATGACACTTCGTAATCGACGCGGTGGAGAAGGCTCCTATGGTCTCTCCTCACGCTAGGACGTTCGAGTTCGAGAACACACTGACCTAGGAGCAAGAAAATGGCTGATAACCAAACTGTGGATGGCGACGTCCGCACGTCATTTGGTAAGGGTGCTGCGCGCAAGCTTCGCGCCGCAGGAAAAATCCCCGCAGTGGTCTATGGCCACGGCTCAGACCCGCTGCACGTTGCGGTTCCTGCGCACGAGACCACGCTGATTGCCCGTCGCGCCAACGCACTGATCGATTTGAAGCTTCCCAGCGATCAGCACTTGGTGCTGATCAAGGACATCCAGCGCGACCCAGTACGCCAGATCATCGAGCACTTGGACCTCGTGATTGTCCGCAAGGGCGAGAAGGTCACCGTTGACATCGGCGTTCACGTCGATGGCGAGCCTTACCCCGGCATGATGGTCCAGCTTGAGCACAACACAATCAGTGTTGAGGCTGAGGCAACTCACATT
>JBIILX010000085.1:0-5315 GCA_044338275.1 Pontimonas sp.
GTCTCCAGAGTACCCAATGCTTACCTATGATTAGGTGAAAAGGGGTATCTATGACGCGATATGAGTACATCACCACGCCGCTGATTATTCACAACACCACGGCCATCCTCAACAACTGGGGTGAGCAGGGCTGGGAGTTGGTCCAGATTGTTACCGGCCCAGAGGGTGGCCTCGTCGCGTATTTCAAACGTCCTAAGGAGGACTAAGTGGGCCAGATTAGCGCTCGTCTGAACGATTTAGGTATCACCATTCCCCAGGTGGCAAAGCCTGTGGCCGCCTACGTTCCAGCAATGGTGACGGGAAACCTTCTCTACACCGCCGGCCAACTGCCTTTCGTGGACGGAGCACTTGTGGCCACTGGCAAAGTGGGAGCCGAAGTATCTCCCGCCCAGGGCGCAGAGCTTGCCAGGATTTGTGTGTTGAACGCTCTGGCTGCAGCGCAGAGCGTCTTGGGTTCCCTGGAGACGATCACTCGCGTGGTGAAGGTCAACGGCTATGTGGCCTCTCACCCCGATTTCATCGGGCAGCCCCAGGTTCTCAACGGCGCCTCTGAGCTGTTGGCGGAAATCTTCGGTGACAAAGGCCTTCACGCCAGAGCAGCCGTGGGCGTTGCAGTATTGCCTCTCGATGCTCCGGTTGAGCTGGAGCTGATTCTGGAGTTTCGCGCCTAGTCGTTGACCGCGGTGTTGATGGTGCGCACCACTGTCGTGTCGGTCAACGTGGTGGTGTCCCCAATCTCGCGTCCCTCCGCGATATCGCGCAGCAGACGTCGCATGATTTTTCCGGACCGTGTCTTCGGCAATTCACTCACCACAAAGACTGTGCGGGGTTTGGCTATCGCGCCAATCTGCTCGCCCACCCAGGTGCGGATCTGCTGAGACACCTCGTCATCGGCCATCTGCCCGACAAACCGTGACTTGAGGATGACAAACGCCACCACCGCTTGACCGGTGGTTTCATCGGCAGCTCCGACCACCGCCGCTTCAGCAGTCATCGGGTGGGCAACGATTGCCGATTCAATCTCCATGGTGGAGAGCCGGTGTCCGGAGACGTTCATCACATCATCGACTCGGCCAAGTAGCCACACGTCACCATCGGCATCGAGGTGGGCGCCATCGCCGGCGAAGTATCGATCACCAAACTTCGCCCAGTAGGTGTCCTTGTAACGCTCGGGGTCACCCCAGATACCGCGCAGCATAGAAGGCCAGGGTTCAGTGATCACCAGTAGTCCGCTGCCATCAAGACCCACCGGGACCCCCTCGTCGGACACCACGTCAACGGTGATGCCTGGAATCGGAACCTGGGCACTGCCCGGCTTCGCGGCGGTGATGCCCGGCAATGCACTGATCATGATCGCGCCGGTTTCTGTTTGCCACCAGGTGTCGACCACCGGGGTCTTGCCCCCGCCAATAACGTCGCGGTACCACATCCAGGCTTCTGGGTTGATGGGCTCTCCCACGCTGCCGAGCACCCGGAGTGAGCTCAAATCGAACTTCTGCGGAATCTCCCGACCAAGCTTCATGAAGGTTCTAATCGCCGTGGGGGCCGTGTAGAAAATGCTCACCCGATACTTTTCGATGATTTCCCACCAGCGCCCGGGGTGCGGGGTGTCGGGAGTGCCTTCGTAGATGACCTGGGTTGCCCCATTGGCCAGTGGCCCGTAGACCACATAGCTGTGGCCGGTGATCCAGCCAACATCGGCTGTGCACCAGTAGACGTCAGTCGCTGGGTGCAGATCAAAGATGTTCTTGTGGGTAAAGGCCGCCTGAGTGAGGTAACCACCAGACGTGTGCAGGATGCCTTTTGGCTTACCCGTCGTCCCCGACGTATACAAAATGAACAGGGGGTTTTCGGCCTCAAAAGCCTCCGCGGTGTGGTCAGGGCTCTGCTTGGCAAGTTCTTCGTGCCACCAGAAATCCAGGCCCTCACTCCACTCGACATCGTTGCCACCGCGCTTGACCACAATCACCGAGCGCACGTTGGTCTTCCGATCGGCGAGTGCCTGATCGACAGCTGGCTTGAGAGCAAAGACCGAGCCTTTACGGTGACCGCCATCGGCGGTAATCACGATGGTGGCATCAGCATCATCGATGCGAGCACGAAGGCTCTCCGCACTAAACCCGCCAAAGACGACGGAGTGGATCGCGCCAAGCCGTGCCACAGCGAGCATGGCAATGACGGCCTCAGGAATGAGCGGCAGGTAGATAATCACTCGGTCGCCAGCCTTCACGCCGTGGGCAATCAGCATGTTGGCGGCCTTCTTAACCTCGGTCGTCAACTCTGCATAGGTAATGGCGCGGGAGTCACCGGGCTCGCCCTCAAAGTGCAGCGCCACTCGATCGCCGAGGCCCGCCTCGACGTGACGATCGAGGCAGTTGTACGAAACATTGAGCGCGCCATCGGCAAACCAGCGTGCAAAAGGAGGGTTTGACCAGTCGAGGGTTTGGGTAAAGGGCGTGTGCCAGTGCAGGAGTCCTCTGGCCTGGTCGGCCCAGAAACCCAGGCGATCCTTCGCGGCTGCCGCATACAACTCCGGCTTAGCAATTGCTGCGGCCTGGAATTCAGCGCTCGGCGGAAAACGTCGTTCTTCGTGGAGAAGGTTGCCACCCTGGGGCGAATCGGACATCTTTATCCTTTACCAATCGACTCGCGCTACCGGGAGGCGCGATGCGAGTACCGACGACGTAAGTGTAGAACAGGCAGGGCGGCCAGGAAATCCGCTCCGCCCTATCACTGTTGTCCACAGTTCTTGGTGGCACCATCCGCACCAGGGCCACAGAGACGATGCTGAGATGATGCCTGGACCCTCCGCCCTTCTCTGGACACACCTGCATCAGAGTCTCCCCCCGGCACTGCGGCGCACCCTGGGGGTCCTGGCCGAATACGTCGATGACCCTCGAGTGACCGATGTTTTTGTCCGTGGCACGGGCTCCGTCTTTGTCGATACTGGTCAGGGGGCACGCCACATCGTGGGCCTTGTCCTGAGCTCGAGCGAGGCCACCGATCTTGCCCGGCGTCTGATTGAGTTCGGTGGTAGGCACCTCGATGAGGCGCAGCCGCTGGCGGATGTGAACTTGGGCCACGGAATCCGCGTTCACGCGGCTATTCCCCCGATTGCCCGCCTGGGTGCAGAAATATCTCTGCGCATTCACCGGCGTGCCCAGGCATCCCTGGATACGTTGGCTCTTAGCGATAGCGCGCGCCTCATGCCACAGCTCATTTCTCTGGTTCAGTCGCGAGCGAGCTTGCTGGTCACCGGTTCCACTGGTTCTGGCAAGACAACACTGGTGGGGGCACTCATGGCCTATGCCGGAGCTAACGAACGCTTGGTGGTGCTGGAAGACCTGGCGGAGCTCTCCATTGATCACCCCCACGTGGTGTCACTGGAATGTCGGGTGGCAAACCTTGAGGGGGCTGGTGAGATCACCCTCGCCAGGCTCGTCCGAGAGTCATTGCGGATGAAGCCAGATCGACTGATTGTCGGTGAGTGCCGTGGTCCAGAGCTTGCCGATCTGTTGCAAGCCTTCTTGACCGGCCACCGAGGGGGAGCAACCACCATTCATGCTGGGAGCATCCACGAGATTCCAGTACGACTCGATGCGCTGGGAGCGCTTGCCGGCTTGAGCGAGAGACAACTGACGACTCAAGCCATCAACGCTTTCGACCGAGTGATTCACGTGGAGGCGGGGGATGACCAGCAGCGCCATCTGACCCAGGGCCGCCTCGTTCTTGGCGCAGACGGGAGCCTCGATGTTCGAGTGGATTCCTAGATTTGGCGCCAGGAGCACAACGCCCCCAACGGACCCTGTGGCGGCGATTCGAACCCTCGCGGCCCTGCACCAGGCAGGGTTGTCTCTGCCAAGCCTCTGGGCTGAACTTGCTAGGGATCCGCGCCACGGGCAGATACCCCTCGCGATGACTACCGCCATCGCCGAAGGAACGAATGCCCACGATGCTCTTCAGTTGCTCACCACCGATGGGGACCCCTCGTGGAGAGCGCTCGGTGCATGCTGGGCCATTGCCCGAGTCAGTGGGTCACCTCTTGGCCCGGCTCTGGAAGCCCTGACCGAAGCCCTGACTGATATCTCCAGAACCCAGCGCCAGATCACCGCGGCGCTTGCCGGGCCGAAGGCCACCATGCGCCTGGTGATGGCGCTGCCAGTGATAGGCATCATTGGAGGTGAACTCGGAGGTCAGTCCAGCCTGGGGTTCTTGTTGGGAACGGGACTAGGTGCCTCAGTGTTCGCCCTGGGAGCTGCGATGATGCTGGGCGCCTGGTGGTGGTTGCGTTTATTGGCCGAGCGAGCGAAGCCCGACCCTGGGGCGACTGGCCTTGAGATGGATCTCTTTGCGATTGCGACCGGCGGCGGTGCTCTGCCCGAGCGAGCCCATGACTTGGTCAGCTCGGTCTGTTCTGAGTATTTAGTAGAGAGGGGAGAAGCAGACGCCCTGAATCATCTGGTGTCACTCTCCAGACGAGCGGGAGTGCCCGTAGCGGGGCTTGCCAGAGCCAGTGCGCGACTGCGCCGAGACCTTGGGCGCACCAACGCCGAGGAGCGCATGGCACGCCTTGGCGTCTCGGTCGTTATGCCCCTTGGCCTGCTGGTGCTTCCGGCTTTTGTGCTCGTTGCAGTCGTGCCCTTAGCCGTGTCGTTGTGGGAGGGCTCCCTCGTCTAAATGTCCACCGACCGAGGCCGACCGCAAAGTTTTGTCTTAAGAGCTCTCTCGCCTCGACAAGGACGGCGTCCCTGCCAAGGTGTGCCCGTGGCCAGCCGGTCACCTACAACAAGGAGACACCATGAACGAGTTCACAGTCATTACCGAGCACACCGACGGAGAGCGCGGTGCCGCAACAGCCGAATACGCCATTGCCACAATGGCGGCAGTGGGGTTTGCGGGCCTGCTCGTCGTCATCATGCGCAGCGATGAAGTGCGCCAAATACTGACTGACCTGGTCCGCAGTGCCCTCACCTTCACCGGGTGAGATCGGTGCCATCACCGCAGAGTGGGTGATTACCCTGCCCGCTCTGGTGATGGTGGCGGCTCTCCTGACCAGTGGCCTGGGTGCCGGCGTGGCAACGCAGCGCCTCCAGACGCAGGCCAGTGATCATGCTCGAGTGCTCAGCCTTGGGGGTGATCCCTCCGGCCTGCCTGGGTCCTTCTCTCAGGGCTCCATCGAGCTCAGTTTTCCACCGGACTTGGTGTGTGTTCACCTCAGCGACGAGCTCGACACGGGGTTATGGTCGCTGTCGCCGCTGAGTCTCGATGCCAGCGCCTGCGCTCTCGATACCGCTATGCGCCCGGCGCCAGATTCC
>JBIILX010000086.1:0-5308 GCA_044338275.1 Pontimonas sp.
CCTCCCGGGTCTTGGCGTGCTGGGAGAAGATATCCAGGATGACCGCCGTTCGATCAATCACCTTGATCTTCACCACATCTTCCAGTGCACGGCGCTGGGACGGGGCGAGTTCTGTGTCCGCCACGACCGTGTCAGCGCCAAGCTCGACGATGAGCTCCTTCAGCTCCTGGGCCTTGCCCTTGCCGAGGTATGTGGCCGCATCGGGGTGAGGCAGACGTTGGAGCAGACCATCGAGCACTTGAGCACCCGCTGTTTCGCAGAGTGCTGCCAGCTCGCGAAGCGAATTCTCGGCGTCAATCACGGTTCCTTGGCTATAAACGCCAATCAGAACGACTTTTTCCAGGCGAAGTTGCCGGTATTCAACCTCGGTAACGTCTTCAAGTTCGGTAGAGAGGCTCGCAACCCTACGAAGAGCTTGCCTCTCCTCCAAGTCCATGTCACCGCGGGTGACACCCGAAAACGGGCTCACAGACCGACCGGACGACCCGCTAAAGACAGTGACGGGAGCAGATTCGTCCTCTGCCGCCGAGAGAATACGATCAACGTCGTCCCTGGGTGCGCCCGCGTTGGTCGTCATAGAAATCCCAGCGTACGCCTGGCAGAAGAAATCGCGCTGGGAATATCCACAACGCACCTACTGCGAACGCCGACTCTGCTCCCACAAATGTTCTCGATTGAGCTCGCGAAGCTCACGAGAATCTGAAATCCCTGAGACCTACGAGGTAGCTTCGGGCTTGGTGGGCTGAGTCCAGAGGACGATCAAAACCACAGTGCCAATTACGGGAATCGGGGCAAGAAAAACCAGCCCCCAGGGGAACCCTGCATCGCGTAATCTGCGGACCCAGCTCCCGAAATAGGGAACTACCACCGCCAACCCCCAGACAAATCCCAGCGGTGGCCAAACTGCCGATGCACCAAGAGAGACGAGAACGAGAAATAGTTGAAACCACCAGAACTCGGAGCGCGACGCTTTCCCTGTGAAGTCAGAGTATTTCTGAAAGCCTGTGACAATTGCGGTTCCGAAATTCATATCTTCTCCCTTAGTGGATGCAACGCAAGCCTAGCTCGTGCCGCTGAGTGAACCGCTAGCGTTAGTCCATGGCCGGTGACCATTACTTCTCCCCCGACCCGCAGAGTCCTCTTCGCACATCAGTGCGAACGCTGACTTTGCGCGGGCACGAGGTTACCCTCGAAACCGCGTCCGGGACCTTCAGTCCCGGTGGTCTTGACGCAGGTACTGAAGTCTTGCTGAAGTATGCCCCGGCAACACCAGAGACGGGAGCTTTTCTCGATATCGGCTGTGGCTGGGGGCCACTCACCGTTGCCCTCGCGCTGGAGGCGCCAGAGGCATCGGTGTTTGGCGTTGATGTGAACGATCGAGCACTCCAGGTGGCCAGAGACAACGCGGAGAACCTCGGCCTCACTAACGTCAGCGTGGCCCAACCCGAGGGCGTCCCCGAAGCGCTGACGTTCCAGCTCATTTGGTCGAACCCGCCTATCCGGGTGGGAAAGCAGGCTCTGCACGACATTCTGGCGACGTGGTTGCCCCGGCTTAGCCCACAAGGAGCTGCCTATCTCGTCGTGGCAAAGAAGCTCGGCGCAGATTCCCTCCTGGAGTGGCTCAACTCCGGAGCGATAGCCCAGATTCGCGCCGAGCGCTTAGAGACCTCGCGGGGCTACAGAATTCTTAGAGTGGCCAGAGCCTAAATCGTCACTTCGGTGGTGAACACCAGTTCGGCTGGTCCTGAAAGGCTCACGTGCTCCCCCTCTTCCGTCGGGAACATGCGAACCCCGAGCACTCCTCCGGGAAGCTCAACCTTCCAGTGGTGGGGGGCCTGGTCGCCGGCCCAGTGCCTAGTGGCGAGGGCCGCGGCAATAGCTCCCGTGCCACACGATTGGGTTTCGCCCACACCACGCTCATAAACGCGCATCCGAATGTGACCGACTCCATCGACCACCAGCGGGTCAGCAGGAACAACAAATTCGATATTGGCGCCTTGGGGCGGCTCAGGGTCAAGATTTGGCCTGGTGGACAGGTCCAGTTCCTCGAGCTCCTGCGCCGAAGCAAGCGCCACCACCACATGGGGATTAGGGCAGGTAATCGCAAGAGAGGGCCTTGGCACATCAAGCCCTCTCGCCTTCACGGTGGGGTCTACTCCCGTGAGAGACCACCGGCCCATGTCGGCTTGGTAGTGCCCGCTCTGGGATTTGGTGACATCCACCACACCGGCCCGCGTTGCGATGGGAAGCGTGTGGCCAGATTCCAGTGTCACCAGACCTTGCGCCAACAAATAGTCAACAAAAACCCGGACTCCGTTGCCGCACATCTCGGAGACTGACCCGTCTGCATTTCGGTAGTCCATGAACCATATGGCCTCTGGCTCCACCTCCAAGAGGTGAGCGACCTCGGGACTTGAGGCCGTGTGCGCCACCCGGATGACCCCATCCCCGCCAACGCCGCGATGGCGATCAGCAAGCTGGCGATACTGTGCAGGGCTAAGACCCAGCGCATCGTCCGGGTCATGGAAGAGCACAAAATCATTGGCGGTGCCGTGACCTTTGGTCACGGTGATGGTGAGGGAAGACTGCGCCACCCCTACAGACTACGCCCCGGTCCTCCTGCCGGGCAGAAGAGAGCAGCGCAAGGGCCTGCGCAACTGCCGTTGGATCATCAGATTCACACCACTGGGTATCTGCGCTCCTGCCAAACCACGAGACCTGCCGCCTGGCATAGCGACGGGTCAACGCCTGCGTTTCCTCAATCGCTTCTGCTTCGCTCAGGGAACCCCGGATAAAAGCAAGGCACTGTTGGTATCCAATAGCTCGTGATGCAGTGACACCCGACTCGATCCCCTGCGGAATTAACCCTCGAACTTCATCCACCAACCCCGCGGCCCACATCCCGGTGACGCGCTCATCCAGACGCTGCACCAGCTCCTCCCGTGGGCTGCGCAACCCCATCACCAGAGTGCTCGGATACCAGGGCCGATGCTCCGCATCGAGCCCCGCACCAAAGGGTTTCCCGGTCAGGGTTATGACCTCCAAGGCCCTAATCACCCGACGGGCGTTCTTCGGGTCAATAGCGGCGGCAGCGAGGGGATCTTTGGCCCGCAGTTCCTCAACCAGAGTGTCGGGGCCCTCAGTCTCCCACCTTGCCTCGAGTGACTCCCGGAGCGCCTTATCGGTCCCGGGGAACTCAAATTCATAGAGGACAGAGGACACGTAAAGACCCGATCCCCCCACCATCAGGGGGATAACTCCGCGGCTGAGAATTTCCAGAATCGTGGCGCGAGCAATCGTCTGATAATCAGCAACGCTCGCTTCTTTCGTCACTTCCCACAGGTCGAAAAGGTGATGGGGAATTCCGCCGCGCTGGTCTAGCGGAAGCTTCGCGGTTCCGATATCCATGCCCCGATAGAGCTGCATGGCATCGGCATTCACGATCTCGGCTGGGCGTCCAGAAGCAATCAGCGCTTGTGCAAGGGACAAAGCAAAGGCACTTTTCCCAGTCCCTGTAGCGCCCACGACGGCCACCAACGGTGGCCTCGGTTGGGTCTGGATATCTGGGGTCGAGTGGGCGAGAGACACGATCTAGTTGCCAGAAACAGGTAGCGAGGGCATGCCAAGACTCACTGGGGTGGGTCCTCCGGATGACGACGCCACCGGCGCTCCACAACTCTCCGCCTGCCAGCGATCCCAAGCGTCACCAGCTCGGGTTGAGCGAAGCACGTAGTCCTCGGCACTGTGCGGATCGGCGAGAAGGAAATAGGGCTTTGCCTCGGTGACGCTCACGCTCACCACATCCCCAGGCCGCGGTGTTGCAGCTCCCTGTGGAATCGAGAAATGGCCCAATCGGCCGTCTTCCGCGCGGCCAGAGAGCCGATGGGTTTGGTCGTCCTTGCGGCCCTCGTCGTTGGCCACCAGCAGGTTCACGGTTGTGCCAATAAGCGACTGGTTCTCTTCCCAGGAAATCTGGTTCTGTCGGGCCATAAGCCGCTCATAGCGCTCTTGAACGATGGCCTTTGGCACTTGGTCTGGCATGGTCGCAGCAGGCGTTCCCTCGCGAATTGAGTATTGAAAGGTAAAGGCTGTAGCGAAGCGTGCCTTGTCCACGACTGCCATGGTGCCCTCGAAGTCGTCTTCGGTCTCCCCCGGGAAGCCGACGATGATGTCTGTGGTGATGGCAGCGTGGGGAATTTTCTCCCGCACGCGATCAAGAATCCCCAGGAACTTGTCACTGCGATAACTGCGTCGCATGGCTTTCAGAACTCGATCAGAGCCCGATTGCAACGGCATGTGAAGCTGGGGCATCACTTCGGGAGTCTCAGCCATTGCATCAATCACATCATCGGTAAAGGCCGCAGGATGGGGGCTTGTGAAACGAATCCGCTCAAGCCCCTCGATCTTGCCCGCTGCGCGCAAAAGCTTCCCAAAGGCGAGTGTGTCGCCAAACTCAACTCCGTAGGTGTTGACGTTCTGACCCAAAAGAGTTACCTCGATGGCGCCATCCGCCACCAACGCCTCAATCTCGGCGAGCACTTCACCGGGACGGCGATCCATTTCTTTGCCTCGGAGACTGGGGACAATACAAAAGGTGCAGGTGTTGTTGCACCCAACCGAAATAGAGACCCAGCCGGCATAGCTCGAATCTCTCTTGGTGGGCAATGTGGAGGGAAAAGTTTCCAGTGCTTCGACAATCTCGATTTCCGCAGCGCCGTTGTGACGCGAGCGCTCGAGGAGCGCTGGCAGGGAGCCCATGTTGTGGGTTCCAAAAACGACATCTACATAGGGTGCCTTCGCAAGAATGGTCGACTTGTCCTTCTGGGCTAGGCAGCCGCCCACAGCAATCTGCATGCCAGGGCGCTCCCGCTTCAGTGAGGCCAGGTGCCCGAGAGTTCCATAGAGCTTGTTATCCGCGTTCTCACGCACTGCACAGGTGTTGATGACCACCACGTCAGCGAGGACGCCAGGATCCGTCTGAAGATATCCGGCGGCTTCAAGAGAACCGGACATCCGCTCGGAATCGTGCACATTCATTTGGCAGCCAAAGGTGCGCACCTCATAGGTGCGCCCATGGGAAGCATCGAGTGAGGCAAATACACGGGCGGCCTGCGCCCGCGCCTCAGTCTCGTTAAGGAGTGTCACGGTCCTCATTCTACGAGGGCCAAGAATCCAGCTCTACGCTCATACACAAAACATCACAAGCTTCCTAGCTCATAGACTTGGCTTGGGACAACACCATGACACTTGGCACAGATAACGATGCTCCACCTCCCAAGGTGGCGTCGCTTCTTGCCACAATCACCAA
>JBIILX010000018.1:0-18091 GCA_044338275.1 Pontimonas sp.
GCGACAGAGCTTGCCGCCGCTATCGAAGCCCTCCCGGGCGTTGCCAAAGCCGACGTAGCAGGCCCGGGGTTCATCAACATCACGCTTGATGCTGGGGCTGCCGGGGAACTCGTTGCCACCATTGTGAAAGCCGGAGACACCTACGGGCACGGCAAGGATTTGGCGGGAGAAACAATCAACTTGGAGTTCGTCTCGGCGAACCCGACTGGCCCCCTGCACATTGGCCACACCCGCTGGGCGGCTCTCGGCGACGCGTTAGCGCGGGTGCTGCGCGCTGCGGGGGCAGAAATTGTCAGCGAGTTCTACATCAACGACGCCGGTGCGCAAATGGATGTCTTTGGCGAATCCATCATTAGCGCTGCGGCAGGACAACCTGCTCCCGAGAACGGCTATCACGGCGCTTATATTCAAGATTTAGCCGCACGCGTGCTCGCAGACAACCCGGGGCTACTGGATCTTCCCCAGGAGGAACAGATTCCCCTCGCCCGCGATGCTGCATACGAACTGCAGCTCGCGGAGATCAAGGAATCGCTCGCGAAATTCAACGTGGTCTTTGACGTGTGGTTTTCTGAGCGCACACTGCACAACCCTGGCCTTGATGGCAAGAGCCTGATTGATGCCTCCGTCGACCGCTTGCGCCAAGCAGGCCACGTCTATGACGACGATGGTGCCATTTGGGTGAGGACAACTGACTTTGGCGATGACAAGGACCGCGTCATCAAGCGGGGCAATGGCGCCTATACCTATTTCGCGGCGGATGCCGCCTACTACCTCTCCAAGTCGGATCGGGGTTTTGCGAGGAAGATTTATCTCCTCGGCGCCGATCACCACGGCTATATTCACCGACTCAAGGCGCTTGCCGGTGCTGCCGGGGAAAACCCCGACACCAACGTAGAAATCTTGATTGGCCAGTTGGTGAGCATCAACGGGGCAAAGCTCTCCAAACGAGCCGGAAACATCATCGAACTCGATGATTTGCGCGAGTGGCTTGGCACCGATGCGCTTCGATACTCTCTGGCCCGTTATCCCGCAGATTCGCCGCTAACGCTGGATTCCGACATTCTGACCAAGCACACCAATGACAACCCCGTCTTCTATGTTCAATACGCTCACGCGAGAACCCACCAGGTTGCCCGCAACGCGGAGGCCGCCGGGGTTAGCCGTGATGTGTTTGAGCCTGAACTCCTGGGTCACGAGACCGAGGCGGCGCTGATTGCCTCACTCGGTGATTTCCCCAGGGTTATTAGCCAAGCGGCCCAGCTGCGCGAACCACATCGGGTTGCCCGGTATATCGAGGAAGTGGCTGGTGTCTATCACCGCTGGTATGACAGCTGCCGGGTCACCCCTCAGGGTGACGCCCCTGTTGAGGCCCTCCACCACACCAGACTGTGGCTGAATGATGCCACCGGCCAGGTGCTGCGCAACGGCCTTGGCCTCCTGGGTGTGAGCGCTCCAGAGCGTATGTAATTCCCGGGCATGGTTCGCTATCCTTGTGGTGGCTTCAGGAACCAATCCGGGTTCGCTCGCCTCACACACAATCGTTCCAACGTGAGGTGGTATCGGCTCCCATGTCCTCGAGTCTCGTTCCTTCCTGGAGAAGCGCGCCCAGTGACCCGAATGCTCTGCATTCGGGCGTTTGGCCTGCAACCGCTGCCAGGAACTCCACGGGCGAGCTGGTGGTCGGGGGCATCGGAGCAGCAGATTTAGCCGAAACCTATGGCACGCCGCTCTATGTGATGGAGCGCAGTGAGCTTGTTGCCAGGGCGAGCTCTTTCCAGGCGAGCGTGGTGGAGGCATGCGCCGCTCACGGGGTGAGCGGCAGTGTGTACTACGCCTCCAAGTCCTTCATCTCAGGACACGTCGTGTCGTGGCTCGAAGCCCTGGGCTTTGGCTTTGACGTGGCGACCGGTGGCGAGTTAGCCATTGCGCTTGCCGGCGGGGCTGATCCTGGTCGGATTGAATTCCAGGGCAACAACAAGTCACACGCCGAGTTGCACCGAGCAATCTCCGCAGGGGTTGGCTGCATCGTGATCGACGCTCCGATTGAAGCGCAGCGAATCAGCGCAATTGCAACCGAGCTTGGTGTCCACCAGAGCGTGATGATTCGCGTGAACACGGGTGTTCACGCCGACACGCATGATTATTTGGCCACTGCTCGCGAGGATCAGAAGTTCGGTCTCTCCATTCCGGAGGTCACGGCGTTGGCTGGCGAGATTGTCTTGATGCCAGGGCTCTCACTGGTGGGATTGCACTCGCACATTGGGTCGCAGATTTTTGCTCTTGATGGGTTTCTTGAGGCAGCGAGCAGAATGATTTCCCTGTATGCCGAGTTGTTTGCAGGGAAGGAACGGGGCACGCTAAATCTTGGCGGCGGTTTTGGGATTGCCTACACCGAGTCTGATCAACCACTCGCTCCCGAGGCGATGGTGGCCGCCATTGTTGATCACGTTGCGCAGAAAGCGTCTGATCTCCAGGTTGCGATGCCAGATATTGCCTTCGAGCCGGGCCGAGTGATCTCTGGCCCCGCGGGCATCACCCTCTATTCGGCTGGGGTGATTAAACCCGTGTCGGTGACGTCCGACGATGGCTCTATTGCGGTGCGCACCTATGTCAGCGTGGATGGCGGGATGAGCGACAACGCGAGACCGGCACTCTATGGAGCCCACTACAGCGCCAGGCTTGCGAACCGAGTGTCGTCATCGGATCCCGCGCTCGTCCGAGTTGTCGGCAAACACTGTGAGAGCGGAGACATTGTCGTCGATGCGGATTATTTACCCAGTGATGTGGCACCCGGTGACCTAATCGCCATTGCCGCGACTGGTTCGTATTGCTACTCACTGGCCAGCAATTACAACGTGGTCGCTCGACCACCGGTGGTGTGGGTGGATGGTGGCTCGCATGGCCTCATGATCGAGGGCGAATCCCTCGAGGATGTGCTTGAGCGAGACCGCGGTCTCTCCGACGGAAAGTCAGGAAGATAGAGCCATGAAAGATCACTACAGAAATCTTCGCGTCGCTGTCCTGGGCGGTGGCACCGTCGGAGCCCAGGTCGCCGATCGACTCTTGACGGGGGCAGACGAGCTCGGTCAACGCTCAGGCGCTGGCTTGGAACTCATTGGCGTGGCTGTTCGCTCTCTTGACGCTCCGCGTTCGGCGCCGATTCCGAAGAAACTTCTGACCACCGATGCTGCCTCACTCATCGTGGGGGCTGACATTGTCGTTGAGCTCATGGGCGGAATTGAACCCGCGCGGTCCCTGATTTTGCAGGCGCTGCACTCGGGTGCGGATGTGATCACGGCCAACAAGGCATTGTTGGCCGAGCACGGCCCCGAGTTGTTTGCTGCTGCCACTCAGGTTGGTGCTCAGCTGTATTACGAAGCAGCGGTTGCCGCGGCCATCCCCATTATTCGCCCCCTGCGTGACTCGCTCGCCGGAGACCACGTCAGAAAAATCATGGGAATCGTGAATGGCACCACGAACTACATCCTCGATGAGATGGACCAGAAGGGTCTCAGCTTCGAGAACGCTCTGGCAGAGGCAACCAGGCTGGGCTATGCCGAGGCTGACCCCACTGCGGATATTGAAGGATTCGATGCTGCCCAAAAGGCGTGCATTCTCTCCTCGCTCGCCTTCCACACCGCTGTGCCTTTGGGGGATGTGCACCGCGAGGGAATCACCGGGGTCAGCGCTGACCAAATTGAGGCCGCCAAGCGCTCTGGGCACGTCATCAAATTGCTGGCCATTTGCGAACGCCTTGTTGACCCGGTTACTGGTTTAGAGGGCGTCAGCACTCGCGTTCACCCGACCCTCATTCCTAGGACGCACCCACTTGCCGCTGCTCACGGGGCCAACAACGCTGTCTATGTCGAAGCAGAGGCGGCCGGCCCCCTCATGTTCTATGGGGCAGGGGCCGGGGGAATTCAGACCGCCTCGGCGGTGCTCGGCGACATTGTTTCAGCCGCCAGGCGCCACGTTGTTGGCGGACCCGGCGTGGGTGAGAGCACCCACGCCGATTTGCCCAGCGTCCCTCTCGAGCGGGTTACCAGTCGCCTTCAAGTGAGCCTTGTGGTCAAAGATCAGCCCGGTGTGTTGGCAGCGATTGCGAAAGTGTTTAGCGACAACGGAGTATCCGTGGAAACGCTTCACCAGAGCGCTACCGGCGAAGACGAGACCGCTACGCTGGTGATTCAAACGCACCGCGCTCCAGAAGCGAGTGGCCGCGACACCGTGGCTGCGTTGGAGAAGAATCCAGTCGTTGTGAAGGTCACCAGCGTGTTGCGAGTAGAGGGATAGTGCCGATGCCAATCTTCCAGCGCGGTCTTTTTGGTGGTTCGAGGCCCATTGCTCCACAGCACACCAGGGGTTCCAGACAGTGGCGCGGCGTGATCCACGAATACGCGGATCGTCTCGATGTCAGCAAGGCCACCCCCGTGGTCACCCTCGGCGAGGGTGGCACGCCACTGATTGAAGCCCATCATCTCTCCGAGCTCACCGGTCTTCGGGTCTTTGTGAAGTTTGAGGGCATGAACCCCACCGGCTCCTTCAAAGACCGCGGCATGACGATGGCTGTCTCCAAAGCGAAAGAACACGGCGCCAAAGTTGTGGTGTGCGCGTCGACGGGTAATACCTCAGCCTCCGCTGCCGCTTACGCCGCCTATGGCGGCATGGCCTGTGCTGTGTTAGTGCCAGATGGCAAGATTTCGATGGGAAAGCTGAGCCAGGCCGTGGCTCACAACTCCCACGTCCTCCAGGTTGATGGCAACTTTGATGACTGCCTCGATATCGCCCGGGAGTTGGCGGAGAACTATCCGGTCCACCTGGTGAACTCAGTGAACAATGACCGCATTGAGGGTCAAAAGACAGCGTCATTCGAGGTCATTGATGTGCTGGGCAGAGCACCCGATTACCACTTCTTGCCCGTGGGCAACGCTGGCAACTACACCGCCTACCACCGCGGATACCGCGAAGAGGCAAACCGCGGCCGGATTGACCGTTTGCCCCAAATGATGGGTTTCCAGGCTGCTGGCTCAGCGCCGATTGTCACCGGAGAGCGTGTTGCTAAGCCTGAGACCATTGCCAGTGCGATTCGCATTGGCAACCCAGCCTCGTGGGATTTGGCCTTGGCCGCGAGGGAAGACACCAACGGATACTTCGGCGCGATTGACGATGCTGGAATTCTTGCTGCGCACCGTCTGCTCTCTCGCACCGTAGGAGTCTTCGTGGAGCCCTCCTCAGCGATCAGCGTTGCGGGATTGATGGAGCGCTCGCAGGCTGGCGTCCTGCTCAAGGGTGCAACAGCTGTTCTTACTGTCACAGGTCACGGGCTCAAAGATCCACTCTGGGCGCTGAAGAACGAAGACGGTTCTGAAGCGGAGCCCACCAAGGTTCCTATTGACATCTCTCACATTGCGGAGGTTCTTGGATTGGCGGCTAACCGATGAGCGCAAAGATTCCTGTCGGCCGGCGCGTGCAGGTGAAGGTTCCTGCGACGACGGCGAACCTTGGTCCAGGCTTTGACACTTTGGGAATGGCTCTGACGATGGGCGATGAGCTGATTGTCACCGCCACCAAGGGCTCCGGCATCACCGTTGATGTTCACGGTGTGGGGGCAGGCGAGGTCGCCACCGATGAGACCAACCTGATTGCCCGTTCTCTGGCACACGCTTTTGCCTCAAAGAAGATTTCCGTTCCCGGCCTTCATTTGGAGGCTCACAACGTCATTCCTCACGGGCGTGGGCTTGGATCCTCCGGTGCCGCCATCGTTGCCGGAGTCATGGCCGCGAAAGGGCTGCTCGAGGGAATTGTCGAGTTCACCTCCTCTGAGCTTTTGGCTCTAGCAACAGACATGGAAGGCCACCCGGACAACATCGCGCCCTCCCTCTTTGGCGGGTTGACCATTGCCTGGATGACCGATCAGGGCCCCAAGCACAAGAAGCTCAGCGTGCATCGCGGGGTTTCTCTTGTTGTTGCGGTTCCTGAGGATGCGAGCATGTCGACCTCGCTCGCAAGAAGCCTGCAACCCGAGACCGTCCCTCACAAGGACGCGATCTTTAATCTTTCCCGGTCCGCACTCTTGATTGCGGCACTCATTCAAAGCCCCGAGCTTCTCTTTGAAGCAACAGAGGACCGTCTTCACCAGAACTACCGCGCCAGTGCCATGAAAGACACCGATGCGCTGTTGCAGTCGCTGCGCAAGCTCGGCTTTGCCGCTGTGGTCTCTGGAGCCGGCCCCTCGGTCTTGGTGTTGTGCTCAGACCCGAGCCAACGACTCGCGGTTGCCGAGGTGGTGGGGGCTCATGCCGGGGGCCAGTGGACTAGCCACATGCTCACGGTCGATGAGCGAGGTGCTACAGTAGAAGAACTTCCGGCGCTCGCCGACTGACCCCAGTTAGCGCTCCGGATAGCCTCATCACATAACACGCCACGAAGTTCACTAGGCGTTGGAGGGTCATTCGTGACAGAGGAACTACGGTTCCTTCGGCCCTCAGGCAAGCCAGGCGCGTGTGTGAGGAGAAACATTACACAGTGTGATGCCACGCATCGTGGCACGAACTAGGAGACAACATGGACTTAGATAACCAAGAACCAACCTCGAACGAGGTTGCAGCCGCACCACGCAAGCGTGGTTCGCGTCGCGTCGTATCGACCGATGCGCCAGTGGAATCGGCCCCCGCGGTCGAGACCCCAGCAGAGGGCGCCGCGGAAGCAGCTCCCGAGCGCCCGCGTCGTCGCCGGCCCCAAGCCGATGAGGCTGCGCCCGCGCGGGATGAGAGCGCCACTGATTCCTCCGATGAGGGTTCCGACAACGGCGATGACGGTGGCGATGACCAGGGCAACGGCTTTGGTCGCGGCCGTGGCCGTGGACGTGGTCGGGATCGCCGTCGTGGTCGTGGCTCATTCGGCGAAGACGGGGAACCTGAAATTTCCGACGACGATGTCTTGATTCCCATCGGCGGCATCTTGGACGTGCTGGACAACTACGCATTTGTGCGCACCCAGGGATACCTTCCTGGCGCCACCGATGTGTATGTTTCCCTCGGCCAGGTCAAGAAATACAACTTGCGCAAGGGTGACGCCGTTATTGGCTCCATCCGTCAGCCCCGCGATGGTGAAAACCAGGGCCGTCAGAAGTACAACGCTCTGGTGAGCGTCGACAGCGTTAACGGCCAGACGATCGACGAGGCTGCAAACCGCGTGGACTTCCAGGCTTTGACCGCCGTTTACCCGACGGAGCGTCTGCGTATGGAAACCTCGGCGGACAACGTCACCGGTCGCACCCTGGACATCTTCACCCCAGTGGGCAAGGGCCAGCGCGGCGTTATTGTCGGCGCCCCGAAGACCGGCAAGTCGATGATTCTTTCCGCAATCGCCAACGCTGTTGCCGAGAACGCCCCCGATGCTCACCTGATGGTTGTTCTCATCGATGAGCACCCCGAGGCAATCACCGAACTCCAGCGCCACGCGAAGGGTGAGGTCATCGCCTCGACCTTCGATCGTTCGGCCGATGACCACACCACCATTGCCGAGCTCGCTGTTGAGCGCGCGAAGCGTTTGGTGGAACTCGGTCACGACGTTGTTGTCTTGGTTGATTCCCTGACGAGGCTTGCCAGGGCTTACCAGCAGAGCCTCGGTGGTGGTCGCGGCCTGGGCGGTGACACCGCATGGCTTTACCCCACGAAGAAGCTCTTTGGGGCTGCTCGCAATGTTGAGAACGGTGGTTCGCTCACCATCATTGGAACCCTCGTGACCGCCACCGGCATTCAGGGCGATGACGTGGTCGCTAGCGAAGTTGCAGGCTCTGCCACCCTCGAGCTCCACGTGAGTCACGAGGCGGCTGCTGCGCGCATGTTCCCTGCACTGGATATTTCTCACAGCGCTACTCGCAAGGACGACCAGTTGCTCGCCAAAGATGAGGCCGTTGTGGTCGCAGACATTCGCAAAGCACTGGGTGCCATGAGCGCAACCGCTGGCCTCGGAGTTGTCCTGGAGGGCATGAAAGCAAGCGCCTCGAACGTTGAGTTCTTGGTTGCGATGCAGAAGAAGCTTCCGGGCCTCGGCCTCTAAGGAACAGCCGTGTTTGATTCTGTTGATGCGTTAATTGCGGAGTACACCGAGCTTCAAGGCAAGCTCAGTGACCCCGCAGTTCACGCTGACGCGGGATTATCCAAGAAGCTCAACCGGCGTTTTGCTGTGCTCTCGAAGATTGTCTCGGCGAATGAGAAACTCAAGAATCTCAGCGATGATCTCGCTGCGGCTCGTGAGTTCGCGAGTGATGACGAAGCTTTCGCCGCAGAGGTTCCCGGGTTAGAAACTGCTGTGCAAGAAGCCACAGAGACGCTTCGGTCCTTGCTGATTCCGAGAGATCCCGATGATGGTCGCGATGTCATCATGGAGATCAAGGGCGGTGAAGGCGGCGAGGAGAGCGCTCTCTTCGCTGCAGATTTGCTGCGCATGTATCTTCACTACGCGGAGTCGAGGGGCTGGAAGTCTGAAGTCCTCGACAAGACAGAAAGTGACATGGGTGGATATAAGAACATCCAGGTCGCAATCAAGTCCTCCGCCACAGACCCCGCCGAAGGTGTGTGGGCGAGCCTTAAGTACGAAGGTGGTGTCCACCGCGTCCAGCGAGTCCCCGTTACTGAATCTCAGGGTCGTATCCACACCTCCACCACCGGTGTCCTGATTTTTCCGGAGGTTGACGAACCCGAGGAAGTAGCAATCAGCCCCAACGATTTGAAGATTGACGTCTTCCGATCCAGCGGGCCTGGTGGTCAGTCGGTGAACACGACGGACTCTGCGGTGCGCATTACCCACCTTCCCACCGGCATCGTCGTGTCTATGCAGAACGAGAAGAGCCAGATTCAAAACCGCGAAGCGGGAATGCGCGTGCTGCGCGCCCGGATTCTCGCCCGGCAGCAAGAAGAACTTGCCGCCGTGCAGTCCGATGCCAGAAAGAGCCAGATTCGCGGCATGGATCGATCAGAGCGCATTCGCACCTATAACTTCCCCGAAAACCGCATTGCTGATCACCGCACCGGTTACAAGGCATACAACTTGGACCAGGTGATGAACGGCCAGCTCGATGCCGTGGTTCGCTCCTGCATTGAAGCCGATGAGGCGGAACGCCTCAGTGCTCTAGGCGAGGCCTAATGGTGTTAGTCGCGGAGGCTCTCGCCTCGCTCCGCGATCGGTTAGCCACGGCTGGGGTTCCCTCACCAGAAGCTGATGCCGGAATTCTGCTGGGCTCAGTACTGGGGTTATCTCGTGGTGAACTACTCGCGCATGCCCACCAAGGAAAGGAGATCCCTGCTGAGTTGAGCGCAGTGCTCGAGCCACTGGTCCAGAGACGCGAGGCTCGAGAGCCCCTTCAGCACATCATCGGCAGAGCACCATTTATGAACTTCGAGGTCGAGGTGGGGCCAGGAGTGTTTATTCCCCGCCCCGAAACGGAGTCCCTCGCCGAGCGCGCACTATCGATGGCGCAGACTCTCGGTGTTGATGAGCGTGGATTATCGGTTGTTGATCTGTGCTCGGGCTCGGGAGTCCTTGCGATCTCCCTGGCAAGGGCGGTGCCCTGGGCTTCCGTGGTGGCCGTCGAGGTGTCAGCCGAGGCGTGTGGCTATCTCGAGCGGAACGTTTCTCGTTTGGCCCCCTCGGTGGAGGTGGTGCCAGCGAGCGTGGCCGAGTTTGCTGCGACCCAGGCTGAATCGTCACTCGACATGATTGTGGCAAACCCTCCCTATATTCCAGACGCCGAGATGCCAAACGACCCGGAGGTGTTTGCCCACGATCCCCACCTCGCTCTGTTTGGTGGCGCTGATGGCTTCGATGTTGTTCGCGAGATTGTTGTCTTTGCCCTCCACGCACTCCGATCCGGGGGAGTGCTCATGATGGAGCACTCGAACCTTCAGGGTGCTGCTATGGCGAAACTACTGGCAGAAAGTGGTTTCCGCACGATTCACACGGAGCAGGATCTCCTTGGCCGAGACCGCTTTACCCACGCGATAGCGCCCTAGTTTCTCGAGTCGACAAACGCCTGAATGTTGTCTCGGATGGTGGCACCCGAGTCCTTCGGTGAAAACCACTGGGTGGTGATGCCAAGCGTCTGCGCGCCCCTTAGGTTCTCAGGGGTGTCATCGACAAAGAAAGTGTCCTCGCCGGAGTATCCGTATCTCTCCAGTACTCGCTCGAATACGAGAGGGTCTGGCTTCCTGGCACCGTAGTGGGCGGTCGCAAACATGTGCTCCCCAAAGAAGGGGATCAACTCGGGCGAGACTTCCTGGAGGTGCTCGCCAATCAGGATTCCGTTGTTGGTGAGCAGGGTTACCTGCCCAAACTCCGCGGCAAATGCCACCGACTCGGTTACCTCGGGCCGGAAGGACATCGCCGCCTTGCGCATATCGACCCACTGCTGCCGAGAAATTGACGACCCAAAGGCTTCGTTGACCAGACGGAGATACTCATCTCCGGTGTCTGGATCACCGGCCTCGGCTTTCCATTCGCCCTCGTCATGCCACCAGCGCGAGCGAAGCTCCTGGAAGTCAAAACCGGTGAGGTCGGTGAGAGCGTCCATTCTCTGGCGCCAACGGTATTCGTAGAGAACGTTATCCATGTCAAAAATAAACAGCATGATGGCCCTAAGCCTAGGGCCAGCTCTCAATCTCTCCCTCGGTGGGCAAACTACACTGGGGGCGTGTCCGCTGTGATTGTGAGCTTCGACAACCCCGATGAGCGAGCGACGGGGCTTATGAAGGCCCGCGACGTCGTGGCGTCCGGTGCGTGCATTGTCATGCCCACCGACACCGTCTATGGCATCGCCTGCGATGCCTTCTCGCCAGAGGCTGTGTCAACGTTGCTTGCCATCAAGGGTCGCGGTCGCCACATGCCACCCCCGGTTCTCATTGGCAATGTCGGCGATGTGGAGAAACTCGTGACTCAGGTCCCCGATGGCGCGAGAGCCATCATGGAGCGTTTTTGGCCGGGTGGGGTCACCATTGTTTTTGAAGCAAACCCCGATGTTGAGTGGGACCTGGGTGACACCTCTGGCACGGTCGCTATTCGTATGCCAGATCACCCGGTTGCACTCGAATTGTTGAGCTTGACGGGGCCTCTGGCTGTATCCAGCGCTAACCGCACCGGTGAGCTTCCCGCCCTCCGCGCCAATGAAGCCCTGGCCCAGTTCGGTGATGATGTGCCCTTGTATGTGGATGCGGGTCGGGTGGGCTCGCTCTACACCGGAGCATCGGGTAACCCGGGCTCGACAATCGTTGATGCCACCGCCCTGGCAACTGGGGGGCCGTGGAAAGTCGTGCGCCACGGAGTGTGTGCCATTGAGGACTTGCGCTGGGTTGCTGGGGGAGAGTGGGACCTGTGAGTTCCTACATTGTCATCACCATCATCGCGGTCGCGGTGAGCTTTGGCCTGGCACTTGTGCTCTGGCGCCTAGGAGTTAAGTACCGCTGGCACCGCGAGATCCGGCCGCGCGACGTTCACAAAGAGCCAACTCCGCGCCTCGGCGGGATTGCCGTGTTTGTGGGCATGGCGACGGCGGCTTTGATCGCAAGTCCTTTCGAGGCGTTTTCTGATGTCTTCGATGACCCGCGCCCGATTCTTTCGATTCTTGCAGCCGCATTCATTGTGGTCGCGTTGGGGGTTATCGATGACCTCATCGAACTGGATTGGCTGACCAAGCTCTCTGGCCAGATCATCGCCGCTGGAGTTGTCGCGTGGCAGGGCGTCCAGATTGTTTCGTTGCCCATCGGCGGCATCACACTGTTTTCGCCCGCCCTGTCGCTCATTCTCACGGTGCTGGCCATTGTGTTGGTCATGAACGCGGTCAACTTCATCGATGGTCTGGATGGGTTGGTTGCCGGTGTCGCACTGATTTCCACCGGCGTCTTTTTCCTGTATTCCTTCGTGCTGTCCATTGGCGAATCCGGCGCCACGGGATTTAGCCTCGCAACCTTCCTCACTCTCTTGCTCGCGGGTGGACTGCTCGGTTTCTTGCCACTGAATTGGCACCCCGCCAAGTTGTTCCTCGGGGACTCGGGCTCGCTTTTGGTGGGTCTGATGATGTCGGTGAGTGCAATTTCTGTGACCGGTCAGATTGACCCGGCCACCGTGAGCCCCACGCAGCTGTTGCCCGCTTTCCTTCCCGTGATATTGCCCCTTGCCGTCTTGATTGTTCCGCTGGTCGATTTCTCGTGGGCGGTGGGTAGGCGGCTCCGGCGGGGAATGTCGCCTTTTGATGCTGACCGCGCCCACCTTCACCACCGACTCCTGGATCTGGGCCACACCTACCAGCAGGCTGTCTTGATCCTCTACGCCTGGACCGCAGTGCTCGCCATTGGCACTCTGATGTTTCTCTTTGTGGCCTGGTATTTTGCGGTGGGAATCATCATCGTGGGGCTGGTCGGCTCCGCCCTGGTCACTCTGTCACCTGATCGCCCCGCAACCAACGAACCGCTCGCTCTCGACCAGGAGGTTTCACCGTGACCGTGTCCCAAGTAGCCAAACGCGCCGTATTCGTGGGTGCCATCGTGACGAGCATCATCGCGATTGTCGCAGCGACCTGGGGCGCGCTGGTGTCAGAGCTTCCTGGGACGCTCGGTGCCCTGGTCGGCAGCGGACTCGGTTTTGCGCTCCTTGGCCTCACGGCACTCAGCATCATCTGGGGTTTCCGCCTGGGCAAGGGCGATGTGCTTGCCCCCGCCTTCTTTGGAATTGTCCTTGGCACCTGGCTTGCCAAGTTCGTGGTTTTCCTCGCCATTGTCTTCTGGCTTGGCGATCAAGAGTGGCTTGATCGAACGGTGTTGTTTCTCACCATCGTCGCGTCCCTGCTCGCTGGCCTCATCACCGACGTGGTTGTGATTGCGCGCTCGAGGATGCCCTATGTCTCAGACGTGAGCCTGCCCGGTGAGGACAAACCCAGCCTTTAGTGCCCGGTCAGCGGGGCAATGAGCTTCGAGACTAGTGACGGTTTTCCGGTCCTCGCCTCAATCCGATCGGCCAAGGTGACCCCCACGATTGCTGCGGTTGCGCCTGCGTAACGTAGAGGCTCTGGTTCCCACTTCGGTGACTGGTGCCCCACAAAGGGCAATGCGGTTCGCGATGTGGTCTTGCCAAGAACCAGGTCGGCAAGCGTGAGGCCTGCCAGGTGGGAAAGCCCCACCCCGTCGCCCACATAACCGCCTGCCCGGCCGATGCCGGTTGCCCCATCCAGGGTCACCGATGAGTGCCAGTCGCGGGGAATACCGAGCACTCCACCCCAGTTGTGGGTGATGGCGTAGGGAGCAAGGACCGGGAACAATTCGACTAGCGTCTGGTGAAGCGCGGAGAACACCCGCGGCACGCGGTCGAACTCTGGCTTCACGCGACTGCCCCAGTGATAGGGCGCGCCTCGGCCACCAAAAGCAATCCGATTATCCGCGGTGCGCTGGCCATAAATAACGAGTGCCCTAAAGTCCGCAAACGTCATTCCGTGCTCGAGGCCGATTGAGTCGAAGACAGAATCCGGCAGCACTTCGGTCGCAATCATTAGTGAATATAGGGGTAGTGAGTGCCGCTTGGTCTGCTTGAGCTGCGTGCGGTAGCCCTCCATCGCATCGATCACGACATCGCCTCTGACGCGCCCGCGTGAGGTAATAACAACTCCCGCCTCGTAACGGAGAACCTCGGTCTGCTCCGCGATACGGATCCCAGCCGCTTCCGCAGCGCTGGCTAAACCGCGGACGAGTTTCGCGGGGTGCAGCCTGGCGCAGGCGGGTTCAAAGACCGCCCCTAGAGTCTCGGTGGCCTGGAGGGTTTCGTGGGCGTCTCGCCACACAGCCTTATCCGCTGGGGTGAGTGCCGCATCGGCAAGGCTTGCGCGAGCGCGGTGTTCTTGAATGGGGCTTCTGGCCAGAATGGTGGTGCCACCGGCCACAAAGTCACAGTCAATATCGAGGTCCCTCGACCATCGCCCGACCGAGTCGACCGCATCCACCATGGCGTAGCGAAGTGCTGTGGCGGCCTCTAGTCCGTGTTGCTTGATGAGGGATCCCACACTCGTGGGGAAGAGCGCTGAACACCAACCGCCGTTTCTCCCCGAAGCCCCAAATCCGGCGACTTCTTTCTCCAGAACGAGAATGCGTAAGTCGGGTGATTGCTGGGCAAGGGCCAGCGCGCTCCACAGGCCGGTGTACCCGGCACCCATGATGACAACATCCCAGTGGGCCTGGCTCTCGGCACTGGTGAGACTGGCCCTGGGTGAGAAGGACTCACCCAGGGTGTCGTGCCACAGCGACAAGGATTGGTAGTCGACCACGAGGCCTACCTCTAGAGGAGCTTGCTGGCTCTGGTGAGAACGTCGCGCAAAATGGCTTCGATCTCATCGAACTCCTTGGGGCCAATCGTGAGCGGCGGTGCCAACTGAATCACGGGGTCGCCTCGGTCATCAGCGCGGCAATAGAGCCCGGCCTGGAAGAGAGCTTTGGAGAGGAAGCCACGCAGAAGCTTCTCTGACTCGGCCTCCGAGAATGTCTCCTTGGTCGTCTTGTCTTTGACAAGTTCGATTCCGAAGAAGTATCCGGCACCGCGCACGTCGCCGACGATCGGGATATCGAGCAGCCGCTCGAGTGCGGCGCGGAACTTGGGGGAGTTTTCGCGCACGTGCTCGTTAATCTTCTCCTCTTCGAAGATCTTCAAGTTCTCGAGTGCCACGGCAGCGGAGACCGGGTGACCACCAAAGGTGTAGCCGTGATAGAAAGTCGTGTTGCCCTTGGAGAATGGCTCAAACAGGCGATCACTGGTGATCATCGCGCCAATGGGGGAGTAACCACTGGTCATGCCCTTGGCGCAGGTGATGATGTCTGGGACATAGTCAAAGGCCGTGCAGGCAAACATTTCGCCGATGCGCCCAAATGCACAAATCACTTCGTCGCTGACCAGCAACACGTCGTGCTTGTCACAGATCTCGCGGACCCTCTGGAAATATCCGGGAGGGGGTGGAAAACACCCGCCCGAGTTTTGGACTGGCTCCAAGAACACAGCGGCCACAGTTTCAGGGCCTTCAAACTCGATCATCTCTTCAATGCGGTTTGCAGCCCAGAGACCAAACTCTTCCTCGGTACCACCGGGGAATCCCATTTCCTCGGCCCGGTAGTAGTTGGTGTTGGGCACCCGGAACCCACCGGGGGTGAGCGGTTCAAACATTGCCTTCATCGCGGGAATTCCGGTGATGGCGAGAGCTCCCTGAGGAGTGCCGTGGTAGGCGATGTTGCGCGAGATTACCTTGTGCTTCATGGGCTTGCCCATGAGCTTCCAGTACTGCTTCGCCAACTTGAACGCACTCTCAACTGCTTCGCCACCACCGGTGGTGAAGAACACCTTGTTCAGGTCTCCCGGCGCGTAGTCGGCCAGCTTGTCAGCCAGCTCGATGGCTGCGGGGTGGGCGTAGGACCACAGTGGGAAGAACGCGAGTTCTTCCGCCTGCTTGGCAGCCACTTCGGCGAGGCGCTTACGGCCGTGTCCTGCGTTCACGACAAAGAGGCCGGAGAGCCCATCGAAATACTTCTTGCCTTTGTCGTCCCAAATGTGGTGGCCAGAGCCCTTCACAATGATCGGCACCTCGGCGCCGGCGGAGAGTGGACCCTGCCTGGTGAAGTGCATCCAGAGGTGATCGCGAGCCTTGTCCTGCAGCGTCTCAACCTTCTTGCCGCGGCGCTTCGTCACCGGCGGCGTCTTTGCCACGTGGTGCTGGCCCTTCGCGGTCTTCAGTAATTTGTCGATGATGGTCATCGTGCTCCCCAGTCGTAGTGTTCTTTTTCGAGTGATAGATAGGTGAATGTTTCTGTGTCGACCACACCGGGTGTGGTGCGGATGGAACCGTGAAGGACTTCGCGTAACTCGTTGTCGTCGACACAGACGATTTCAGCGAGCATGTCGAAGCGGCCCGTGGTGAGAACCAAGTAATCGACCTGGTCGATCTTCTTGATTGCCTCGGCGACGGATCGTGCGTCGCCGGTCACCCGGATGCCAATCATCGCCTGGCGATAGAACCCCAGCTGACTGGGGTCTGTCACGGCGACAATTTGCATCACGCCGGCATCGGTGAGCTTGCTCACACGCTGCCTCACGGCTGCCTCACTGAGACCGACTCGCTTGCCCACTTCGGCATAGGACATGCGACCGTCACGCTGCAGCAAGCTGATAATTTCCTTTGCTGCGTCGTCAATCGCGACCCGTTGAGTCAGTTCTGCGCGAGGCATACTGTGATATTCGCACTATTTTTGCCATTTGGCAACCGAAAAACTCAGCAATTTAGAAAATAGCAACGAAAAGCACACAATTTTGCCGGCTAGACCTACGGGTTGCCTCTGCGTTAGGTTATGGGCATGACTACTCGCACTTTGAAAAACTTTGTCAACGGTTCCTACGTCGACTCCAAGGGCAAGGATGCCCTCGAGTTGGTCGACCCAGCCACGGAGAAGGTGTACGCCCACTCCCCGATCTCCAACCAGGCCGATGTCGATGGCGCATACCAAGCAGCGGCCACCGCATTCGAGTCCTGGAAGGAGACCACGCCCTCCGAGCGTCAGCTCGCTCTGTTCCGTATTGCGGATGAGATGGAGAAGCGCGCTGAAGATTTTGCGGACCTAGAGTCGCAGGACACCGGTAAGCCTCGGGGCTCGCTCGTGGAGAACGAGATTCTTGTCAGTGTTGACCAGATTCGATTCTTCGCAGGTGCCGCAAGAAACCTTGAGGGCCGTGCCGCGGGTGAATACATGAAGGATCACACCTCGATGATTAGGCGTGAGCCCATCGGTGTTATCGGTCAGGTCACTCCGTGGAACTATCCGCTGAACATGGCGGTCTGGAAGTTTGCCCCTGCCGTTGCCGCTGGTAACACCACGGTGCTGAAGCCCTCCGACACCACTCCGCAGAGCACGCTGTTGCTCGCTGAAATCTGCGCTCTCCACTTGCCACCCGGTGTTGTTAACGTCATCACTGGTGACCGCACCAGTGGCGCAGCGATGATTGACCACAAGATTCCCCAGATGGTCTCCATCACCGGTTCGGTTCGTGCAGGTATGGAGGTTGCCAAGGCTGCATCCAGTGACCTCAAGCGTGTCCACTTGGAGCTTGGTGGCAAGGCACCCGTTGTCGTCTTCGACGACGCCGACCTTGAGCTTGCTGCTGAGGGAATCGGAATTGCTGGTTTCTTTAACGCCGGCCAGGACTGCACTGCAGCCACCCGAGTGCTGGTCCATAAGAACGTTCACGACGAGTTTGTCGCCGTGCTCACCAAGTGGGTCAAGGAGAACGTCAAGACCGGTATGCCAAGCGACCCGGATGCCTTCTATGGCCCGGTCAACAACTCGAACCAAATGGACCGAGTCATGAGCATGATTGGCGCTCTGCCCAAGAACGCCAACATTGAGATGGGTGGGCTTCGCCAGGGCTCCTCCGGCTACTTCATTGAGCCCACCGTGGTGACTGGTTTGAAGCAAAAGGATGACGCGATCCAGAACGAAATCTTTGGACCTGTCATCACCATTCAGCCCTTCACGGAAGAAAAAGAAGCCCTCCAGATGGCCAACGATGTTCTCTATGGTCTCTCCTCGAGCGTGTGGACTAGGGACCACGGACGCGCGATGCGCTTTGCGAAGGGCCTCGACTTTGGTGCGGTGTGGATTAACTGCCACATCCCGCTCGTTGCTGAAATGCCCCATGGTGGCTTCAAGCACTCGGGCTACGGAAAGGATCTCTCGCAATACGGCTTTGAGGACTACACACGCATCAAGCACGTGATGTCTTTCATCGGCGCATAGCCAGAGATTTACAGGACTGTAACGTCTCGTGTTAGCAGTGCGCGGGCCGGGAGGTCTATTATCAAGACCAAGCGGTACCCCAAAACGATAACAAAGGAGTTTCGATGATGAATCGCCCATTACCCGAAGACCCCATGGTCCGCAGCCTCATCAAGATGGCCAAGAAATCTCAGGTCTCCCGGCGCACCTTCCTCGCGGGAACCGGCGGTGGCGCCGTGGCTCTCGGTCTCGCAGCCTGTGCTGCTGATGCTGAGATTGCTGCACCCGAGGACATCTCGGCC
>JBIILX010000020.1:0-17776 GCA_044338275.1 Pontimonas sp.
TCGATACGGCTTCGCCTACTCAATCAACGCGAGGTGGTGCCTAATGGCTAAGGCAAAACTGATGGACTTCGACAAGGCGCTCGAACTGTTCGAGCCCGTGCTCGGTTTCGAGGTGCACGTCGAGCTCAACACGAAGACCAAGATGTTCTCGTCGGCCCCGAACGAGTTTGGAGGTGAGCCCAATTCCAACGTCACGCCGGTGTGCCTCGGCCTCCCCGGCTCGCTTCCCGTGGTCAACGAGCAGGCCGTGCGCTACTCGATCAGCCTGGGGCTCGCCCTCGGCTGCTCCATCGCGCCCTCGTCGCGATTCGCCCGCAAGAACTATTTCTACCCCGACCTCGCCAAGAACTACCAGATCTCGCAGTACGACGAACCCATTGCGTTCGAGGGCAAGGTCGACGTGGAGCTTGCCGATGGTCGCATCGTGTCGGTTGATATTGAGCGTGCCCACATGGAAGAAGACGCCGGCAAGCTCACCCACGTGGGTGGCGCGACCGGACGTATTCAAGGCGCCGAGTACTCACTCGTTGACTACAACCGCGCAGGTGTCCCCCTGGTCGAAATTGTGACCAAAACCATTGAAGGCATGGATCACAAAGCCGGCGAGCTGGGGCGCGCCTATGTCTCCACGATTCGTGACATGGTCCGCAACCTTGGCATTTCCCACGCTCGCATGGAGCGCGGAAACCTGCGCTGTGATGCCAACGTGTCCCTGCGTCCGCGCGGCCAGAAGGCCTATGGAACCCGCACGGAGACAAAGAACGTGAACTCGTTGCGCTCGATTGAGCGCGCTGTGACCTATGAGATCCAGCGCCAGGCGGCCATTTTGGCCGCTGGCGGCATCATCATCCAAGAGACCAGGCACTGGCATGAAGACACCGGTGTTACCTCGCCGGGTCGACCCAAGAGCGACGCGGATGACTACCGCTACTTCCCGGAACCCGATTTGTTGCCCGTCCACGCTTCTGCGGAACTTGTCGAAGAGCTTCGCGCCGCACTGCCCGAGCAGCCAGTGGAGATGCGCCGGAGGTTCAGGGCTGAGTGGGGCTTTAGTGACATCGATTTCCAGGCCATCGTGAACGCCGCCTTGATTGGCGAAGTTGCCGCCACCATCGCCGCAGGCGTGGAACCTGCTGCTGCTCGCAAGTGGTGGATGGGGGAGCTCAGCAGAATTGCCAACGAGCGCGGTGTTGATGCGGGCAGCCTCGCTGGCCCAGAAGACATCCGCGCATTGCAGGCCCTTGTGGATGATGGCCGCCTCACGGACAAGCTTGCTCGCAGTGTGCTCGCCGAGATGGTCGATGGTGGCGGAAGCCCCGAAGAGATCGTTGCGGCAAAAGGACTCGAGGTGGTCTCCGATGATGGTGCCCTCACAGCGGCAATCGATGAGGCGTTGTTGTCTCAGCCAGATGTCTTGGAGAAGATTCGCGATGGCAAAATACAAGCCGCGGGCGCTGTTATTGGCGCAGTAATGAAAGCCATGGGTGGCCAAGCCGACGCCGCGAGAGTGCGAGAGCTCGTGATCGAGAGAGCAAACTCGCTCGGCTAATCGCCCGCGAGAAGCCTCTGAAACAGGGCGGTGAGCTCCTCGCGAACCTCTGCGCGAGACAGGGTGGCGATTCCATCGCCTGGCTGCTCTCCGTAGGTTCCAAAGGAGGCGTGATTGGCGCCCTCGAGGGTGATCTTCTGAGTCGATGGTGGCAATAGCCCGGCGGAGGCCGTCACCGCTTCGGCGTCAATGAGCCCGTCGCCACCGGCCAAAATCTGAAGGACCGGGATGTCTGTGGAAGAAATGTCGTTCGCGCAGTAGCTGCCCATCAGCACCAGTCCCACCACATCTGGGTGGTCGGCCACCATGCAGGCTCGCACGCCGCCGAGGGAATGGCCAGAGAGAACCCAGTTGCTGACCTCGGGGGCTGCGAGTAACAATTCGTCGATGGTCCTCGTGTCGAGCAACGCCATGTTCATCAGCGGATCCATGATCACCACGGTCGCGCCCGAGGCCGCAATCTCGGAGAGTGGATACAGATAGCTGTAGGGATCGACGCGGGCTCCCGGGAAGTAGAGAATGCCGGTTGTTCCCCTGCCCTCGGTGGCCTCCATCACGATGGAGCCATCAACCTCAGCGACCTGGATTCGATCGTCTCGGAAAACCTCGAGGGTGGCGTCACGCTCGGCGGTGAACACGATGTGAAACCAGGTCAAAAAGCTCACCACAGTGACCAGCAGAGAGGTCACAGCAGTCCACCCGGCGATACGAATACGCCGAATAATCAGGCGACGCCTGGCATCGAGTGTGGTCATCGGGTTGGCCTTAGGTTATGGAATACTGGAGACATCATGAACGTTTTCGTTGTCGTACTAGCATCCCTTATGTTTCTGGCTAGTTTTCCCATGTTTACCTACGCTTTTGTGGTCCCGGAGGTCTTTGCCCCGTGGCTCTTCACCGCGGGAATCCTCACGGCAACCTTTGCGTTTGCCATCCCGATGCTCATCATGGGCCGTCGCCGCTAAGCGGCGTTCTCTGAGATAACTCGCCTCGAGAAGTTCTCGAGGCGTTGGCGAATACTGTCGCTCTTGAGCGTCAGAGTGTCCTGTGCCGCAGTGACACCCGGGACGGTCGCGACGATCCGAATCATCGCTGAACACGACAAATCGGCACAGAGATAGGTACCTACGGTGTTTCCTCTTGCGCCCTCCTCGCCGGTCTTTGGGGCCACGAACAAGCTGACCTGAGGAGCGGGCTGTTGGGTGTGACAGAGCGCGCATAGTGCGGAGCGTCCAGCGGGCATGGAACTCTCTGCGCTTCTGACCATAAGTCCTCTAGCCTCACTACCCACCCAGAAGACCAGATAGCCCTTGGTGGGGTGATGGGCGTCGCGCCAGCCTAAGAACTCACGTTCATCCCAGAGCGTTTCGTGAAGCCCAGGGAAGCTCATGACCCGAAGGTCCACCTCGGACATGTTCACGAGGCTTCCAACGATCTGTTCGCGGGTCAGGGGCTTCATCCTGACAATCTAAACACAGGCCAGAAATGACTGTGGGGCCATCCGAAACGGATGACCCCACAGCCCTAAGGCGATGTTAGAAAAGCCTAGAGAGGACGGATGTTCTCCGCCTGAGGGCCCTTCTGGCCCGAGGTGATGTCGAACTCCACGCGCTGGTTCTCCTCGAGAGAGCGGTAACCGCTGCTCTGGATTGCGGAGAAGTGTGCGAAGACGTCGGCCGAGCCATCATCAGGAGTGATGAAGCCGTAGCCCTTGTCACCGTTAAACCATTTAACGATTCCGGTTGCCATTGTGTATCTCTTTTCTGTGGTGCTGTGGTGCGTAGGTTCGACGTTCGAAACCAACGGTCGAAACTACCGCCAACCCCACACTCACACGAGCACACCGCAATCCGAAGATTATGGATAAGAATTGTCGGCTCAATACGACAGGGCTCAGCGTAGCGCGAAAGAAGCCAACTACCTAGCGAAAGTGTGGACAAGATATTCCCCAGGTTTCGACCGTTAGCCTCACAGGCAGAGATCGTCCAGAGAGGAGGCGCCATGGCAGCCACGGAGTCGGTCTGGGACTACCCCAGGCCCCCACGACTAGAGCACTGCAGTGACCACGTCGTGGTCACTCATCACGGTCGTGTCATTGTCGATACGAGGTCTCCGCTTCGAATCCTTGAGACCTCCCACCCGCCCACTTACTACCTTCCGCGAGTGGATGTGGATCTGAGTGTGCTCGAGCCAGTGGAGGGCACGACCTTCTGTGAATTCAAAGGGCGAGCCTCGTATGCGGATCTTGTGGTCGGTGGCAGCCGTCTGTCCCGGGCAGTGTGGTGGTATCCGGCCCCGAGCCCCGGCTACCTGGAGCTCGTGGACCACATTGCCCTCTACCCGGGCCGGGTGGACCAGTGCACCGTGAATGACGAAGTCGTGCAAGCCCAAGAAGGCGATTTTTATGGCGGGTGGATTACCTCCCACATCACGGGACCTTTTAAGGGCGCCCCTGGCACGCTCGGGTGGTAGAGCCTGAGAGAATACTTCGGTGACCACAATCAGGCCCTGCACCCACGATGACGTCGACGCGCTCGTTGCCATCAATAACTCCGGATACCCGGCTGTGCCGATGGCAACAGGGGAAGAGATTCTGGGGTTGCTCTCGATGTGCTCTCTCGCACTGATTGCCGAGGACCAGGAAGGGACGCCGCTGGGTTTTGTCATGGCTATGGACCCAGGCCTTGACTATCCGAGTGAAAACTACGTGTTCTTCGAGTCCAGGTTTACTAACCATCTCTACATCGACCGTATTGTCCTTACCGACGAGAGTCGTGGGCTTGGGCTTGGATCTACGCTCTACGAGCGCATCTTTGACCGTGCGCGCGCGGACGGTCGCGAGCGTGTCACGTGTGAAGTCAACCTGGAGCCGCCGAATCCCGGTAGTCTTCGATTCCACCGACGATGGGGTTTCGAGGACGTCGATACCCAACCCACCAAAGGTGGCCAGGTCGTTGTCCAATTACTTCAAGCTCCAGTCTCCTGAGGGGTCACTGACATGCCATTAGCCGATCGAATTCCCACTGTGGGAATCGTCATTCCCGCTTACAACGAGGAAGACACGATTAGAGCCTGTGTTCAGGCAGCTATTCATCAGACGGTTCCTGCCGAAGAAATCATCGTTGTCGATAACAAGTCGACGGATCAGACAAGGGCGATTCTCAAGAAACTCAAGAAAGAATTCCCCGATGCTCCTCTGATTGTGCTGCGTCAAGACGAGGCGCAGGGCATTACGCCCACCAGGAACATGGGTTTTGATGCCGTCACCTCCGACATCATCGGGCGCATAGATTCCGATTCGATTGTTGAGCCCAACTGGGTGGAAGAAACCAAAAAGGTCTTCCTCAACACTGACGTTCATGCCGCTACCGGTCCTGTGATCTACTATGACCTGCCTCTTCGCCGCTACATGGCCAAAGCGGATGACACCACCAGACGGGCTATCTCCCGCTTGGTGAAGCGATACCACTTCCTGTTTGGCACCAACATGGCGCTGCGTCGAGAGGCCTGGGAAGCCGTCCGGGACGACATTTGTCTTGATGCGGACATAGAGATGTTCGAGGACATCGATCTGTCCGTCCACCTCTATGACGAGGGGTTCAACATTGTCTATGCGCCAGCAATGGTCGCCGGAATGTCCGCCAGGAGAGTCGACGATTCTCCCGCTGACTTTCTCGCCTATGCAAAACGTTTCGACACCACCTACAACCACCACGGGCTTCGCAAGAAGATTCTGCGTATTCCGCAGTGGACGGTCCTGGGCCTGTACCCGCTTGCGAAGAGCTTGCGGTGGGGCATGAAAATTCGCGAAAGTCTTAAGCCCTAAACTAAGAGTCGTACACGGGAGTCCAAGAAAGTTGGGCTGAGAGGAAACCGCGAGGTTTCGACCGTCGAACCTGATCTGGGTTATGCCAGCGAAGGGAGGACATCTCTATCCCGTGCCCCATCCAACACATGTTGATGAAAGGCACGATGATGAAACACGTAGCTCTAGCAATTGCGGCTCTGATGGCGCTAAGCGGCTGCCAAGTCCAAGAAAATACGCGGGTGCGGCTTGCCGCCCATGACTCTTTTGTCATCAGCGAAGAGCTGATTGAGCAATTCGAGTCCGAGACCGGGTACGAACTAGAAATTCTGCGCCTGGGAGATACTGGCTCGCTCACGAACCAGTTGATTCTGACTAAGAACGCGCCCGTTGCTGACGCGTTCTTTGGAATCGACAACACGTTCCTCGGCCTGGCCGACGAAGAAAACATCATCAAGGGTGAGCCCTCAGCTATCGACTATTCGGATGTGTGCTTCAACGTCGACATCGGGTGGTTTCGGGAGAACGGCGCCACTCCACCGGAGAGCTGGAGGGACCTTGTGAAGGAGGAGTTCGAGAATCTCGTGGTCATCTCTAACCCCAATACATCGTCGCCGGGTCTCGCATTTCTCGCGAGCACTCACGCCGGCTTTGCCACCCCCGAGGGGGTCCAGTCTTACTGGCGCCTGCTGCACGCTAATGGTGTGAAGGTTGCCGGCTCATGGGAGGACGCGTACTTTACCGATTTCACCCGCTATGGCGGTAACTACCCGATCGTCTTGAGTTACTGCTCCTCGCCCTCGGCAGAGGTCCTCGACAACGGCGAAGCGGGAACTACGGCGCTAGTGGAGGAGGCCTTCCGTCAAACAGAATTTGCGGGGGTGCTTGCTGGTTCTGCCAACGAGGAAGCCGCGGCTGCGCTAGTGGAGTTTCTCCTAGGGCCAAGCTTCCAGGCATCAGTGGCCGAAGCGATGTATGTGTATCCCGCAGTGCCAGGGACTGACGTCCCAGCATCGTGGGCTGCGTTTGCCCAGCCCGCTACCTCGACGATTGGCGAGAACCTGGACATCAACTCGAACCGTGAGAAGTGGTTGAGCGACTGGTCGAAAATCTTTGACAACTAGCCTCGAATTGTTGAGCACCACTGCGTTCATCGCCGTGATGAGCGCAGTGGTCTCACTGGTGGTCGGCTATCCGATTGGCCAGTGGTTGGCCTCACTTCGGCGCCTGCGAAGACTGGTGACCACGGTGTTGTTGGTCCCCTTTATCCTCCCCGCTTTCTTGGTGGGAATAGCCCTTCGCCCCCTTCTGGGAGACCTGTTAGACAACAGTCGTCTGGCAATCGCAGCGCTCATTGGCGCCCATGTTGTGATGAACGCAGGGTTCATAGCGGTTGTCACGGCCGCGTCAATGACCCCTCGCGATCAGAGCGAGGCGGCGGCGTTGGACGGCGCCACCCCTTGTCGCATCAGAGTTCACATTCAACTCCCGCAGCAGCTCCCGGCCCTTGGCGCCGCCGGGCTACTGGTTGCCCTCTATTCAGCCACGAGCTTTGGTTTGGTCCAAACGCTCGGTCAGGGCTCGATTAGGACTCTCGAGACCGAAATCGCCCTCGCTGCTTTGCAGCGCCTCGACCTGACCACAGCAGCGACATTGGCCCTGGTGCAGAGCATTCTCACGGTCGGGTTTTTTGTGGTGGCCAAAAAGTTGGGCGCGCAGCCAACGGCTGTGTTTGGTGAGGGGGAAGAGGCCACGGGCAAAAGCCGCGTTGGTCGCGTTCTCGGGCTCGGTGTGATTGCTGCGATTGTCTGGGTGGTGGGCGGAGTGTTTGAGAAAGCCAGCACCACGGGACCAGGGTTGTGGGGCAACGTCGTCAACCTCGCGGGCCGCGGCACTCGAGATATTCTGAATCTGAGCGTCGTCGAGGCAGCGGGTAATTCGTTACGTAACCTGGTGGTGGCCAGCATGATTTCTCTGGTGCTGGCGTGGTGGTTGAGCCGAAAAAAAGTAGGCCTCGCAGTGCTGTTGCCGATTGGAATTTCTCCGGTGGTTATCGGGCTCGGCGCATTGGTTCTCTCAGGGTATGCCCCTGCGCCTCTTGCCAGCAGTTGGCTTGTTCTGCCGCTTGTGCAGAGCCTTTTTCTCACCCCCCTGGCATTTCAGATCATCCAACCCGCTCGCCGTGCTGTTTCCCGAGATATTCGTGAGGCAGCCCAACTGGACGGCGCCGAGGGACTGAAACTCTGGGGATGGGTTGAGCTTCCCCTGCTGATCAGACCTCTCCTCGTTGCCGGGGCGCTAGTCAGCCTGGGATCCCTCGGTGAGTTCGGTGCAGCAAGCTTTTTGACATATGGTTCCAACGAAACCCTGCCACTGGTGATGTTCCGGCTGATGTCGAGGCCGGGTGCTGAAAACCTTGGTATGGCAATGGCTGCAGCCAACGTGTTTATCGTGCTGACCGTAGCTGTGTTGTGGCTGATTTTTTCTTCGCGTGCAGCGGTCGCCACGGGGGAGTCGCATGACCGACTTCACTGACTTCGCGGGCTTGGTGTTGATTGACGGTCTCTCTGGTTCGGGCAAGACCGATTACGCGACTGCGCTGGCCGATCGGACCGGAGCCACCTTGGTCAGTCTTGATGATGTTTATCCCGGGTGGGATGGGCTTGACGCCGGGAGCTGGCATATTCACCGCAACGTTCTTCTTCCGATCTCGCAGGGACTGCCAGGGCGTTACCAGCAGTGGGACTGGGTAGCGGGGGTGCCGGGCAACTGGATTGATCTTCGCGACACAACACCGTTGATCCTCGAGGGGTGCGGCGCGATTCGCCGTGACGGGCTCGCCATCCCTGCCACGCGGATTTGGGTTGATGCCCCAGAGGATGTTCGCAAACGTCGCGCGCTCGAGCGCGATGGTGAGCTCTATGCACCGCACTGGCAGCGCTGGGCACTACAAGAAGAGCGCTTCCTAGCGATTCACGACGGCCCCGGTAACGCGGACGTGACCGTCACGACGGGCTAGGCACTTGGGGTGAGTAACGGGGCTTGAACCCGCGGCCTCCTGGACCACAACCAGGCGCTCTACCAACTGAGCTATACCCACCAAGGCCCCACCACAGGTGGTGAAGCGACACCAGTGTATTACAGGCGGTCGGCCCAGTGTTCCCGAATCGATTCGCTGATGGTTTTGAGCGCCTTGGTGTCGGGGCCTGGCGTCTCAACGAAGACCGCTTGGCGGTAATACGCCAGTTCGCGAATGGATTCGATGATGTCGGCCAGCGCGCGGTGGCCACCGTTCTTCTCGGGCGACTGGAAGTAGGTTCTCGGGAACCAGTGCTTGGCCAGTTCTTTGATGCTGGAGACATCCACATTCCTGTAGTGCAGGTGCTCGTGCACCGCGGGCAGTTCTTTCTGAATGAAAGCGCGGTCAGTGCCAATGGTGTTGCCTGCCAGCGGGGCAACACCGGGCTCTGGAACAAACGAGGTGATGTACTCAAGAATTCGCGCTTCGGCGTCCGGGAGACTTAGCCCCGAATCTAGTTCTGCCAGAAGGCCACTGGTGGTGTGCATATCGCGCACAAAGTCACCCATCTGAGCAAGTGCGGCAGCGCTTGGCTTGATGACGACCTGGAAGCCTGAATCCAGCAGGTTCAAGTCATAATCCGTGATGACTACGGCGACCTCGACTAGCTCGTCGACCTGGGGGTCAAGCCCCGTCATTTCGCAGTCGACCCAGACCAGTCGATTGCTACTCCCGTTTGCCACCCGGTGAGTCTATCCCGAGTGCCGCGCCCGCAGCAGGCCCACGAGATAGGCGAGGGAAAAGCCAAATCCTACTGCCGCGTAGGCCAGCGTGAACCCTGTGTAGGCAACGGGGATGAGCAGAGTAATCATGCCAAGACCCGCAGCAGCAAAGAGCATCACCACACTGGCCATCCGCACGCCGCCATCACTCGCGCTCACCGACACGACCGCCATGTTTCCCGTCAGTGCCACCAGCGTGATTCCGATCATGACCATGGACCACATCAGGGGAAGATCCGCCTGGAGGCCAAGGAGCTCCAAGAAGAATGCCGGGAAGACAATCAGCGCGGCAGCGCTGAGGCCAAACACGGCAGCTCCGGCGCGGAGTGTGTATCGGAGTTGAGTCACGCCTCGTATTCTACGCGTCAAGCGAAAGTGCAACCAGCGCGCTATTCCTTGGATAGATTTGGTGAAACGGTTTCCTGACAGCAGTGACGATGACGACGCGCATTCGGGGAACCATCAGCGGACGCACAGCCCCGGGGTACAGACTGGGGAGTCTGATTGCAGGGGTCAATGCCCAGAAAAGAAGTTGAGAGCGTGAAGACAAGAACCAAAGTCATAGCCGGAATTGTGGCCCTCGTCGTTGTCGGAGGTGCTGGGACCGGTATTGCGCTCTCAGCAGGCGCCCCTGAAGAGGCCACGGTTCTGACCGAAGCCGTCCAGGTGCGCGACGTTGACGTTACGGTGGCCGCCTCTGGCACCGTTGACCCCGCGGTCGAATTAGGTTTGCAGTTCACTGGGGCGCTGACCGCGCAACTCGCGACGCTCGACGTTGCTGTGGGCGATGTGGTAGCCGAAGGCGATGTCTTGGCCTCGCTCAAGACCGAAGCGCTCGAGGCAGCGGTTGCCAGCGCTCGTGCGGGAGTAGCTAGTGCCAGAACTGCCGAACTTCAAGCCCTGCAGGCTCGAGAAGCGGGGGAGCAGGCAGTACTGGCCGCTCGGTTGGACTACGAGAACCTGGTGGACGGCTACTTTGAGTCTGGTCCTAACAGGCGCCTCGCGTTGGAGAACTCCCAAGCACAGCAGGAGACTGCGGCGGCACAGCTGGGTGCTGCTCAGCAGCAGGTCATCGCGGCGGGCCCAGCCAAGGCTTCTGCTCAGGCTCAATTGAATTCAGCGCTGGCTGACCTCGCGGGGGCCACAATGGTTGCCCCGGCGGCGGGAACAGTTGTCGCGATCGCGTCCGAGGTGGGCGAACCCATCGGAACCACCACAATTGGAACCCAGGGCACCAGTGGCTTCATCATCCTTGCCGCGCTTGATGAGTTTGTTGTCACCGCCGACTTCGCCGAGGGGGATGTTGTGGGTATTGCTGTGGGGCAAAAAGTAACGGTGGAGTTTGACGCGCTTCCTGATGAGCCCCGAGTCGGGCAAGTCACCCATGTAGCGCCCTTTGGGGTGGTTGATCCTTCGGGGGCGTCTCTGACGACCTATGAGGTAACAATCAGTGTTCCCAACGCCCCGCAGGGGCTTCGTGCCGGTATGACAGCCCAGGCCAGTATCACCACGGAGCAGCGCACGGGAGTTGTCGCCGCTCCAGTCACAGCACTGGTCCCGACTGATGAGGGCTTCATCGTCCGGGTGCAGTCTGAGGACGGGACAATTGCCAACGTTGACGTTGAGGTGGGTATTCGCGGAGGCTATTACGTCGAGATTGTTTCCGGTTTAGCGGAGGGTGATCGTGTGGTCACTGGCTCTGATGGCGAGCTCCCGGCGACGGACACTGGTTTTGGCGGCGGCCCACCAGAGGACGCCGAAGAGAACCCGGATCTCAATTGAGCGATGTAGTTGTTGAGCTTACAAACGTTCGCAGGGAGTACCAGACCGGCGAGGTGCCGACCGTCGCGCTTGCCGGCATAAGCCTCACGGTGGAGCGTGGCGAGTTTGTCGCCATTGTGGGACCTTCTGGTTCCGGTAAATCAACTCTGATGAATTTGATTGGGTGCCTTGACCGGCCCACCGCGGGAAGTGTGAAAATCTCGGGCAAGGACATTTCAACTCTTGACGACAACGAGCTCACAGCGTTGCGCTCGCGCGCCATCGGTTTCGTTTTTCAGCAGTTTCAGCTCTTGCCCTTGACCTCCGCGGTGGACAACGTGGCGGCCCCTCTGCTCTACCAGGGCTTGCGTCCACGAGAGGCACACAAGCGAGCCGCCGCGATCCTGACCAGGCTGGGGCTCGGAGATCGCCTGGACTTTGACCGTGGCCGGCTTTCTGGTGGCCAACAGCAGCGTGTGGCAATTTCGCGCGCATTGGTAACAAACCCCGACATTGTGCTGGCAGATGAGCCCACAGGCGCGTTGGACACGTCATCTGGCGCGCAGGTCATGGAGGTATTCAAGGAGATGAACGCCGAGGGGCGCACGATTGTCTTGATTACGCATGACCTCGAGGTCGCTGCAGCTGCACAACGGCGCGTTTACATCAGAGATGGCCTCATCGAGCGCGACGAGGCTGACGCGTTAGCGAGAAAGCGATGAATCTCTGGTTGACCTTCCGGTTGGCTCTGAGCCGGATTTCGGCGGCAAAAGTCCGCTCCGGGCTCACGATGCTGGGCATCATCATCGGTGTCAGTGCGGTGGTCGCCCTGACTGCGGTGGGCCAGGGGGCACAGCAGGGCATTGACAGTTCCCTAGAGTCGCTTGGCGCCAATCAAATTACGGTTTCGGCATCGACCCCCACTGGTTTAGAAGAAAAAGACTCCGTGGCCATTCGGGACATTGAGGGCGTTCTGAAGGTCAGCACAGAGGTGCGCACCGTGGGAAGTGTCGCGTACGGGAGTGAGTCGATTAGCGCGACCATCATCGGTGTTTCGCCCGAGTATGAAAGCCTCGGAAACCCGGACGTGGCAATTGGCTCGTTCCTCCCGGTATCCCCCGGGTTCCAGAACTCTCGGGTTGTCGTGATGTCCGCCCGCGGTGCTGACGAATTGGGCTTCACGAAAGAGTCCGTTGGCGACACCGTGCGAGTCGATGGTCTTGCCTTTACGGTCATCGGCGTCTTGGATGATGCGGATGGGTTTGGCTCTGGAGCAAATGTCTACATCACTCAGGGCGCTGCACGTAGCCTGTTCTCGAAGTCCCCGTTCCTCTCGGTCATTCGCATCCAAGCTGAATCTCAGGAAGCGGTGTCGCCTGTGGAGTACCGGGTCGAGAGTTTCCTGCGCTACTCAAAGAACGTTCGCAATGACGATGACGCAACGTTCATCATCTTCAACCAGGCCTCTCTTCAGGACACGATCAAGACAGTCACGGGAACTTTGGGCATTCTGATTACCGGAATTGCTGGTATTTCGTTGGTCGTTGGTGGTATCGGAATCATGAACATCATGTTGGTCTCAGTTCGCGAGCGCACGAGAGAAATTGGTGTTCGTCGCGCGATCGGCGCACGACAGTCACAGATTTTGACCCAGTTCTTGATGGAAGCCGTCGTCCTCTCGACCTTGGGTGGCCTTATTGGCCTCACCATCGGGCAATTGGCATCGTATGGGTTCTCGGTCTTGGGAGGTTGGGACTTTTTCATCGACCCGACCACAGTGTTTGTGGCTCTGGGCTTCAGTGCGTTGGTCGGAGTGGTGTTTGGTGTCTGGCCAGCACGAACTGCAGCAAAACTGCAGCCTGTCGACGCGCTGCGCTTCGAGTAGGACCTCGTCGCAGAGAGTCACCCGAGATAGGGTCGACTCAGCAGTGAGTGAGAGACAAGGGGGGATCGAGTCGATGGGGCACATCGTTTGGACTCAGTGGGACGACCTGGATGCACCCCCTGGGGTGACACTGCTGGGGCCCTCTAGCGCACCCCTCGGCGGTGACGCGTTTCAGGAGGTCACTTTTTACGTTCCCCGGTACATGGCCGGACCTGAAGGGCTCCACCCTATTCGACAGATGCCTGCTCTGCAGTATGTCCAGCTGCCAAACGCCGGGTATGACGACGCCGTTGACTTTCGTCGAGCCGGCTTGGTTTTTTGCAACGCTAGGGGAGTCCACGATATTTCTACAGCCGAGCTGGCCTTGGGGCTCGCGATTGCATCACTCCGCGAACTTGATCGCTTCATTCTTGCCCGAAGCTCGGGTGCTTGGCTTTCTGGGGGACAGTCCTCGCTAGCCACAAAGAGGGTGGCCCTGGTGGGATACGGCTCCATCGGCCAGACGATCGGGCGCCTCCTTGAGCCTTTCGGTGCAGAGGTTGAAGCCTTTACGAGAAGCGGCCAGGGCGACACCCACACGATGGCGGAATTCGAGGACTTGCTGCCCACTTTTGATGTGGTCATCCTCATCCTCCCCGCGACGCCAGAGACCGTCAACCTGATGGATAAGCGCCGGCTCGGACTGATGAAAGATGGCGCACTCCTCGTTAATGTGGCACGAGGAACCATCGTTGACACCGACGCACTCGTTGACGAGTTGGAATCGGGCAGAATTCGCGCCGCGCTTGACGTGACAAACCCGGAACCCCTGCCAGCCGACCATCCGTTGTGGCGGGCTCCCGGTGTCATCATCTCTCCCCATGTGGGGGGCAATTCGACTGCTTTTGAGCCGGCAATGCGCGCGCTGCTAGCCCAGCAGTTTTCTCGGCTGGTTTCCGGTGAATCGCTGCTCAACATAGTTATGAGAGACTGATTTTTCCGCACCCTGCTGTGACGACAACGAAAGAACAGGTCCACGTGGTCAAGAGACGTTTCCCCCGCCCCAGTGAACTCGCCCCGTTGATGAAGTTTCGCAAGCCGGAGCTCAACGGCAAAAAGCGCCGTCTGGAACGGGCCCTCACCATCTGGGATCTTCGCGACATCGCTAAGCGACGCACTCCCAAAGCCCCCTTTGACTACACCGATGGCTCGGCCGAAGCGGAACTCTCGCTCGCTCGCGCTCGCGAAGCATTTACCAATATCGAGTTCAATCCTGCGATTTTGCGGGATGTCTCCGCTGTGAACCTCTCCCGTGAGGTGCTGGGCAAGCCTAGTGCGCTACCCGTGGGTATCGCGCCTACTGGCTTTACCCGCATGATGCATACCGAGGGTGAGATTGCCGGTGTGAAGACGGCTGAGCAGTGGGGAATCCCTTTTTCGCTCTCAACGATGGGAACACAGTCCATTGAGGCCGTAGCTGAGGCGAGTCCAGATGCCAGGAAGTGGTTCCAGCTCTACATGTGGAAAGACCGCGATCGGTCCATGGAACTCGTGGATCGCGCAGCTCAGGCTGGCTATGACACATTGATGGTGACCGTGGACGTTCCTGTCGCTGGAGCAAGACTGCGCGATAAGCGCAATGGGTTCTCGATTCCACCAGCTTTGACTCTTGGCACAGTCATCAACGCCCTTCCTCGCCCCTGGTGGTGGTGGGACTTCCTTACTACGGAACCCCTCCAATTCGCCTCGCTCTCCGAGTGGCAGGGCACCGTCGCTGAGCTCTTGGACTTCATGTTCGATCCGACGGTGACGTTTGATGATCTCGCGTGGGTCAAGAAGCAGTGGCCTGGCAAGCTCGTGGTCAAAGGTGTTCAGACCGTTGATGACGCCAAGAAGCTCGCGAAGCTTGGTGTGGACGCCATCGTGCTTTCCAACCACGGTGGTCGTCAGCTCGACCGGGCACCCATTCCCTTCCACTTGCTTCCGAAGGTCGTCAAAGAGGTGGGCAAAGACACCGAGATTCACCTGGACACCGGCATCATGTCGGGTGCCGACATCATTGCCGCCGTTGCTCTTGGCGCAAGGTTCACTTTGGTCGGTCGCGCCTACCTTTATGGCCTGATGGCCGGCGGGCAAGCAGGCGTTAATCGCACCTTCGAGATTCTCTCCGAGCAAATGACCCGCACGATGAAGCTTCTTGGTGTCACAGAACTGGATGAGCTCACCCCGAAGCACGTGACCCAGCTTCAGGCTCTCATCGCCCGCTAACGCATCACGCCTGCCCAGACATCAGTGCAACACCAGTGCGCAGGGTGTTACACTTGCCTCATGCCCACCAGTCGCCCCCGGCACATGATTACGGAGACCGATGCGCTCTCAGCGGCCCTCGAGCGAGCAGCTGAGCTTTGGCCGGAGGACGCAGGCGACAAGGGGCGGTTACTGCGCCGGGTTCTGAGTGCGGGTATTGAGTCGGTAGAGACTGCGCAGAACAACCGCCTGGCATCTCGACGTGCTGCCATCGATCAGACTTCTGGAAGCCTCACTGGAGTGTGGCCTGCTGATTGGCGCTCTTCCGTGCGGGACGAATGGCCGGCGTAGTCGTTCTTGACGCCAGTGCTCTCATTGCACTGCATGACTCTGAGGACCGCCACCACACGTGGGCGAGAGAAATGTTCCTTGACACTATTGACGCCACACTTGCGATGTCGGTTCTTACCTATGCGGAGGTGCTGGTTCATCCAACGAGAGCAGGCAAGGTGGCGGAGTTTGAGCAGAACATCGCCGGGCTTGACATAGAGATAGTCACAGTGGCAGCAGATGATGGACCAGCTCTTGCACTACTGCGGGCATCGACGTCCTTGAAAATGCCAGACGTGATTGCACTGCACCTGGCGGCGGGGCTTGGCGCATCTCTTGCCACCACAGATCGGGGGCTGGCCACCGAGGCTGCGCGCAGTGGAGTTGCTGTCTTGGAGCCCCGGAACTGAAGCACAACCCACCAGGCATCAACTGCGGCAAGTAGCAACCTTCCCGCGGGTTCAGTTGGAATCCCCACCCTGCCCTGTTACCGTTAAGGTAGCCCGCCAGGTTGCGGGAAAAAAAGGGAGAAACGATGGATGAAAAGAATCTCGTCGAGCTGTGGAACGACAAGAGGCGTCAGATTATTTCCGCCCAAATGCCGTCTGTCGTCGCTCTTAGCGTGATTACCGTCACGGCACTGATGGGTTATTTTGATGGCGATTACACCTACGCGCATGCCTTTGCAGCGTTATTCCTTGTGACCGTCGGAGCTCTCAGCGTTTTGAACCAGTTGGCTGTTATTCGTGAGGCACAGACGATTGTGAAGGAGCTTCAGGCGATTGACAACCCCAGCGGACTCTCGCGAAGCATTGCTTCAAGCGGTTCATACCTGTTGTACACGCGAGCGCTGATGGTTATTTTCAGTTTGGCGTTGCTGACCGCTCTCGTGCTCCTCATTCTTTAGCGCTCGCAGATCACAACAGGGGACCCGAGAGATGGCTGGCAAGCGGTGGGTGAAGGCAATAAATGAGTGGCACTTGTGGCCAGGGCTCGCTGTCGCGGCGACAGCGATTCTCGCAGGGGGCTTCTTTCTGCTATTGGGTTTGTTCCGTTAGTGGCTGCGTAAGGCGAGGCTAGAAGCCTGTAATCTTCCGCCTGCACTCTGGCCTCTGAGGGAATTTAGTTTCCCTGGCCCTCGTAGCCAAGCGGATAGAGCAGAAGACTTCCCGACTATAGACCCCGCCCCCGCATCGCACTACCTAAAGGCTAGTGGGGGAGACGTGGCAGGTCGTGCGGTGAGCGTGCGACCTATTTTCTGCGGATTGGCACCCAGCGTTCCTGAACAAGGAGTGCTGAGAGAACAACTAGTACACCGCCGAGTAACTGTGAGACGGAGAGTGTCTCGCGAAGGAACAACACTCCAAGCACTACGGCGACCACGGGAGTGATGTAGGTGACACTTGATGCGATCACGCTCCCAGCGAGTTCGATGTTTCTGTAGTTCCAGACATACGCAATCCCTGTCCCCAGGACCCCCAGCCCGAGAATGCCCCACAACGCTGAAGCGCTGAGTGGCTGGACGAGTATTCCCGACACGAGCGCGCCCGGAGCCGTAATCACCGCGGAAACCCCAACCTGAGCTGCTGCGAGCGCGTAGGGGCTGTAGGGCAAATTAGTGACGTGGCGCTTCGCGTAGGGCATAGCAACCCCATAGGAGAGTGTTGCCACGAGGAGAATCGCGACTCCGAGGACGGTTGCTCCTTCAAATTCGCCGATGACATCGGTCACCAAGATGATTCCCGTGATACCGACGAGTATGCCGAGCACTTGGTTCGCCGAAGGTTTCTGATCACGAAATGCGACGGCAACAACCAAAACCGTCATGAGCGGTGTGGTGGCGTTCACGATTCCGGCGAGGGAGCTTGGTACCCATTGCTGACCGACTGCAAAGAGAAAACCCGGAATCGCATTCAGCAAAAGAGCGACCACGCCGATGTGGACCCAGTGGAAACCCCAAGCAGGGAGGCGGTCGCGTCGGATGACCAGAATCAACGTCAGGCTAGCGGCGCCGAGAAGCCCTCGCATAAAGACGATCCCAGCGGGGCTGAAGCTCAGCAACGCGAGGTCGATGAAAAGAAACGATGATCCCCACACGAGCCCCAGGGCCAGGAACCCGGGCAGCCAGCGAAGGTCACTCTTCATATGACCCAGTGTAGGAACAATGTGCCCTCACTTCCGCCACCTCGGCATTGATTGCTCGCATCGCTCCCGGTAGTTCGCGTAATGCGGCCTCATCGCTGAAGGATCAGGTACCCGCAGTTGTAAACTGTGGGGGAAAGCCCTCGTAGCTCAGCGGATAGAGCAGAAGACTTCTAATCTTTGGGCCGCAGGTTCGATTCCTGCCGAGGGCGCAGTGTGATTTGTATTACTTCGGGTGATGGTTGACATTTTTATGTCGCCTGATCCTTGACACTAT
>JBIILX010000087.1:0-5136 GCA_044338275.1 Pontimonas sp.
AGTGTAGGGCGGAGGATTACGATAGAGGGATGCCCATCACAAAAGCAGTAATTCCCGCCGCCGGACTTGGGACCAGGTTCCTCCCGGCGACCAAGGCGATGCCCAAAGAAATGTTGCCCGTTGTGGACACCCCGGCCATCCAATACGTGGTGGAAGAAGCTGTGCGCGCTGGTCTCAGTGATCTCCTCATGGTGACTGGCCGCAACAAGAACGCGCTGGAAAACCATTTTGACCGGGCAACTGAGCTCGAGGCCATTTTGGAGGCCAAGGGCGATCAGCGCCGGCTAGACGCTGTGCTCCGCTCCACAAACTTGGCAACCCTGCACTATGTGCGCCAGCGGGATCCACTGGGTCTAGGGCATGCAGTGCTGCGCTCGCAGATGCACGTGGGCCACGAGGCTTTTGCCGTCTTGCTCGGCGATGACCTCATCGACGAGCGCGATGTTCTGCTCGAGCGCATGATTGCCGTTCACGACATGAAGAACGCCACAGTCATTGCTCTTATGGAGGTTGAGCCGGAAGCCGCCCACCTCTATGGCATCGCCACGGTTGAGGCCACTGACCTGGACGATGTGGTCAAGATCACGAGTCTCGTGGAGAAACCAGCCTCTGGCACGGCGCCCTCGAACCTGGCCGTGATTGGTCGCTATGTCCTGCAACCCGAGATTTTCCCCATCCTCGAGGCCACCAAGCCTGGCTCAGGCGGCGAGATTCAGTTGACCGATGGTTTGAACGCGCTTGCAACCGGCGATGTTGCCGGTGGTGTCTATGGAGTCGTGTTTTCGGGCCGTCGTTATGACACCGGAGATCGCCTGGACTACTTGAAGGCGATTGTTCAGGTCGCTAGTTCTCGCGATGACTTGGGACCAGATTTCCTGGCCTGGCTTCGCCAGTTCACGGCCACACACTAAGGGCGACGTGGAGCTTCCCACACTGCACCACCGTCTGGTCACGGCCAGAGGCCTGCGGCGTCGAGACGCGAGGGTGCTGGAACAGGCCCTCGGTGATAACCGTGGCTGGCTTGAGCCCTGGGAGGCCACAACTCCCTTGATTCGACCAGGCCAGTTGAGCATTCGCTCCAGTATTCGAGGACTGCTGGCTGCGGCGAAGGCCCACACAGCCCTCCCGCTGGTATTGGAGGTCGACCACGAGGTAGTCGGGCAACTGAACGTCTCACAAATCACCTATGGCTCTCTGTCCTCGGCAACCCTTGGCTACTGGGTGGTGGAGAAGGTTGCCGGGCAGGGCATCACCCCGGTCGCGGTGGCGCTAGCCACCGATTATTTGTTCTTTGAGAAGGGCCTCCACCGGATGGAGGTCTGTATTCGGCCAGAAAACACCGCGTCTTTGCGGGTGGTTGAGAAACTGGGCTTTCGCTACGAGGGCCTGCGCCGTCGCTTCATCCACATCGATGGCAAATGGGCCGATCACTTCTGCTTCGCCTTAGTGGTGGAGGAGGTCCCTCGCGGGGTTCTCCCCCGCTATGAGGCAGCTCAAGTCCCACCGGGGGTAGCGACAATTCCTGAGTTGGACTGGGTTAAGGCGAGAAACCCCCTGCCATTACCGCCCAGGTAGTGGATTGTGGGGTGCGTGCCAATACCCGGATTGTGGCCAAAGCGCTCGTAACCTAGAGCCCGTGGAAACATCAGGCGCGGGGAGCACGATTCTGCTGCTGGTGGCAGCGGCATTGTGGCTGATCTACCTCGTTCCGCTCTGGATGAGGCGTAGTGAGTATTACGCCACAGAAGTTAACGCAGCACGGCTGGGTCAGACCCTCCGTTTGCTGGCCAGCACCACAGAAGCCTCTAAAGAAATCAAAGCTGAGCTCAAAGCGCGCTCCATTGCTAAGAAAGAGCGCGAAGCGCAACGACAGTTGCGCATCGCCCAGGGTGGCACGCTCACCGTTGACGAGCGCCGCAGGCGCACTAAGCAGGTCTTTTCCCTGACCTTCGCTGCAGGTGCGGTGGCTGGTGTGACCGCATTCTTGGCCGGCTGGCCGCTGCAGGTTATCTGGGCGTCGAGCACCGTGGCAACGTTCTCGTTTGCCATTCTTGGCCGCCTGAACCGCGTGAACCGAGAAAGCGCCGAGGCCAGGCGAGCCCACCCGAGCTATGTCCCCAGCCTGTCTACGGCTGACCCCCGTGCCTGGACTCCCACGCCTGTTCCTGTGGCTCGCACGGGACAGACAGCTCAGCCGGAGAACACTTTGCCCAGTCGCGATGAACTGCTGCGCCAAGCGCGATCAGCTGCTGTTGCGAAGCGCCCCGAAGACTTTGACGGCGAAGGTCTTGCTGTGGTGTCACCCTTTGCTCGCATGGGAGACCTTGAAGCCAAGCCCACTGAGCGCCTTAACCTCGATGAGGTCCTTGCCAGGCGCCGGGCTGTTTAGGGCGAAACCGGCGCTCACCATTTCGGTGTGTTGATAACTCTGCCGGTGGTGTAACGTATGGCGTTATATTCACCGAATGATTCAGTCCTTTGGCGCAAGGGATACGGAGGAGCTTTTTGTTCGGGGTTACGCGCGACGCTGGCACCCTCAGCTCTGCGTGGCAGCGACGCGAAAACTTTCTATCCTCGATGCGGCCAGCTCTATGCAGGATTTGGCGGCGATTCAGTCCCTCCGGCTAGAGAAGTTAGCCGGAAAGCGGGAAGGGACCTGGAGCATTCGGGTTAACAAACAGTGGCGCATTGCTTTCCAGTGGGGAATTGATGGCCCGGAAGGAGTTGAGCTCAGTGACTATCACTCGTGACACCGGACGCGCTCAAAGCCTTCGAGAGCCTTTTGTCCCCGGGCGACCTGTGTCGCCCGGGGAGGTTTTGCACGAGGAGTTTCTGGTGGAGCTCGGCATAAACCAGCGGGCGTTGGCGCTGGCGATAGATGTTCCGCCCATTCGCATCAGTGAGATCGTGAGGGGGAAGCGAGCGATTACCGCGGACACGGCGATGCGCCTGGCCGCCTGCTTCGGCACGAGTCCTGAGTTTTGGCTGAACCTGCAGTCCCAGTGGGAACTCTCGAAGTTGCGGGAGACCCGTGCCGGAGACTACGCCTTCATCACCAAGGTGACGCTAAACACACACCGAACTTGTAATTCACATACACGATAGTATTATCGTTTATGTGAATACTCAGGCTCCCTCCCTTGCGCCGCTCTTTCGCTCAGACACCCAGGCTCTCATCCTCGCAAGTCTGTTCTTGAACCCCGAAAGAGGGTTCACTACCGCCGAGTTAGCTCGAGTGGCAGACGCCCCGTATGCCAGTGCTCACCGGGAGGTAAGGAAGCTGGTCGATGCCCGGCTTGTGCGTGAGCGGCCGGTCGGTCGAGCACTGCTGCTCTCCGCTCGTCAAGACAGCGCGGCGTTTAGACCGCTCAGTGAGCTCTTGGCCTTGACCTATGGACCCGAGGTTGTCCTGGCCAGAGTGCTGGGAGCAATTAGCGGGATCGCCGAAGCGTTCATCTATGGGTCCTATGCGGCGAGGCGCGCAGGCTTTGCCGGTGATGCGCCCGTGGACATCGACGTGCTGGTTATTGGTAACCCGGCTCGCTCGCGTATCGAGGAGGCCTCGCTCGAGGCAGAGCGGCTACTGGGCCGAGAGGTCAACGTTCGCATCGTCGCAGAGCAGCTGTGGAGGGACGACGCCGACAGTTTCCTCGACTCACTACGCTCCTCACCACTAGTCCCTCTGGCGATGGGTGTTGACGGCGATGATCCGATGGGAGCAGGGCAGGGCCGAGATTGACGAGCTTCTGCGCCAAGCGCAGCTCCAGAGGGTTCCCGCAAACTCCGATTTAGCCGAGCACTACCTGGCGCTCGGCCGTGACCACCTAGTCGCGGCCGACATGGTGAAGTATGTCGATACGCCGGGAGCGTTTGCTCTCAACTATGACGCGGCACGGCTGGCGCTCGGAGCGTTATTGATTGTTCAGGGTTTGCGTGCCAGGGGAGAGGGCGCGCACGTGACCGTTCTTCAGGCTGTGCTCGCCCAGTGCGAGCCGCCGCGCCAGAGCGAGAGTGAGCAGTGCGGCAGGTGTTTTCATAGGGCAACGCTACGGAGCGCACCGGGTCGGGTCAATAGGTGCACAAGTTTCCCTCATCTTTGCCAGACTGGGGCGTGATGGATGAGACAGTCGACAAAGTGCGGGGCTTCGCCGCCAGGGTTCGTGCTGTGCACGACGGTTTGCCTGGGTGGATGTCCTTCTCTGGGGTGGTCTCCAGGCGCACCATGCTGCTGGGCCTACTGCCCGTCGTTGTGATTGGTGCGCTTCTTGGCCAGGCAAGCTTCCCGTTGTGGCTGAGTATCCCCTTGGGCGCACCGCTGGTCGTGGCTGTTCTGATTCTTGTAATCAAGCGCCTGCGTGACGCCGGTATCCACTGGGCCACGGCATTTCTTGGCTTTATCCCCGTCATTGGATGGTTGGTTCTTGCAGTTCTTGTGTCCCTGCCCACCGCAGGGCTCTCACAAACCAGCCCGCGCTGGAAAGTCTTTGCTACTGGGCTTGCCGCCTTCGTTGCCTTCTCTGTGGTCTCTGGGGCACTCGTCCCACTACCCGCAACACCTCCCAGCACTACAAGCCCCTCGACCACAGCGGAACAGCAGACCACTGCGCCAAGCGATGATCAAGATGGCCCTGCCAATGGCGATGCGCCCCCGGTAGGGGGCAACGCCCCTGACGTGAGCACCGATAGTGACCTGGCCACCGACGAGGTGGCTGCCGAGGACGAGGAGCTTGATTCTGAGCTCAACCCGGAGACCGCACCGGAGGCTGCGCCACCGGTTGACTCCAATGCCGGTGCCACGGGCGGGCTTGAGGCTTTGGTGTCTCGTTTGCGGGTGGAACCAGAGGTGCAGTCTGGTTATGACAGGGATCTCTTTAGGCACTGGATTGACACCGATGGCGATGGGTGTGATTCCCGACGTGAAGTGTTGATTGCTGAGTCGACAACACCGGTGAGTATTGGGTCAGGGTGTTCGCTCTCTGGGGGAACCTGGTATTCAGCCTTTGATGGGGTGACCACTACCGATGCTTCAAGCTTTGACATTGACCACTTTGTGCCACTCAAGGAAGCGTGGGATAGCGGTGCCCACGCGTGGGATAGCGGGACCAGGCAACGCTTTGCCAATGACTTGGAGTATGC
>JBIILX010000022.1:0-17498 GCA_044338275.1 Pontimonas sp.
GAAGAAGAAAGAGAACACAGTGTCTGAAGATATGGCCCGCGACATCGACCTTGCGACTGCAGCAGAGCAGTCCTCTGAAGAGGATGAGGCTCAGGAGGGCATGCCCCTGCAGGAGCAAGAGGGTGAATCGGCCGCTGCTGAGAGCCTTGCCATGCACGTCGTCGACGACACCGAAGTTGACGTCGAAGAGGCATTGGAAGCCCTGAACGACGCGGTCGACCCCGAGGCTGACGCCGTGGTGGACGACGCACTGGACATTGATTCGCCGGAAGAGGCAGATGCAGCTGTGGAGGCCACTGACGACGAGGCCGACACGCACGCTGAGGACACCGCAGCGGAAGAAGACCCGTACGCAGAGTTCCGCACCGAGCTTCGTCGCAAGCCCGGCAAGTGGTACGTAGTTCACTCCTACGCCGGATTTGAAAAGCGTGTGAAGCAGAACATCGAGAACCGTCGTACTTCCCTTGGCATGGAGGACTACATCTTTGAAGTCCAGGTGCCCATGGAAGACGTCGTGGAGATCAAGAACGGCCAGCGCAAGCTTGTCACCCGTGTCCGCATTCCTAGCTACGTACTCGTGCGTTTGGACTTGAACGAGGACAGCTGGTCCACCGTTCGTCACACCCCCGGTGTGACCGGGTTCGTGGGCAACGCCCACAACCCAACCCCTCTGCGGTTTGAAGAAGCCTTCACGATGCTTAAGTCCACCGTCCCTGTTGCTGATGTTGCACCCATCAAGGGTGCTGCCATCTCTGTGGGCGGTGGCGTATCGCGCATGCTCCCAGCAGAGGTCGACTTTGAAGTCGGGGAAACCATCACTATCAAGGAAGGTTCCTTCGCTGGGCTTCCTGGAACCATTAACGAGATCAAACCTGAAAGCGGTAAGCTCACGGTGCTGGTCTCGCTCTTCGAGAGAGAAACCCCGGTTGAGCTTGCGTTTGACCAAGTGACCAAGCTCTAATCAAGACCACCGCACACCGGATTTGCCGGATGCGCGGGAGCGCATGACCAAGTCGGTCATGCTCGAGAAATAAAGGAAAAACAATGGCAAAAAAAGTAGTGGGCCTAATCAAGCTCCAAATTCAGGCAGGCGCTGCTAACCCTGCGCCCCCCGTGGGACCGGCTCTCGGCCAGCACGGTGTGAACATCATGGAGTTCTGCAACGCCTACAATCAGGCAACGCAAGACCAGCGCGGAAACGTGATTCCGGTCGAAATCTCCGTCTATGAGGACCGGTCCTTCACTTTCGTGTTGAAGACCCCTCCCGCAGCTGAGCTCATCAAGAAGGCAGCTGGTGTAAAGAAGGGCTCTGGAGTCCCTCACACCAACAAGGTTGCCAACATCACCCCTGCGCAGGTTCGCCAGATCGCAGAGCAGAAGCAAGCTGACTTGAACTCCAATGACATTGAGGCTGCGGCCAAGATCATCGAAGGTACTGCCCGCAGCATGGGCATCACCGTCGGCTAACGTCCACCCCTTTTTCTAGCGGGAGAGCGTGCCACGCTCAGACACCGCGAACTCGAGTAATCGGAGATACACAATGGCAACAAAATCTAAGGCATACACGGCGGCTAAGGCCCTGATCACCGAGGGCGACTTCTATGCCCCAGGCGACGCAGTAGCACTGGCCAAGAAGACCAGCTCGGCCAAGTTCGATTCCACCGTCGAGGTGGCCATCAAACTGGGTGTCGACCAGCGCAAAGCAGACCAGATCGTGCGTGGCACGGTCAGCCTGCCCCACGGAACCGGAAAGGTTGCACGCGTTCTCGTGTTCGCAACTGGCCCGGCAGCAGAGGCTGCCTTGGCAGCCGGAGCTGACGAGGTTGGTGGCGACGAGCTCATTGAGAAGGTCGCTGGCGGTTACACCAACTTTGACGCAGCGGTGTCAACCCCTGAGCTCATGGGCAAGGTTGGAACCCTCGGTAAGGTCCTTGGTCCACGTGGTCTGATGCCAAACCCCAAGACCGGCACCGTGACGCCGGACGTGGGCAAAGCTGTTGCCGACATCAAGGGCGGAAAAATCGAGTTCAAGCTGGACAAGCACGCTAACATGCACTTTGTGATTGGCAAGGCAAGCTTTTCTGAAGACCAGCTGCTGGAGAACTTCACCGCAGCGTTTGAAGAAATTCAGCGTTTGAAGCCCTCCTCCTCAAAGGGTCGCTACATCCAGAAGGCAGCCATGTCGACCACCTTTGGTCCGGGCATTCCTTTGGATGTGACTGCACTCTAGGGAATTCAGTGTCGGTGAGCATTCGGCGGGCAACCCCCGCCGATGCTCATGCCCTGGCTACCGTCGCGGCCGCCACGTTCGCTCTGGCGTGCCCTCCGGGCACCACAGAGGCCAACATCGCGCTCTTTATCGAGACGTCCTTGTCCAAGCAGTCCTTTGAGGGCTATCTCGCCAGCCACGTCCACCGTCTGTGGCTGGCAGAAGAGGCCGGTGAACCTGTGGGTTACGCCATGGCAGTTCACGGCGAACCCACTGATCCTGATATTCGGGCCGCAGTGGTGGTGCGCCCGACCGCCGAGTTATCGAAAATCTATGTCCGCGAGTCACATCACGGCACTGGCGTGGCCACAGCGCTTATGGAGCTAGCACTTACAGAAGCCGCGGATTCTGGGGCAGGCTCCGTGTGGCTTGGGGTAAATCAACAGAACATCCGAGCAAACCGCTTTTACGAAAAACAAGGGTTTGTTCTGAGGGGAACACGTTTTTTTCAGGTGGGCGATTCCACAGAAGCCGATTACGTGAGGGAGCTAACTCTGGGTGAGCCAGCCGCCTAGGTTTGCATCTAGGGCTGCGGTGTCGTAGCCTTAGGCGACCGAAGACCGCTGGTTGTAGGGAAGAAGAAATTCCTCCTCACCGAAGCATCGAGATGGTTTACCAACTCGAGGGCCCGCGCAGGTGTATGTAAGTTTCGTTCTTTATCCAAAGACTGAGCTCCGTGCGCTTGCGCCGGAGCTTTTTTCATTCCCTCGGGATTCGGCACCACCACACGTCAATCAAAAGGAGCACCATGGCGAACAAGGAAGCAACTATCGCCGAACTTACGGAGCACTTCCGCACGTCCACGGCTATTGTGCTGACTGAGTATCGCGGTTTGAGCGTGACGCAGCTGAAGACGCTGCGCCGTGGCATTCAAGCCGACGCTACCTATGCCGTGGTGAAGAACACGCTGACCAGGATTGCGGCCAAGGAAGCGGGCATCGATGCATTCGATGGCCTCCTCGTTGGTCCCTCTGCTCTGGCTTTCGTTCACGGCGACGCCGTGAACGTGGCAAAGAGCCTGCGTGACTTTGCCAAGGAGAACCCCGCGTTGGTGATCAAGGGTGGCTATTTCGATGGCGCGCCCATTTCATCGGCCGAGGTCATGCAGCTCGCCAACCTCGAGACCCGAGAGGTCCTGCTTGCGAAGCTCGCAGGTGCCTTCAAGGCTTCGCTCTATGGCGCTGCATACATGTTCAACGCCCCCCTGGCACAGGCCGTTCGCACCGTCGACGCCCTTCGCCAGAAGCAGGAGTCCGCTGGTTAATCCCAGCGGTGTAGTACACGAAAAACTAAGGAGAAAAAATGGCCAAGCTCTCAACTGACCAGCTCATCGATGGATTCAAAGATCTGTCTCTCATTGAGCTCAGCGAGTTCGTTAAGAAGTTCGAAGAGGTCTTCGAAGTAACCGCAGCAGCCCCCGTGGCTGTTGCTGCAGCAGGTGCTCCTGCGGCTGGTGGTGGCGACGCCGGTGGCGCCGCTGAAGAGAAGAGCTCTTACGATGTTGTTCTCGAAGCTGCTGGTGACAAGAAGATCCAGGTCATCAAGGAGGTGCGCGCTCTCACCAACCTCGGTTTGGGTGAAGCGAAGGCACTCGTTGATGGTGCTCCCGGTGTTGTGCTCGAGGGCGCAAACAAGGAGACCGCTGACAAGGCTAAGGCTGCTCTTGAAGAGGCTGGCGCAACCGTCACCCTCAAGTAGTCAACTGCTTGCTTACTGTGGCGCTCTCCTTCGGGAGGGCGCCACAGTTGTTGTATAGCGCCCTATGATCTGCTGCCGCGGGCCAAGACGGCCGGGCTCCCCGGTAGACGCGTCGACTAGGCCGGCGACAGAAGCGCTGCGATAACAATCAGTGCCGGGATAGAAAGGAACGTGGAGATCAGCACTGAATCTCGTGCGACGGACACGTGTCGGTCAAAACGGTGAGCCCAGGCAAAGACTCCCTGGGCGTTCGGAAGAGCGGCGAGAACGACCACCGAGAAAAGGGCTTGCGCCCCAAGATCGAAGACAAAGTGCCCCAAAACCCAGGCGATGAATGGCATAACCGCGATCTTGAGTCCGGTCGCGAGGATGACGTCACGTCGTCCACTACCGGGGGCCAGCACTCGAGCGCCATGGAGCGACATTCCCAAAGTTAACAGCATGACGGGCACGGCTGCACCACCGACTATGCGAAAAGGCTCCATAACGATTGCTGGTGGCGAAATGCTCAACGTCGTGACGAGAAGCCCCAGCGCCGAGGCGATCGTGATGGGGTTTCTGATGGGCTGGAGCGCCACCCGGACCCATGATGTTTTGCCGGTGGTGCTCGCGTCTAGGACGGTGAGGGCGATGGGACCAAAAATGAGCATGTTGAGAAGGATCAGGGGTGCAGCCAGGGCTGCATCTCCCAATACGTAAAGGGCAATGGGGATGCCAATGTTATTGGCATTAACGTAGCCGGAGGACACTGCAACGATTGTGGTTTCTGCAGCCCCTCGGTGCCAGACGAAACGCGCGACCACTATTGCAATGAGGAACACTGATATCGACGACAGCATTGAGACAGGTATCAGCGTAGAAAACAGTGTTTGCGGGTCGGAACGTGACAGCACCGTAAAGAGCAGTGATGGGGTCAGGACGAAAAACGACAGCCGGGAGAGTTCGTGGTCAACTCGTTTCCCGAGCAGTCGAGTTTTTGCCAGCAACCAGCCGACAAGAATAATCGACGCAATGACGGTGAAGCCTGTGATTACTCCGGTCACTGTCTCACTTCCCTAGTTCGGGCAACTGAACTAGTGCGCTGAATTCGCGGTGATGACGAGTTCGGCGCCTGCCGTCATGAGCACGAACGAATCGGGCATGGCCTCGGCAACAGCTTTTTGGGCCTTGAAACCACTGCAATGCATCGGAGAGACCAGCTTGAGATCTCGGGCGACCAACTCTTGGACCGTTCGGCCAATTTTCTCGTCGGTTATTCCTGCGTGTCCGAGGTGGAAACCGCCCATCACTCCATGGAGGGTGTCTATCCCAGACACCTTTTTGGCATGGTCGAGTGAACTAATCACACCGGAGTGTCCGCAAGGGTCAAGGACGATGAGTCCCACCCCGGTGACATTGATGATTAACGTGAAATAGTCCTCAATAGGGTCTGGGTGAACATGGCCATCCCGAATGCTGATGCGTCCCGCAGGCACTTCCTGTTCAAAATCATGAACAATGGGAATCTCACCACTGGTCATGATTCCGGGAGCAATGTCGAGGGGTTCGCGGATTGCCACAATGGCTGCGCCGGCCTCCGTAAGTTCCCGCTCGGTAAGGTCACGGTTGAAGTACTGGAGCATTACGTCTGCGCGCTTGATGGATCTCGGGTGGAAGGCGCTCGGATGGACAACGACCGGAACACGGCGTCCAATTGCGCCGAGAGCCGCATAAATTCCGCCGAAGTGGTCGGGGTGGCCGTGACTGAGGACTACCTGGTCGATGTCATCCCAGTCGATACCCAGCACCCGGGCGTTGTGGAGAATGGGAATCCCGCTCATTCCCGCGTCAAACAGGATTGTTGTGGTGCGGCCAGCAGTGGTTGCCTTGATCAGGAAAGAAATGCCGTTTTCTGCCAGTGGGGTGCCTCGGCGCGGTAAAAAGTGCTCGGGCATTCCCTGACGAGTAACGGTCGGGGAATTCTGCATGAGCATATCGATGTAGTTGTCCACCAGCACGGTGATGGTGACATGGTCTGCCGATTGCATGGTGGCCTCTTTCGGTCGATGATGCGTGGATGAAGCGGGAAACTTAGACGTCGAGCTGATTGGACAATACTGCGCTTGCGTGCGCTGCAAGGGTGAGCCCCATGCCATGAACCAGAGACACGCTGGCATCTTTCACTTGGCGACGACCGGCATCTCCGCGGAGCTGCTGCACAGCCTCGACAATCAGGAACATCCCCAGCATTCCCGGGTGGACTTGGGCAAGCCCCGCACCATTGGTGTTGAGAGCCAGCTGCCCCCCGGGTGCTAGGCGGCCACCTTCAACAAAGGCACCACCTTCGCCTTTCTTGCAGAAGCCGAGGTCTTCGAGGAGCACCAGGAGACTAATCGTGAAGGCGTCATAGACGTGGGCCGTGTCAATGTCCTTTATTCCCACGCCCGCCATAGCCAAAGCCCGCTGGGAACTGCGGGCTGCCTCCGTCGATGTGAGGTCTGGCATTTGCGAAACATTCCGGTGGTTGATTGCTTCCCCGGAGCCCAATATATAGACCGGGTCGGAGCGCAAATCCCGAGCGCGTTCGGCAGAAGTCACCACAACAGCCGCACCGCCATCGGTAACGAGGCAGCAATCCAGTTTGTGCAGAGGAGACGTGATGATCGGGGAGCTCAGCACCTCATCCACTGTTAATGGGGTGGGGTATGGTGCAGTGTCGGTCAACAGGGCCCACTCACGAGCCGAGACCGCATACTGGGCTAACTGCTCACTCGTGGTGCCAAACTCCGCCATGTGACGGTGAGCAACCATGCCAAAAGCGCCAATTGGGTGAATCAGCCCATAAGGCTGCTCATAGACGGAGCTTTCTGCCATGCTGACCAATTTTCCAGCGTCACTTTTCTGTGTGCTGCCGTAGGCAATGACCGCAACGTCACAGAGGCCTGCTTGGATTGCCGCCGCAGCATGCCCGAGCTGAGCAATGAAAGAACAACCACCGAGGGCTGTGGAGTCCATGTGGCGGGGGTAAATGCCTAGGTTTTCAGCCAGGGTCAATGTGGGGAAAGCGTAGTAGGACGACGCGGTGAAGAGTCCGTCGACGTCGGCCAGTGACAGTCCAGCGTCGGCCAAGGCCCGGGTTACCGCCACACTCATGAGCCCGAGAGGAGAGCGCCCTGTTGAGCTGAAGGTATCGAGCTGTGCGGCACCAACGATGGCCGCTGTTCCTCTGATGCTCATGCTCGCTCCTCAGAATCACTCGCGGGGCGGAAACGCAAGAGGGTGAGGTCATCGTCACAGTCATCGAAGACGGCTTCCACTGAAGCCCCTACATAAATATCCGATTCGGCTGCCTCCACAAGATTGGCAAACACACGAATTCCCGCGGGAAGATCCACCAAAACGAGTGTGTAGGGGACATCGTCGGCAAAAAACGGGTGTGAGGGTCGGTGTTGGGTCGTGAAGGAATAGATCGTCCCCCGACCTACGGCGGTGGCAATGCTCAAATTCTCTCCTGAGCAGCCTGTGCAGACCTGGCGCAGCGGGAAAAGAACCCGTTGGCAGTTGTCGCAGCGCTGGTAGACAAGCTCGTGGCGCGCTAACGCCTCGAAGTACAGCTTTTCCTCACCGCGAGGGGTTATCGCTGGTCGCACGGGAGAGTTCATCATGACTCCTGATTCTTCACTGCCGCAATGACTGCGGCGGTGACCTCAGAGGTGGACGATGTGCCGCCAAGATCTGGGGTTCGAGTGTGCGTCTCCCCCAGAACGGTGTGAATCGCGCGCATGATGACCTCGTGCGCTTCGGGCCGGCCGAGGTGTTCGAACATCATGGCAGCTGACCATATCTGACCTATGGGGTTGGCAATTCCTTGCCCCGCGATGTCGGGGGCTGAGCCGTGCACAGGTTCGAACATGGAGGGGAACTCACCGGTGGGATTCAAATTCGCGGAGGGCGCCATTCCCATGCTTCCCACGATGACCGCACCGATGTCGGTGAGGATATCCCCGAAGAGGTTTGACCCCACGACGACATCAAGATCGTGCGGATGACTGACGAAGCGCGCGGCGAGCGCATCGACGTGCATCAGCCGCCCCTCAATGTCAGGGTGGCGTGCCATGACGTCGTGAAACACCTCGTCCCAGAACGTCATGGAGTGGATTATTCCATTGGACTTCGTTGCTGACACAACGCGCTTGGAGCGCTTCTTGGCTAGAGAAACCGCATACTCAATTGCTCTTTCGGTGCCTCTTCTGGAGAAGATCGCTTCTTGAACTGCGAGTTCGTCCGGTGTTCCGGGGAATACCCGTCCACCAACTTCTGAATACTCGCCTTCGCTGTTCTCCCGAACCACCAAAATATCTATACCGCGGGTTGTATCGCGCAGGGGACTTGCGACCCCGGGGACCAATACGGCTGGGCGCAAGTTGATGTACTGATTGAAGGCGCGCCGAATCGGGATGAGCAATCCCCACAGCGAGAGGTGATCCGGTAACGACGGGTCACCCACCGCACCGAGGAAGATTGCGTCGTGTGCCGCCAAGAGCTCAATGCCCTCGGCGGGCATCATCACCCCGTGTTGGTGGTAGTACCCGCAGCTCCAGGGGTAGGTAGTCCACTCGACACTAAAGCCCTGACGCTGTGCAACCAGGTCAACCACTTCCATGCCAGCAGGCATGACCTCCTTGCCGATTCCGTCTCCCGGAAGCGCTGCAATGGAGTAGTGGTCGGCCCGGCTACGGGTCATTTGATGGCCATGGGGTTCACTGGCGAACCCACTGCGCGGGTGAAGGTCATCGGGGGTGCACAGAAGAAGAAGTCATATTGACCATCGGCTGCGCAATCGTCAGCGAGAGCTTCGAGGTCGAAGATCTCCCCAACCCACAAGCCCATTCCTACGATGAAAACACAGTGCAGGGGTTGGAACACGTCTGGTGTTTGGTTCGGCAGAACTTCCATTCCCCAGGTGTCCACAGCCAAACCGGCGATGTCACGACCGTGAATGAAGGGGATGGCCTCGAGGCCAAGCCCAGGGGCGGGACCTCCCGCGTAGTCTCCCCACTTACCCTTGCGCTCACCGGTCATACCGGTTCGCACCATCAGGAAGTCTCCGGCGCCCACCGTGACACCGTGGGCCTTTTCCGCCGCCTCAAGGTCCTCTGCGGTGATTGCGTAGCCTGGTTCGAGAGCTGCGACGCCCTTGAGACGGGCAATGTCGAGAAGCACGCCTCGGCCTGCCATCTGGTCGGCGGCGACGCCGACTGCCCCGACTTTGGCGCCCTTGCTGGTCACCTGATCTGGGGTGTAGCCGTTGTACATGTGACCGTCAAAGAAGATGTGTGCCAGCGCATCCCACTGAGTAGAGGATTGCAGGGCCATAATGATCAAGTCATCGGTCCCTCTGAGGTGGCGATCGTTGCCCTGGTAGAACTCGTCAACAACAGTTCCCATCGTGATGTCTCCACCATCGCGGAACATCAGGTGGATGGGGTTGAATCGCCCGCCAAAACCGCCGCTGACTTGGGGACCGGTCGCGTCCATGGGTAAAGCCATGGAAATACGCTTACCGGAACGAATCGATGCTGCCGCTGCGGCAACCCGCTGGGCGGTGAGGTGGTTGAGGGTTCCTAGTTGGTCGTCTTTGCCCCAGCGGCCCCAGTTTGAGTACTGCTTAACGAGCTTCCGAACGGTTTCGACGTTGGGTGTCTCTGCCATGGTGTCCTTCTTTCTTGTTGGTGAGTAAGGCTGTCGTGATTCGAGGTCAGTTACGTGTTGTGGGTTTGGTGGATTTGATTCCGCCGTCAAACCGCTCACCGGCAGAGTAATCGCCGGAGCGGAGGCGGTGCTTTTCAATCTTCGCAGTGGGGGTTTTGGGAAGAGCAGACACCAGTTCGACAAAGCGCGGCACTTTGAACGCGGCAAGGTTGTCAGCGCACCAGGCGATAACGTCGGCGGGTGCGACACTCACACCGTCTCGGGCCACGACAAACACACACAATTCTTCGTCAGTAAGGTCTGATGGCACGCCGATGACCGCAGACTCCTGAACATCGGGGTGGGTATTGACGACCATTTCCACTTCGAGTGATGACACGTTCTCTCCGCGACGACGCACGATGTCTTTTTTGCGGTCGACAAAATAGAAATAACCGTCCTCTGCCTGCCACGCGCTGTCGCCCGTGTGGAGCCAGTCATCAATGAGTGCCTCAGCTGTCTTTTCCGGCTCGCGGAAATACCCCAACATCATGGCTGGATTGCGCAGGACCAATTCTCCGACTTCCCCGCGAGGGACCTCTACTCCTTCAGCATCAACAATCTTGGCTTCGGTCCGTGGCACCGAAGGATCGGGGTGAGACCGGGGGATGCCCATGGAATCCGCGTGACGAGGCTCGTCAATGGGCTCGAGGAGCCCAAAGGTAGTTTCACTCATTCCAAAACCGGAGACACAAGCCAAGCCAAAGCGTTCCTCAACCTGCATTCGCACATCGTGAGGCAGGGCTGGCACCCCATAGGCAACAGAAACCTTGTGATTGCGGTCATCGGGGCCGGGCTCACTCTTGGAGAGAATGACCGTCATGGCACCAATGAAGTTGAAGACCGTCACTCCGTGCTTGCGGACGTCTGGCCAGAACTTGCTGGCGCTAAAGCGCGGGGCCAGGACCATGGCGCCTTCGGCACCGATCGCGCCCATTGTTGAATACGCCTGGGAATTGATGTGAAACAGGGGAAGACAGGCATAGATTCGGTCGCCACGCTTCATTTTCATCCAGGCCGGGTATGCCTGCCCGGTCAAAACGTAGTTGCGGTGCGGCTGCATCACACCCTTGGGCTTCCCTGTTGTGCCGGAGGTGTATATGAGAGAGATCAGGTCGTCGCCGTGTAGGTCCACCGAGGGGGCCGCACCGTTCAAAGCTTTGGCACCGGCAAAGAAGTCGTCAAAACCCTCTGCCGCTCCAATCGAGAGCGTCGTGCGAAGTAGTGGCGTGGCCTCAGTGATTCGGCTAAACAGCTCAGCATGACCGGGGTCAATCAGAGCAAACCGGGATTCGGAGTGATCCACAAGATACTTCGCTTCCGCGAACTTGAAGCCAGTGTTGATAGCAACAAGCACTGCTCCAATTTTGGCCAGGCCGAGCCATGCGTGAAGAAACTCGGGGCTGTTGTCCGCCATAAAGGACACACAGTCACCCTTCCGGACACCTATTTCATGCCAGTAGGCGGCCGCGGCATCGACTTTGCTATTGAATTGCTCGTAAGTCTCTGTGTCATCGCCCCACATTAGGTACGGCGATGACGCGTTCCGCTCGACGGTTTTCTCAAGGAATGATCGAACATTCAGCGAGTCTAAGTTCATGGACGCAGCCCACCACTATCTGTTGAATTGGTCACTGGGGAGCTCTTTCCCCTGAACCCTTGGGAGCTACTGCATCGATATCTGAGGCCACATCGATGAGAACGGGCCCCTGGGTTTCCGAGGCCTGAGCCATCGCCGATTCAAGTTCACTAGCTTTGTTGACTCGAATGCCTGTGACACCAAGAGATTCGGCAACAACGGAGAGATCAACGTCGTTGAAGTGCCACAGCTCATGGTGGCGGCCCTTGAGCGAACCGCCGTAGGCCACGGTGTAGGGATTGATTTCCTGGTTGAGCGAGCGGTTGTCGTTGACCACAATGGTGAGGGGAACCTTCCAGCGGGCTGCAGTTTCAAGCTCGCTGAGGTGGTAGAAGAGTCCGCCGTCTCCGGTGAAAACGACGACCTGAGAATCGGGGCGCGCAATTTGCGCGCCGATGCCGGCAGGGAGGGCCCAACCGAGCGAACCCGCTGCACGAAGGAAGCCCTGGTGGGGCTTCGTGAGGTCAAGGTAGCCCGCAGTCCACATTCCGGCGTGCCCGGTGTCCGAGACGACAATCGCATTGTCGGGCAGCAAAGAGGAAAGATCCGAGGTGAGTCTCTCGGGGCGCAGCGGGGAGTCATCCGATTCCACGAGGTGTTGCACGCTCGCGCGCCACCGCCTGGTCAGCTCGGTGGCGCGTTCGCGCCAGGGTTCAATTGCCGAGGAATCGTGGGCCCCAAGGGCCTCGATGAGAGCGCTAAGCCCAAGTTTTGCGTCGGCTGTCACACCATGGGTGTGGGGGAAATGGCGTCCAAACTCCTTGGGTTCGATGTCCATGTGAATCACGGGAGTGTTCATCGGGGGGACTTGCCAGGTGAGAGTCACCTGGCTACCCGTTTGGCTACCGACATACAGGACTAGATCGGCTTCGAGGATGATGTGGTTGGCGCTGGCTCGGGCGTAGAGGCCGGGGATGCCAATCGACAGGGGGTGGTCGCCAGGAACGGTCTCCTTGCCGTTCAGCGAAGTGGCAATCGGGGCTCCGAGGAGCTCCGCCAGGGCGATGATTTCCGCGTGTGCACCGGAGGTGCGCACACCACCACCCGAGACGATGACGGGCCGCGAAGCTTTTCTCAGTAGTTCGGCGGCGCCAGCAATCTCGGTCGGGTGTGGCGCAATTCTCACGGCTGGCATCACTCTGACGCCGGCCTGAGGGAGTTCTGTATCGAAGGTCTGGTTCTCCACAGTGTCGCCTGTGTGGCCCGCAAGCTCAAGGTGGGTGGGCCCAGGCTTTCCTGTCGTAGCGTCCCGGAATGCTTGGTCAAGTTGGTCAGGAAGCCTATTGACATCGAAAACTTGCCGGCTGGATCGGGTGACTGGCTTGAACAGCGGGAAGTCTTCGATTTCCTGGTAGTAGTTTCGGCCGCGACTCCACTCGTAGGGGCCGCCGGTCAGCGCGATGACGGGGGAGCATCCCAGGTAGGCATCGCGAAGTCCCGCTGCAAGGTTTGCCGCACCAATGTTCTGCGCCATGCACACGCCGGGGCGTCCGGAAGCCCTGGCGTAACCATCGGCCATATAGGCCGCTGCTTTCTCACCGTGGGTGACAATGCGCTTGATGTCGGTCTCATTTTCCATGGCGACCAAGGTGGCGCTGAGAGCGGTGGGAACGAGAAAGACTGCGCTGACTCCGTACGCATCGAGTGCCCGCGAGAGATATTCAGCACCGGTCATTGTGGCCATGAGGGCCCTCCCATTGTTTCGGCCGTTCAATCTAAGGGCATTGTGCCTCAGCGGCGCTAGTCCTAGTGTCTTGCTTGGTAAGACGTCGTCTTATAATCTTGTCCCTCTGGTTCTGCCCTGTCAAGCCAGTTCGATAAGTCGGCTCGGTAAGATGACGCCGTGCGTAATCCCCAGTCACCTGAGTCCGGGCAAAAATCCGGGATGCTTGCTCGAGCAATTACCTTGCTCGAGCTTGTTGTAACCCAGGCCGACGGCATAGGAGTGCGCGAAGCGGCTCGTCGAACCGGGATTGACCGCAGTGCAGTCAGTCGCATTCTGACCCACTTTGAAGAATTGGGATACGTCGACCAAGAACGGGAAGGCGGCGTTTACGCCGCCGGGCCACGACTCTATTCGATGGTGGCAGCGCTCTCCGCGAGAGATTCCATTGCCAAAGCAGCTGAGCCCTTGTTGAAAGAGCTCGTTGCCCGGTTCAACGAGACCTGTTATGCGGTTGCCTTGGTGGATGATTCCTTGGTTTTTCGTGCGAAGGTCGACTGTGACAACACCATTCGCTATGTCATTGAGATGGGTAAGGCGTTCCCCTTAGTCAGTGGAGCATCGGGAATGGCCATATTGAGCGCACTTCCCGCGGAGGATCGAGACCGGATTCTCAGCCAGCCGGTTACCCAGCACACCGAGGTGAGCATTACCGACCCCGATGCTTTGCGCACCCAGCTCGCAGAAGATATTCGACTCGGCTATTCCTACAGCCCCGGGCGTTGGGTTCCCAACGGCGGCGGTGTTGCTGCACCATTCTTTGACGCAACCGGCCGCTGCGCAGGGGCTGTCACCCTGAGTAGCCCGATGGACCGTCTTGCCAAAATGTCAGTCCCCGAGATTGGCGCCGCAGTGAGAGATGTCGCCGACAGGTTGTCGGAGAGACTGGGCAAAATTTCGTGAGCGTCAGTTTGCGTCAGCAAATTGGTCCGCCAGGGCGCCGCGCGTTCCAATAAACATGCCGAGGTTTCTGGCATGTGCGGTGATCTCGCTCAAAGCCAAAAGACCCGCTGGCCGACACCCAATGTGGGCGTGAAGGGTCACGTCTATGTAGCCGAGCCGCCCCGAGGCAGATAGCCCGTGGGCCTCATAGCTAAAGCTGGAGGCAATTTCTCGGGTGGGTTGACCATATCTGACCGTCATGGGCAGGTCATTAATTTCGAGGCCAAAGGGCAGAGCGGTAATTCGACCGTGTGGAGTGTCACGCCAATAGGGTAAGTCCGTATCAAAGACGTCCCCCCACCATTCGTATCCTGCTTCGGCGAGAAGTTCTGGAGTGCTGGCACTGGGGGTGCACCGTGGGCTGATCCACCCGCGTGGTCGTTGACCACTCACCGCCGCGATTGCCTCGGCGCATCGAATGATTTCGTCCCGCTCTTCCTCGCGCTCTATGCGGGCAGGAATCCGGTCTTGACTCCAGGAGTGTCCGCTGAGTTCGTGGCCAGATTCCGCGATTGCCGCGATCGCCTCAGGAGCCGTTTCTGTGAGGATGCCACTGACATAGAAAGTCGCCGGAATGGACTCGCGTTCGAGGAGCTCCAACGCTGACCACACGCCGGTTCGCCAGCCGTAGTCGGCCCACGACACGGCCTGATAGTCCAACGCCCCAGCGGGTAGCGGGTTGCCCATGGGCCCTAGCCCCGGGGCAACACCTGGAGCCCACTGCTCGAACATTATGTTGACCACGAGAGCAGCGCTGGTGCCACCGGGCCAGGTGTAGGAGGTCTCAGTCATGAAGGGGTTCCGTTCTCTCAGGGGGTTACATAAAGCGTTCGAGCCGGGTGGCTAGGACGCTCGTGGCATCTGCGGTCGCTCTGACCAGGTCGGCGGGCCGGGCCAGATTGTGAGGATCCACAAAGGGGAAATCTGTTCCAAAAACGATCGACCCTGCGGGGAGAACCTCGGTCGCTAAAGCGAGTGTGTGCTCCGAACAATTGGCTGTTTCAAACAAAAGTTTCTCCAGAGCTGCGCCGTGATGAGCCTCGGTGCCGAGCATGTCTGACTCCAATTTCCAGCGCCAGAGAAGCCTGTGCAGTAAGAACGGCAGCGTTCCACCGAGGTGCGGAATTACCCAGGTCAGATTCGGGTGGCGTTCTGCTAGTCCGGACGCGATAAGTCTCACCGCAACAATCGTGTCCTCGAAAGGAGCACCAATTGCCCACTCCATTCCAAAATCTGCGAGTGCACCCGGGGCACAAAACCCATCGGGGTGGGTAAGGACCAGCGCGGATTCGGTCCCCATTGCCTCATAGACCGAATCCCACTGGGCTGAATCAATCGCGACGGTGTTGATGTGGGTGGGGATACTGAACCCCACGAAACCTTCGAGGTGTCGAGCTCGATGCGCTTCAGCAATCGATTCTTCAACAGCGGGGAGGGGAAGAGAGGCGAGAAAACGAAACCGATCGGGATATTTGGAGACAACCGCTGAACAGCCATCATTGAAGGCCTGCACAAGGCGCGCTCGCATGGCGGGGTCAGGATGCCAGATGTTGAGTGAGGCAAAACTGAGAACTTGGATGCCAATGCCGCCCTGGTCCATGAGTTCCAGACGGCTCTCCAGGTCGCCAAGGAAAGTGGGAATAGCGTTGATGATGCGGTGTTCGAGAAATGCCTTCGCTACCTCCGCGTGCGGACCCTCTTCGGTGGCAACCTCGCGCACAACCTCCACGTACTCAGGTGGGTAATAGTGCGCGTGGACATCAATTGCCTGTGTCATACCGTGCTCCTTGTGGTTCGCAGATACGAGCTATACGTGTGCACCAGGGTGAGATACACCGACTCGTCATGATGGGGCCGATTCGTCGAGCCATCGGCGGATCGTCTCGTCGTGTTGGCCGAGTGTTGGTGGTGGTGCGTGCTGCGTTCTCGTTTCCTCTGTGCCGTCGTGGTCAAAAAACCTGAGGGGTGGACCGGGGAGCTCAATCGGGCCCAACACTGGATGATCCACTTCAATAACGAGGCCCTGTGATCGGGTTTGTTCCCAGGCATAGACCTCATCAACGGTCCGAACAACGCCCGCTGGCACGCCGGCTGCAGCACACCGCGCCAATAGGTCAGCGCTGGGTTCCCCGCCCATTGCGTGCTCAATGAGCGCGATCAGCTTCTCTCTATTGGCCACGCGTTCTGGGTTGGTCGCAAATCCGGCGGTATCCGGGTCAATTTTCAAAACGTCGCAGAGCGCCCGCCACAAAGATTCCGATCCGACAGCGATCTGGATCGGGCCATCAACAGTATGAAACAAGCCGTAGGGGGCTATAGAAGGGTGGTGGTTTCCCTGGGCCCGCGGCAGATCCTTCGCTACGGTCCAACGCGAGCCCTGGAAGGCGTGGACCCCCACAATTGCTGCCAGTAGCGAGGTGCGAACAACCTGGCCCTTTCCTGTTGCGGCGCGCTCGTGAAGTGCTGCGAGCACACCGTAGGCCCCATACATGCCGGCCAGTAAGTCTCCGATCGGGACCCCGACACGTTGCACATCGTCTGGCCCCGATCCGGTCAGCGACATCAACCCTGCTTCACCCTGAGCAATTTGGTCGTAACCTGCCCGTGCTTTCTCAGGACCGTCGTGACCGAAGCCCGAGATAGACAGGACGATCAAACGTGGATTAAGGGTTCCCAGTGTCGCTGGGTCAAAACCGAGCCGGTCGAGTGTTCCTGGCCGGAAGTTTTCCACGAGGACGTCGGCTCGTTCGATGAGGCTTCGCAATAGCGCGCGACCCTCATCATTTTTTAGATCGAGCGTCATGGATTCTTTGTCACGGTTGCAGGAGAGAAAGTAGGTCGACTGCCGAGCGTCCTCTGGCCCCACGAAGGGGGGCCCCCAGCTTCGGGTGTCGTCGCCCGAATCAGGGTTTTCGACTTTGATGACCCGGGCGCCTAGATCACCGAGCATCATTGCCGCGTGCGGCCCCGCGAGCGCCCGGCTGAGGTCAACGACCAGAAGTCCGTCTAGCGGTCCACGTATACCCATCGGGCTTAGGCGGACTCTGGGCTAGCGTGCTCGAGGATGGCGAGAGAGGTCAGTTCGAGGTCACCTAACTCGATGGCGTCTACGAGATTGCCGTGAACGACTATGCGGCGCCCTCGGAAGCGCTCGCCGTGTTCGGCGTCACTGGTTGCGTGACCTGCGCGTTCGCTAATCACGTGCAACACCGCGAGATACATCGCGCGCAACATTTCGTTGGGGGTAATGCGCGCTATAGCCTCGTGTAGCGACCAGACGGAACGAATAAAGCGATCGTGGTCGTGCAGTGTTTCGCTCAGGAACTCAAGCGCTGACCGCAGAGTCGCGACATCGGCGCTAGTGCGATGGCGTGCAGCGTCTTTCACGATCAGTGGTTCGAGAGCCTCGCGTATGGCAATGGCGTCGGCAAGAGTGGTGGCTTCCCCGTGAACGCTCAGTAGCGTGTGCCGCAAGCGCACCACTGGCCCTGTTCGTG
>JBIILX010000033.1:0-13952 GCA_044338275.1 Pontimonas sp.
CCGCACTGATCACTCTGGCTCTGGTGACCTGGTTGCCCGAGTGGTGGCAGGTGCTCCTCGCCGCAACCGGCATCATGACCGCCGTGTCTTTTGTCGTGGTGGGCTCAAGCCCCCGGTCGGTCGGTGTGAGAAACGCCAGGTTCTTTATCCGCTTCTTCGCTCGCTTCGTTCGATTGGTCCGCATCGCTCTGGGGCCCCTCGCGGAGGCACTGATCGTGGTGGGCAATATCGTGACGCCGGGCAGCAGCGCCAAAGCGGGAATTACTAGCGAGGACCAATTTCGCCACTGGGTGGACGAGGTTGCCGACCAAGACATGCTCGAAGACGAGGATCGCGAACTCTTGCATTCGGTCTTTGAGTTTGGCGACACCATCGTTCGAGAAATCATGGTGGCCCGCACCGACATGATCACTGTCGATGCGGATGACACTGTGCGCGATGCGATGGCGGTCTTCCTGGACAAGGGGGTGTCTCGCATTCCGGTCATTGGAAAAAACAGCGACGAAGTGATTGGCATTTGTTATCTGCGCGATGTTGCCCGGGTTGAACATGAGAAACCCGCCCTTGCCAAGAAATCCCCGATTTCTAGCCTCGCGAAGCCAGCCTTGTTTCTGCCAGAGAGCAAGAAAGCCGATGATGCACTGCGTTTCCTGCAGCGGGAGCAGAATCACCTGGCGATGGTCGTCGATGAATATGGTGGAATTGCGGGCCTCGTGACTCTGGAAGACCTGATGGAAGAACTCGTTGGCGAAATATCCGACGAATATGACGAAGAAGTCGTCGACATCCACGACCTTGGTGCCAACACCTACCGCGTCTCCGCTAGGTATTCAGTGGACGACCTCGCTGACCTGTACGACATCGATATCGAGGAAGACGATGTCGACACCGTCGGCGGCCTGCTCACGAAGTATGTGGGGCGTCTTCCCGTTCTCGGCTCACGCGCCGAAACAGATGATCTTGTCTTGGTGGCCGAGAAGCTCGAGGGCAGACCCAAGAGAGTCGCCTGGATTCATGTGTCACCTACAGAGTCATGGCTGGAGCGAACCGCGCTCCGCGCGGAAATTGACCAGGCCGTCACTGGCGAAATCCCCCTGCCTTGAGTGCCACAGGGCAGTCGCGAGCAGGGTTCGTCACTTTTGTCGGCCGCCCGAACGTGGGGAAGTCGACTCTGATGAACGCTCTGGTCGGAGAGAAGGTGGCGATTACCTCCTCCAAACCACAGACCACCCGCCATGCGATTCGGGGAATCGTCCACCGAGAGGACGGCCAGATTGTCATTGTGGACACCCCTGGGCTTCACCGGCCCCGAACACTGCTGGGTCAGCGCCTCAATGACCTTGTCGCCCACACTCTCTCGGAAGTGGACGTCATCGCTCTGTGTATTCCCGCTACCGACAAGGTGGGACCAGGGGACCGCTACATCGTCGAGAGCCTCGAGCGTTATCCCAGAGCCACCAAGATTGCTGTGGTCACAAAGACCGATGCGGCGGACCCGACCATGATTGCCGAGCGTTTGTTGGAGGTCAACGAGTTGGCCGACTGGGCCACCATCCTCCCGGTCTCCGCCCTTGAGGGCGACCAACTCGAGTTGTTGATGGACCAGATCCTCGCGTTGCTGCCCGAATCGCCACCGCTCTATCCCTCCGATGCGAATACCGAACAAACCGATGAAGTGCGGATTCAAGAATTGATTCGGGAGGCAACGCTCGAGGGGGTTGCTGATGAACTACCGCACTCCATTGCTGTCACCATCGATGAAATGAACGAGCGCGAGGACGGGCTCCTCAACATTTTTGCCAATCTGTGGGTCGAGCGAGACAGCCAAAAAGGCATCATCATTGGCAAGGGTGGGCAGAAGCTCAAAGACATTGGCCAAAGAGCCAGGGCTGAAGTCGAGGCCTTCCTGGGGCGCCGGGTTCACCTGGCTATCCAGGTGAAGGTCTCCAAAGAGTGGCAACGAGACTCGAAGAAGATCGATCGCCTGGGTCTGTAGAGCCTAGATTTCTCTCCCTGGCGCATCCCAGGCCTTGGTGTTACCCTAAATCTGTGAGCACAGAGCTTCTCCTTCTTCCTAGCCGCGCCGGGGCCTCTTTCTAGGCCATCCCCCGTCGCGGCTCACCGGCGTCTTGGCCGACTCTCACACATAACGACGAAGCAGGGATAGCTCTCATGAAGAACAACCAGAAGCCATCGGCAATGCCGATTCACAAATATCGCCCCTACCGGGACACTCTTGGTATTGACTTGCCCGATCGGACGTGGCCTGGCGCCCAGATCACCAAGGCACCGCGCTGGTGCGCGGTGGATTTGCGCGATGGGAACCAGGCGCTAATCGACCCGATGAGTCCGGAGCGCAAGCGCATCATGTTCGAGATGCTGGTGCGCATGGGGTACAAGGAAATCGAAGTGGGTTTCCCCTCGGCCAGCCAGACTGATTTCGATTTTGTGCGCACGCTTATTGACGAGAATTTGATTCCCGACGACGTCACAATCCAGGTACTGACCCAGGCACGTGATCATCTGATCATGCGGACCTATGAATCTTTGGTGGGCGCCAAGCAAGCCATCGTTCACCTCTATAACTCGACGAGCACTCTGCAGCGTGAGGTGGTTTTCCGCACAGATAAGCAGGGCATCATCGACATTGCGTTAGAGGGCGCCAGGTTGTGTAAGTCGATGGAATCCATGGTTCCAGGGACGGACATCTACTACGAGTACTCCCCAGAGAGCTACACCGGTACCGAGCTGGATTTCGCGCTCGAGGTGTGCAACAAGGTTTTGGAGGTCTTTGAGCCCACGCCGGATCGCAAAGTCATCATCAACTTGCCGGCTACCGTGGAAATGGCAACACCGAATCTGTATGCGGATTCGATTGAGTGGATGTCGAGAAACCTGAACCACCGCGAGAACGTGATTCTGAGCTTGCACCCTCACAATGACCGCGGAACCGCTATTGCGGCCGCAGAGCTTGGCTATATGGCCGGCGCTGATCGCATCGAGGGTTGCTTGTTCGGCAACGGCGAGCGCACTGGAAACGTGGACTTGGTTGCACTGGGCTTGAACTTGTTCACGCAAGGGATTGACCCACAGATTGATTTCAGCGACTTGGATGAACTCAAGCGCACTGCCGAGTACTGCAACCAACTTGCTGTCCACGAGCGAAGCCCCTGGGCCGGCGACCTCGTCTACACGGCCTTTAGTGGCTCCCACCAGGACGCCATCAAAAAAGGCTTTGAAGCGATGGAGGCGGATGCCGCTGCTCACAACGTGGATCTCAACGACGTCCTGTGGGCTGTGCCCTATTTGCCGATCGACCCGAAGGACGTGGGGCGCAACTACGAGGCAGTTATTCGCGTGAACTCGCAGTCCGGCAAGGGTGGCGTTGCCTACCTCTTGAAGAAAGACCATGCCCTTGATTTGCCGAGGAAGCTCCAGATTGAGTTCTCGCAGGTTGTCCAAGCCAAGACGGATGCCGAGGGCGGCGAAGTCACCAGTGACGAAATCTGGGCAATCTTCCAAGACGAGTATTTGCCCTCGGCTGATGTCTCAGCCAAGTGGGGCCACTACGAGCTCTTCTCCACAAGAACCGCCAGTGACATGGATGGCACGGTTGCCCTTGATGTGAAGATGCGGACAGGAGAGGACACCCAAGAAGCCTCGGCGGAGGGCAATGGCCCTATCGCTGCGTTCTTGAATATCCTCTCTGGCCATGGGGTTCAGGTCCGTCTCTTCGACTATGTCGAGCACGCGCTCAGCGCCAGCGGTGATGCACTTGCTGCTGCGTATGTGGAGTTGGAAGTCAATGGCCGCACCCTGTGGGGTGTCGGCATCGACGCCGATATTTCCACAGCGTCGCTCAAGGCCATCGTCTCTGCGGTGAATAGGGCGTTGCGGTTTGAAACGCCAGCGACATCCCTCGTGGGCGCGCGCTAGCTGAGCCCGACAGGGCGATACTAGAGGGGTGCCAAGCTACAACGACGATGCGATTGTCCTGCGCACCCATCTCTTGGGTGAAGCGGACAAGATTGTCACGCTGTTGTGTAAGTCCAAGGGCAAAGTTCGGGCGGTAGCGAAGGGCGTGCGCAAAACGACCAGTCGTTTTGGCTCACGCCTACAGCCCTTCAACGTCGTTGAGGTGTCGTTGTATGTCGGCAAAAGCCTCGACATCGTCCAACAGGCAGACACGATCGCCTCGTACAGCGAGGCGATTAGTCATGACTATCCCCGCTACACCGCAGCGATGGTGATGGTGGAGACCGCAGATCGTCTCACTGAACACGACTTTCAGCCCTCCCACTACACCCTGTTACAGGGGGGCCTTCGCTCTTTAGCGGCGGGGGAGCATGAACCAGGGATTACCGTAGACAGCTATTTGATGCGTGCACTCGCGCTTGCTGGGTGGGCACCAAGCCTTGATGAGTGCGCCGTGACAGGGCAGCCCGGTGACCACCGGGCTTTCGTTGTCTCGTTGGGGGGAATCGTCTCGGACGAGGTTGCACCTGCTGGCTCGCCACGGCTTGCCAGTGGCACGAAAGAAGTGCTCACCGCGTTGCTGGAAGGAAACTGGCCGGCCGTGGAGTCAGCACCCACGAAGAACAAACAGGAGGCCTCCGGCCTGATTGCCGCCCACACGCAGTATCACTTGGAGCGCCACGTGAAGTCACTCGTGCACCTAGATCGATCCGGAGCCGAGGCGGCATCGTGACCGAGGCCGCTTTCGTGCCGGTGGATTGGACCAAGCAGTATCCGCCATCTTTTGACCAATCCCGCTTGCCAGCACACGTGGCGCTGGTGATGGATGGCAATGGCCGCTGGGCCAACCAGCAGGGCCTACCCCGTATTGAGGGTCACCGCGCGGGTGAGGCGGCTTTGCTCGATGTCGTCGCTGGCGCCCTGCAGGCTGGCATCAGCCACTTGTCTGTTTATGCGTTCTCCACGGAGAACTGGAATCGATCTCCTGACGAGGTGCGGTTCCTGATGGGGTTCAACCGGGACGTGTTGCGCAGGCGTCGTGATCAACTCAACGAGTGGGGTGTTCGGATTCGGTGGTCTGGTCGCAGGCCGAAGCTCTGGTCCACTGTGATTACTGACCTAGAAACTGCTGAGCGCGTTACCAGGGGGAACACGGCGTTGACATTGACGATGTGTGTCAATTACGGCGGCCGGGCAGAAATCATCGATGCCGTGCGCGGCATCGGCCACGACATCAAGGCCGGAAAGCTTTCCCCCGACCGCATTACGGAAAAGACACTGGCCAAGCACTTGTATGTGGCAGGTGCTCCCGATGTCGACTTGTTTATTCGCACCTCGGGCGAACAGCGGACCAGCAATTTCCTGCCCTGGCAGAGCGTCTATGCCGAAATGGTGTTTCTGGAAACACTCTGGCCCGACATGACCCGGGTTCAACTCTGGGAGGCCATTGCTGAATACCAGCGCCGCACGAGGCGTTTTGGAGGGGCTGTGGACTCTCCTGCCGGGAAAGACCAGGGCGCTAGCTAAGATAAGAGGTCTGTGCCCACTACCCGGGTTCGACGAGGGAGCTAAAGCGTGGCTCAAGCGAGCAAACTAGACAACGTCATTGCGCTAGCCAAGCGCAGGGGCTTTGTGTTCCAGTCCGGCGAAATCTATGGCGGATCCCGTTCCGCGTGGGACTACGGTCCCTTGGGCGTTGAACTCAAAGAAAACATCAAGCGCCAGTGGTGGCGCTCGATGGTGAGCTCGAGAGCCGACGTCGTCGGCCTCGACTCGGCTGTCATTTTGCCGAAAGCCGTGTGGGAGGCCTCTGGCCACGTCGAGGTTTTCACCGACCCCTTGGTCGAGTGCCTCGAGTGTCACAAGCGTTTCCGGGCCGATCACCTGCTCGAAGAGTTTGAAGAGAAGAAGGCCCGTGCACCAGAAAACGGCTTGGCTGACATTGCCTGCCCGAACTGTGGCAACCGGGGCAAGTTCACCGAGCCTCGCGCTTTTAGTGGCCTACTGAAGACCTATTTGGGGCCACTCGATGACGAGGCTGGGCTTCACTACCTGCGACCTGAAACCGCCCAGGGCATTTTCGTGAACTTCAACAACGTGGTCTCCAGTGCCCGGATGAAGCCCCCCTTTGGTATTGCGCAGATCGGCAAGAGCTTCCGCAACGAAATCACGCCCGGAAACTTCATCTTCCGGACCCGTGAGTTTGAGCAGATGGAAATGGAATTCTTCGTGAAGCCTGGTGAAGATGAGCAGTGGCACCAGTACTGGATTGATGAACGCTTCCGTTGGTATACGGACTTGGGCATCAATCCCGATAACTTGCGTCTCTACGAGCATGCCGCGGAGAAGCTTTCGCACTATTCCAAGCGCACCGTCGACATCGAGTATCGCTTTGGCTTTAGCTCGGGGGAGTTCGGTGAGCTTGAGGGTGTTGCCAACCGCACCGACTATGACCTGATGACCCACAGCAAGCACTCCGCCACCGATCTCTCTTACTTTGACCAGGCCGCGGGTGAGCGTTGGACCCCCTACGTGATTGAGCCAGCGGCGGGTCTCACCCGCTCCCTGATGGCGTTCTTGGTCGATGCGTATGCCGAGGACGAAGCCCCTAACGCCAAGGGCGAGCTCGAAACCCGAACAGTCTTGCGTCTCGATCGGCGACTTGCCCCAGTCAAGGTTGCCGTGTTGCCACTATCTCGTCACGAGGACCTCTCGCCGCTCGCGCAGAAGATTGCCCAAGATTTGCGCCAATACTGGTCGGTCGAGTTTGACGACGCTGGTGCGATTGGGCGCCGCTATCGTCGCAACGACGAAATCGGTACGCCCTTCGCGCTCACAGTCGACTTTGACTCCTTAGAGGACAACGCAGTGACCATCCGCGAGCGGGACACCATGGCCCAAGAGCGAGTGTCACTCGATCGCATCCAGGGTTACCTGGCGGAAGCTTTGGTGGGGGCCTAGCCATGTTGCAGGCAAGCGCCACGGCGCAGCGGCCCTTGAGTATTGGCCCATTGGAACTGTCAGTTCCGGTGGTGCTTGCTCCGATGGCGGGGATCACTAACACTGCGTTTCGTCGCTTATGTCGTGAATATGGAGCTGGCCTCTATGTCAGCGAAATGATCACCTCCAGGGCACTCGTCGAGCGCACGCCCGCCAGCATGCGCCTCATTAAACACCACGAGTCAGAAACGCCCCGCAGTATTCAGCTCTATGGCGTTGACCCCAAGACCGTCTCCGAAGCTGTCAAGTTTCTGGTCGACGAGGACCTGTGTGATCACATTGATTTGAACTTTGGCTGCCCAGTTCCGAAGGTGACCAAGAAGGGCGGCGGCGCTGCCCTTCCCTGGAAGAAAAGTCTCTTTCGCCAGATCGTCGAAGGCGCTGTTGGCGCCGCCGGCCGCATTCCTGTCACCGTGAAGATGCGCAAGGGAATCGACGAGAACCACCTGACCTATATAGAAGCCGGTAGAGCTGCCGAGGGCGCTGGTGTAGCCTCGATTGCTCTTCACGGGAGGACGGCGGCCGAGTTCTATTCGGGCCAAGCCGACTGGGATGCCATCGGCGAGCTCAAGAGCAGCATTTCTTCGGTCCCGGTGCTCGGTAATGGTGACATCTGGAGCGCCGAGGATGCCATTGCCATGGTCCAACAGAGCGATTGTGATGGCGTGGTAGTCGGCCGCGGGTGTTTGGGGCGACCATGGATCTTCGCCGACCTGCAAGCAGCATTTAGAGGTGAAGAGGTGAAGGTTCAGCCGGGCCTCGGTGCCGTGGCTGATGCGTTCAAGCGCCACGCTGAGTTGTTGGTCGAGTTTTTCGATGACGATGAGAATCATGCGTGCCGGGATATCCGCAAGCACGTTGCCTGGTATTTCAAGGGTTACCCGGTCGGTGGCGAGATTCGAGCCAAACTGGCGACCGTGGAATCCCTGCAACAAATTGATGACTTCTTGGGGGAACTCGATCGCAGCCAGCCCTACCCAAGCGAGGGCGTTGAAGGCCCCAGGGGGCGCCAGGGCACCCCCAAGAGACCGGCTCTGCCGGATCGTTGGCTGGAGAGCCAAGAGTTGAGTGAGGACCAGCGGACCTCTCTGCATTTAGCCGAATTGGACACCAGTGGTGGCTAGGGAGTATTCCGCATGGGACACCGAGCGCTTTGTCCCTGAGGTTCACTCCTCGAGACGTAGCGATTTCGCAAGGGACCGAGGCCGGCTACTGCATGCGTCTGCCCTGCGCCGCCTTGCCGCGAAGACACAGGTTCTCTCGCCAAACCAAGGATTGGATTTCGCGAGGAACCGCTTGACGCACTCCTTGGAAGTCGCCCAGATTGGCCGGGAGCTGGCAAGCCGTCTCGGTGTTGATGCCGACGTCGTGGAGACCGCATGCTTGGCTCACGACATCGGGCATCCACCCTTTGGCCACAACGGTGAGCGAGCACTCGCCGAGTGGGCAGCGGATGCCGGCGGGTTCGAGGGCAATGCCCAAACCTTCCGATTATTGGTGCGCTTAGAGCCAAAGACTGTTGATAGCGAGGGGGTCGCCAGGGGCCTGAACCTCACACGCGCAAGTTTGTTGGCCAGCATGAAGTATCCCTGGGATGCCGGGAGCGCTGAGGCTGACCCGAGCGGTCGCGACAAGTTCGGTTTTTATGAGGACGACCGCGACGTCTTCGACTGGGTGCGAAGCGGTATGCCAGAGCGCTCACTAAGCCTTGAAGCCACCATCATGGATTTCTCCGACGATGTGGCCTACTCGGTCCACGATTTTGAGGACGCCATTGTTAACGGGTTCATTGACCCAGCCCTCCTTGCTGATTCGAAACATCGCGATGAAGTCCTGCACACCATGGTGTCGTGGGTGGGACATGAGCAGGCCGAATCCTTGGGTGCCGCCTGGGAGCGTTTGACGGGGGTTGCTGGTTGGGTCACCTCCTTCCAACCGCAGCGTGCTGAGCTGGCTGGACTCAAGAACCTCACGAGTACTTTGATCGGCCGCTTTGCCTTGAGTGCTTCGGTCGATGATGCCCGCAAGACCCTAGTGGTTCCCCAGGAGACCGCTGCGGAAATCGCTGTTCTCAAGGGAATAGTGTCTGTTCACGTGATGTCCCACACTGCCCGTCAACCGATTTATCTGGCACAGCGCACCATGCTGATGGCACTGGCTGAGCATTTGTACTCTCACCCCGAGTCGCTCGACCCCGTCTTTGCGGGTGATTGGGCGCTGGCGACGGGACAAGAGGCTAGAAAGCGCGTGGTCGTGGACCAGGTGGCGTCGCTGACAGATCAGTCAGCGACCGCGCTTCACGAGCGCCTGTGCTCCTAGTTCTTCTCCACAGGATTGGGTGAGCTGTGTGGCTGGTCGTGGCGGCTAACTAGACTTGGGCCGTGGCGGGGTTGATTAAGCGCAGTGACATCGATGAGGTGCGCCAGCGCGTCAACATTGCCGAGGTTATTGGCCAGTATGTGACTCTCAAGTCCGCTGGGGTTGGATCCATGAAGGGTTTGTGCCCTTTTCATGACGAGCGAAGCCCAAGCTTCCATGTTCGTAGCCAGTCCGGTTTCTATCACTGCTTCGGGTGTGGTGAAGGCGGGGATGTATACACGTTCCTGCAAAAGATGGACCACATTAGCTTCCAGGAAGCCGTCGAACGGTTGGCGGGAACCATCGGCTACCCCCTTCATTACGAAGAAGGGGGTAAGGCCGCTGACACCAGTAATCGAACCCGCTTGCTGGCGGCTAACGCGCTGGCCGAAGAGTTCTTTAAAAGCCAGCTGACTACCCCTGATGCTGAGAAAGGTCGCGTCTTCCTGGGGGAGCGAGGCTTTGATGCCCTTGCGGCTGAGCGGTTTGGTGTGGGCTATGCACCACAGTCGTATGACGCCCTGTCTAAGAAACTCACCGGAGCGGGATTCACCATCGCTGAGATCACTGAGGCCGGACTTGTGTCCCAGGGTGACCGGGGCACCTATGACCGCTTCCGCGGCAGACTGGTCTGGCCCATCCGCGATGTCTCGGGGGCAACGATTGGTTTTGGGGCCAGGAAGCTTCACGACGACGACCAGGGCCCTAAGTATTTGAATACCCCGGAAACCCCGGTGTATCACAAGTCCCGAGTGCTTTACGGGCTCGATTTGGCGAAGAAAGACATTGCTAAATCGCGCCAGGTGGTCATTGTTGAGGGCTACACGGATGTGATGGCCTGCCATATGGCAGGAATCACCACGGCGATTGCGACCTGCGGGACAGCGTTTGGCTCGGACCACATCACCGTCGTCCGTCGAGTACTCGGCGACTCGGATGACCCGGCGCAGGCCAGCAAGGGTGAAGTCGTCTTTACCTTCGACCCCGATGAGGCCGGCCAGAAGGCCGCATCGCGCGCGTTCGCCGAGGAGTCCCGCTTTGCAGCGCAGACCTTTGTCGCCGTGCCCCCAGAAGGTCTTGACCCTTGCGATGTTCGGATATCCAAGGGCGACGAGGCGCTGCGGGAAGTTATTCGCTCCAGGCGGCCCATGTATGAATTCATGATTCGACGGGTGATGGATCAGTGTGACTTGAACACCGTCGAAGGTCGAACCCAGGCGTTGCGATCAGCGGTGCCGGTCGTTCACAAAATCCGTGACCGGGTCATAAGAGACGGCTATGCCAGGGAGTTAGCGGGATGGCTTGGCATGAACCCCGTCGATGTTGCCCGGGAAATCAACCAAGCGGCAAAGGCCCAGCAGAGTGGTTCGGTGTCCAGCGTGTCCTCCTTGGCCGACACCGACAGTGAGCAGCCCTACAACCTTTCTGCGCTCTCTAGCGACCCCGTGACGCTCTTGGAGCGCGACGGGTTGATGGTGATGCTTCAACACCCTGACGCCGTTGGAGCGGAGCGAGCACGAGCGGTACTGGGAACGCATTTTTCTCACGGCGCTTTGGCACTGGTGCGAGATGCGATGGTGTCTGCGTTCGAGAACTACAACACACCCTCCTGGGTCACCAAGGTGACCGAGGAAACACCACCAGCGCTCTCAGCACTGGTGGGGCAACTCTCTGTTGCGCCACTGCCGCAAAAGCCAGACCACGTCGAGCGCTACGCGCAAGGAGTTACTGGGTCTTTGCTGGACCGTGAACTTTTGCGCAAGAAGGCGGAGCTGATGAGTGTGCTGCAACGCAGCGACGCCGCCTCCGACGCTGAGGGCTACCGAACGCTCCAAGAGCAGCTGGTTGCCATAGAAGCTGAGCGCAGGGCCTTGCGCGAGGATTAGCGCATGCGGCCGCTGCCATGCCCGGTTGTCGTGCGGCTCCCCACCGGCATAAAATGGCTCCAGACGCTCTGCTAACATCGGGGCGTAGCATCGCATTCCTCGATAGCTCAATTGGCAGAGCAACCGGCTGTTAACCGGTAGGTTCTTGGTTCGAGTCCAAGTCGGGGAGCCACAGTGCCCGGGGAGACCGGACCATAGTCGTAATGGAGAGTCGAGGGGCGAGTGCTGGATTTCCTGGCAACACAGTTCCTCTGGGTTGTGTCCACCCTGGTGGTTGTTTCAGCCGCTTCACTCGGTTTCGCCGTCTTTTTTGCACGCAAGGCCCAGGGCTCCAGAGCGGCTCTCGCCCGCCGAGCTGATGACACCCAGCAGTCGATCGCAGATCGTGCTGAACTGGAATTTCGTCTTGCTGAGCAGGCAGACCGGATGAGGCTCATCGCTGAGGTCCACGACGCAGCGGCAGCCACCATTACGGGGTTGATCGCCCAAGCAGAGGGGGCTCGGTTTGGTGCCACATCGGACCCTGAGGTGGCATCCCGGGCGGCAGCGTCGATTGCCGACCAGGCGCGCCAGGCACTCAATGACATGCGTCGAGTAGTGAATGTTTCACGCGATGGTGTGGCAGAAGTCGACAAGATGCCAAGCCTCACGTCCATCAATGACCTGTTCGAAGCAATGAACGAGTCTGGCATCATGGTCCGCTTTGAAGAAAGCGGCACAGCTTTTACCGTTGCGCCCAGTGCTGAGCTTGCAATTTTTAGAATCCTCCAGGAGGGCCTCAATAACTCCCGGGCCCACGGTGGACCTGGTACCACGGTCAAGGTCTCGATGTCGTGGACCGCGCAAGGTCTTCACCTGCGAATCGACGACGATGGGATCCGCGCCCAGCGTCGCTTCCAATCGGATGCGACCTACACGATTGCTGATGACAAAGCCGCCTTGGTCGAGATTCTCTCCGGCCGGGGCATGCGCGAGATGAAGACTCGGACCGAGACGTTTGGCGGTGTTTTCTCCGCGCACCGTGTGCCAGGCGTTGGCTTCAGTGTCTCTGCTGCGTTCCCCACACTGCGCTTCCACAACGGCGTCCACGGTGTGGACACCCGGGGGTCCGAGGCCGGCGAGCAGACTATTGGCTAAAGAGTTCGACGCGTCGCATCTTCGCGCTGCGCGTTCCCAGGGGATTCAGGTCGGCGTAGCGGTTTCTTTGTATGGCATTTCGTTTGGTGCCTTGGCCGTGGCATTGGGGTTTAGTGTCCCGCAGACTGCGGTACTGAGCTTGTTCATGTTCTCGGGTGCTTCTCAGTTCGCCTTCATTGGGATCATTGCCTCGGGGGGCTTTGCTGCTGCGGGGGCGGCAATCGCCTCGGCCGCGCTGCTGGGAGTGCGCAATGGCCTCTACGCGCTTCGTATGTCTCCTCTGGTGGGTGCAGGCTTCTGGAAGCGTGCGGCTGCTGCTCAACTCACTATCGATGAGAGCACTGCGGTAGCAATAGCGCAGACCGACACTCGTGCTGCCCGGCATGGTTTTTGGACAACGGGCCTGGTCATCTATGTGGGATGGAATTTAGCCACGCTGGTCGGCGCTCTTGCCGGAAACGCTATCGGTGATGTTCGGGCCTGGGGGCTTGACGCAGTGGCCGCTGCCGCGTTCTTGGCGCTGTTGTGGCCACGACTCACAGCACGCGAACCCATTGCGATTGCGTTCGTGGCGGCCATCGTCACGATGCTCTTGATTCCGGTGGTCCCGGCTGGCATCCCCGTGCTAGTGGTCGCGGTGGTGTCCATTGGCGTTGCGATCTATCGGCACCGCGTTGCGCCCCATGCCCCTGATCGCACCGAGGGGGTATGACATGACGCTCTGGATTGCGGTGATTGGCGCCTCGTTGGTGGTGTGGGGCCTCAAGAGTGCTGGGTATGTGGTTCCGCAACGGTTTGTCGAGAGCTCGGTCATGTCGAGGGTTGCTGCGGTGGTGACGGTCGCCCTACTGGCTTCGTTGGTGGTGTCGCAAACCATCCAGAGCGGGACTGGCGTCGGTGTTGACGCCAGGCTCCCAGCGCTCGGTGTGGCGGCAGTGCTGCTCTATTGCCGCGCACCCTTTCTTGTGGTGCTCGTGGTGGCTGGCTTTGTGGCCGCAGGCCTACGCTTCTTCGGAATCCTCCCCTGAGCCCTCAAAGTGATCCCTGCCGGGTAACCAGGAGAGACCTGGCCTGGCCCAGCCTTCTTCCTTGATTTCTTTGCGCGCCCTCAAGATGGTCCGCCAGGGAAGCCGGTCTACATAGAGGGTGCCGTTCAGGTGGTCAAACTCGTGCTGGAAGATGCGCGCAAGCCAGCCGCTGGCGTGGATTTCCAGGTCCTCATCGTCGAGGGTCCTTCCTCGCAAGACCACAGCGTCTGATCGGCGCAGTGCGAAGCGAAAGTCTGGAACGGAGAGGCACCCCTCAAGGTCTGACTCCGGGTCCGGCTTGCCCCTGGATATCCGGGTCTTGGTGAGCGTGGGATTGATGACGACGCCTTCGTGAAGGACGTCGTCATCATCGCTCCACTCCCAGACAAAAACCTTCAACCCGACGCCGATTTGGGGGGCCGCCAGGCCGACCCCGGGAGCGGCGCGCATGGTGTCCACCATGTCTGCTACAAGTTGCCTCAGGTGTGAATCCCAGACCACGACGTCCTGTGCTGGGGTGTGAAGCACGGGGTCGCCGGTAATGCGGATGGGGCGAACCGTCATGGCT
>JBIILX010000112.1:0-3215 GCA_044338275.1 Pontimonas sp.
CGTAGTTGAGGCTTTGGTCTCCTTAGGCTTGTTTGAGGCCTCTCGCGTGTGGCTATGATTACCTCAGCACTCCATCGTCGGGGACTCCGTAGCGATGGTCCTCCGGCGGAAGAGCGATGATGACACAACGCCCCTGGCTTGCCCATTACCCGAGCGATGTCGAGCACGAGCTCCAGAAACCGCCCTTCGATCACCTTCCAGCACTCATCACTGCCGCAAGCGCCCAGTGGGGAAAGAAGACCGCGTTCACTCAAGTGATGCCTAACGGGATGAACGGCTCTTTGAGCTACGAGCAGATCGACTCTCTCTCGGATGACTTTGCGTCCTACCTGCGCGAAGGCCTCGGCTTAGCTCAGGGCGACCGGGTTGCTGTCCAAATGCCGAACTGTTTGGCCTATCCGATTGTGGCCTTCGGTATCTTCAAAGCCGGCTGCGTCCTGGTGAACACGAACCCGCTCTATACGGCCTCCGAAATGGTTCACCAGTTCTCGGATTCGGGAGCCACCACCCTGGTGGTCATTGACATGTTTGCCGATCGCTTACCTGAGGTTTTGGCCAAGACGCAGATCAAGAATGTTGTCACCGTGCGTATTTCCGAATACTTCTCTCCCGCGGTCCACGGTGTGATTCGCCTTGTTCAGAAGGTCTGGAGCCGCTCGCTTCCGAAAATCACGGTCGAGCACACACCGTTCAAGACCGCTATTGCCCAGGGCCGCAAGAAAGCCAACCCCGCTGCTGCGAAGACATACCTCCGGGGCGTTGGCCCCGATTCCCTGGCTGCCTTGCAGTACACCGGGGGAACCACCGGTGTATCCAAGGGCGCCATGCTCTCTCACGGAAACTTGATCTCCAACACCATGCAGTTGCTGTCTTTTGTGGGGAACCACATCCGCCCTGGTGTTGAGGTCGTCATTACGGCTCTTCCGCTGTACCACATCTTCGCTTTCACAGTGAATCTGCTGGCTTTCTACCAGAGGGGCGGCCGCAATCTTTTGCTCCCAAGCCCCAGGCCACCCAGCAACCTCAAGCGTGCGTTCGAGAACTACAAGGTCACCTGGCTCACCGGAGTCAACACTCTGTTCAACGCTTTGATGAATGAGCGTTGGTTCTCCGACAGCCCGCCGAAGCACCTCCGCTACTCTGCTGCGGGCGGTATGGCCTTGCAGGCCTCAGTTGCAGAGCGTTGGCGCGCGATGACGGGCACTCCCATTGTTGAGGGTTATGGCCTGACCGAAACCTCACCGGCGTTGGCCTTCAATCCTTTTGGTGGTCTCACCAAGGATGGCACCATCGGTATTCCTGTGCCCTCGACCGACGTTCAGTTGGTCGACGAAGCGGATAAACCTGTGCCAGTCGGCCAGCCCGGCGAGCTGGTCTGTAAAGGACCCCAGGTCATGCTTGGCTACTGGAATAAAGAAGCCGAGACAAAGGCAGCGATGGCCGGCGGCTGGTTCCACACCGGCGATATCGCCCAGATGGACTCTGATGGCTACTTCACCATTGTCGATCGCAAGAAAGACATGATTCTGGTCAGCGGCTTCAACGTCTACCCCAACGAGGTCGAAGAGCAGATTGCCGCAGTTCCCGGCGTGCTCGAGGTCGGTGTGGTGGGCGTCCCAGACGACAAGTCAGGCGAGTCTGTGTGCGCCTACGTCGTCTCCACAGCACCCGCGCCGAGCACTGAGGCAATCCTGGCTCAGTGCCGCGAGCACCTCTCCGCCTACAAGGTTCCCAAGAGCGTCGTCTTTGTTGACGAGCTCCCGAAGAGCCCTATCGGCAAGATTCTTCGCCGCCAGCTCCGCGACCAAGCCTTGGCCACTCCGACCACCACGAAGGGCGCGTAATCATGATTGAGTCACTGATTGTTCTGGCCGAAGAGAGCGCCAATCAAGCCACTGTCGTCAACGAGTTTGAACAGACGTTGCTTCGAATCTTCATCCTCATCATCATGTTTGGTCTCGGTGCCGGCCTCACGCCGAAAGACTTTGGTCTGGCCATTAGGCGCCCGTGGGGCCTCGTTATCGGGTGGATTACGCAGTTTGGGATTATGCCCCTCACGGCCTATCTTCTGGTTGTTGCAATCCTTCTGCCCTTTTCGCAGGGACCAGAAGTCGCCTTCATTGCGCTTGGGGCACTGATCATGGGTGCAGTACCAGCAGGAACGACCTCGAACCTGTTTACCTATTTCTCCAAGGGAAACTTGGCGCTCAGTGTCACCATGACCGTCAACTCGACGCTCTGGGCGTTTATCATGACGCCATTCATGCTCTGGATTTACTCGGGGCTACTGGACTTCGACGAGTCGCTGAGCGTTGATTTTGGTGAACTAGCCATTGTTATTGTCGGTCTTGTGATTCCGGTGGGTCTCGGAATGTTGGTGCGTCGCCTCAGCGCGAACGCTGGCGCCATCCTCGAGCTTATTGGTGGCGTCTTTGGCCTTCTGTTCATCCCCTTCCTCATCGCTATTTGGGTGCCCCGCAACTGGCAGCTGCTCCTCACTACCGAGTGGCCCACCTACGCGGTGGCCATTGGTCTGGGCGTTGTGGGAATCACCGGGGCTTACATCATTGCGAAGGCAATTCGCCTTCACCCGATGAACGCCAGGACTATTGCTCTGGAGACCGGTATCCAGAACGGACCGCTGGCCATTGCCGTCATCGTTGCCGTCTATATCGACAACCCGTTCCTAGACTCAATCCTGCTGATTCCAGCCCTGTACTCGCTGTTCATCGTGTTGATTTCCACAGTGGTGACACTGATCTTCCGCCGCGCCAACGTGGCAGAAGAACAGAAGATTCCCAACCTTCTCTAAACCTCTAAGAGCGCGTTGCGCCCCTAGAGAGAGGGAGGTTTAGCTTCCCTCAGTCTCTTTGATGTCCCAGAAAACGTTATAGAGCTCAGAGGGTCGACGGAGTTGGTCGTCGAGGTTCCGAACGTCATAGATGGTGAACTTCCGTGGGTCACTCTCGCCCACTCCCGAAACACCCAGCGCCATCTCGTTGCCGGGGTAGTCAAAGCCCATCATGTCGAGCACAGTGGGAAGCATGCTGAAGTGATAAAACTCCGAGCGGTTGGGTTCAAACCCGAGCGGCGACCAGAACTTGTTATAGATCGTGCGGTGTGGCTCCAAATCCATGGTTTCTTGCACGGCGTTCGGCATGGAAAGGTGGTCACCAGTGATCACGACAACCGTGTCCTCCAGGTAGCCCTTCTTG
>JBIILX010000001.1:0-53740 GCA_044338275.1 Pontimonas sp.
ATAACCAGCACACCAGCGAGGGGCCAGGCCCCCTCGCAGCACAAAGCCGAGAGACACCGCGGGATTGAGATGAGCACCGGAAATCGGGCCCAACGCCGTAATCAGCACAAAGAGCACTGCGACCACTGTCGCAGCGGCCAACGCGAGAGCAAAACCCGGGGACACCCCCAGGCTCGAGGCCATAAAACCTGGTCCCAGCACAGCAACCACCAGAATGAGTGTCCCGAAAAATTCACTCACAATACGCCGCATTACGCCTCCTTCAACCACCTCGTGATGGCTCGAGCCAATACGGTCAAAGTGAACAGAAGATGACGCAAGACATCTCAGAACTGCAACCACAGCGCACCGATTGTGGAGATGCCGGGAATCGAACCCGGGTCCACTACTTCGTACCACAGCCTTCTACGGGCGTATCTTGCGTAGGCGTTCTACTCGGCCCCGTTCTTTAGCGCAAGCACTTAGGACGACGGGCCCAGTCTCAGAAAAAGTCCCTGTGACCCCTGAAACACAGGTCACAAGCGAGCCTTCTAAACGACGCCAGTGGTTGAGCCGAAGGCGAGCTCAGTCTGACGGACTTGTCCGCTGCTTAGGCAGCGAGAGCGAAGTCGGTGCGCTTTGTATTGGCACCTATAGGTTGCAGAGGACGTTAACGAGATAACTCTGCATTCTCGACCCGCTTCTCTGTGGAATCACAAGCAATGTCGAAACCGATCATCCCCATGACTCTCTCTGGAACGTATGCCCCAGAGAAGCTTTAGTGTGGTGCGCTGTGGAGTTGTCTGGCGGCTAGTGCCACGAAGACACGCCCCAACTATAAGCCCTGAAGCTTCGAACTAGCTAGAGGTCGCATCGTCCTTGGTGCGAACTTTCGCATCCGAGAGGGCAAAAACCAGGGCGGCTGCGATGAGCCCGACCACAACGCTCAAGGAAACAATGAAGGCGTCGTGATACGCGACACTCAAGGGCTCTTTCGCCTCATCGGCGAGAACAAAGAAGAAGACTGACAGGGCTGCCGCGAGTCCAATTGCAGTTCCAATGCGCTGGCCAACCTGAGCAAGAGAGCCGGCCAGGCCTCCCTGATGAACAGGAATGTCCTCGAGCATCAGAGTTTGATTCGGCGAGATGACCGCTCCGCCACCAGCTCCCGCCAGGGCCATCGCAAGGGCAACCGCGATGGGCATCCAGGGATCTGGAACAACAACGCTCGCGAGTACCAACAACCCAAAGCCGGCCAACACTGCAAGCAAGCCGACCACAACCAATGGTCGGCCGCGCTTATGAACGACCTTGCCGCTTCTATACGAGGTGTAAGCAGAAATCAGCGCGAACGGGATTGTCACCATGCCGGCAACCACAGGCGCAAATCCAAGGCCCTGCTGAAGAAACAGCGTCAGAGTAATGAACGTTGCTGGCAAAGCAGCGAAATAAAAGCTTGAGATGAGAATCCCATTGCGAAAAGACGAGATGGAGAACAACTCGAAATCGATGATGGCGACCTTGCCCCTGGCCATATAAGCCTTCTCCCACAACACAAAGAGAGCCCCAGCGCCAAGCGCAACGATAAGCCACCACCAGCGGGCTGGGTTATCGGATGCGGTTCCGGTGGTCAAAACAAACGGAAGCATGAGGGAGAACGTTGTGGCGCCAAGCAACGCAGTTCCCAGTAAGTCAAAATCCTTGACCGCAGAGGATGTGTCCTGGAACTTCGGCAACAACCGATAGGCCATCACAAACGCTGCAATACCGAGGGGCACATTCATCGCAAAGAGCAAACGCCAGCCGAAGTCATCCCCGCCGACTCCCACCAGCAGGCCACCGATCGTGGGACCAAAGGCAGTTGACAGGCCAATCACCGCTCCAAAGATTCCAAAGGCCTGCCCGCGCTCCTTTCCTTGGAAGAGTTGCTGAACCAGGCCTAGAACCTGGGGCATCAAGATTCCCGCGGCAAAGCCCTGGAATATGCGGCTCGCGATGAGCAGTTCAATGGTCGGCGCGATCATTCCACCAAGGCTTGCCAGGGTGAACAAGGAAAGGCCAAGCAAAAACATGAAGCGCCTGGAGTAAAGATCGCCGATTCGACCCGAGGGCACCAAGACCAGACCAAATGCGAGAACAAATCCCGAGAGCAACAACTGCACCTGAGTTGCCCCAGCGCCTAGGACGGAACTAATGGCCGGGATGGCCACGTTGATCTTCGAGAGATCAAGAATTGTCAGTGATGCGACCCCGACAGCAACACCGTATGCGCTCCAGCGGGCTTTGTCACCGGATAGGTTGATGGGCTCCGTGACGGGACCCCCAGAAAACTTCGACATTCTTCCCCCAGCCTACGCCAGGCAACGGACCTAGTCGCCCAGTCGGTTCCTGGTCGAAATCGCACGCTTGGCTTCGCGATCATCTTGCTTTTGGCGCAGCGCATGGCGCTTGTCGTATTCCTTTTTACCCTTGGCCACGGCAATTTCTACCTTTGCGCGACCGTCCAGAAAATAGATGCGCAAAGGCACCAGGGTGTAACCCCCGGCGGTAATTCGGTGCGCCATCTTCACAATCTGTTCCTTATGAAGCAGCAGTTTGCGCTTTCTGCGCGGTGGGTGGTTGGTCCACGTTCCCTCGTTGTATTCGGGAATGTGGACAGCCTCAAGCCAGGCTTCACCACCATCCACGGTGGCATAGCCATCAACCAGTGAAGCCCTGCCCTGGCGTAAGGACTTAACCTCGGTGCCAGTCAGGACAATCCCTGCCTCATAGGTATCTTCAATGTGGTAGTCGTAACGGGCTTTGCGGTTGGTGGCAACCACTTTTTCGCCGCTCTCTTTCGCCATGGTGCCACCTCCTTGTATTTCTCGATGCGCCGTGACATGGCCCCACTCGGTGGCCAGCCCCACAGTCTACCGCCAGGCTTTTCGGCGGGGGAGGGAGAGTTTTTAGGCGCGGAGGTAACGGGTGATCGAGATGTACGAAGCGACCACCGCAAGCCCAATTCCCGTAGCAAACAGAATCGGCATGGTCGCAAATGCATCCGATGCGCCCACAAAGACCGTTGTAGGAAGGGCTTCGGTCAGATATCCCTGGACAAAGAAACGCACGATTGCCCACACGGCCACTGAGGCGGCGGCGGCGCCAAGGGCAGCTGCCACAATTCCCTCGAGAACAAAGGGGGTTTGAATAAACCGGTTGGATGCTCCCACCAGACGCATGATTGCCAACTCACGGCGCCTGGAAAACGCGCTCAACCGAATCGTCGTCGCAATCAGCAACGCTGCCGCCAGAAGCATCAAGCTCGCGACCGCAACAGCAGTCAAGCTACCCGCGTTCAGAAGAGCAAAGATCTGGTCCAGATAACTGCGCTGATCAATCACGCTCTCGACGCCCGGGAGACCCGAAATAGCCTCGAAGATGAGCTCACTCTGAGTGGGATCCGCCAGGTTCACCCAGAAGGTCTCGGGCAGAAGCTCTGGGGATACCAGATCAACCACTGCTGAATCCTTGAACTGTTCGCGGAAGTTCTCGTAAGCCTGGTCGCGGTCTTCGAAGTAAAAACGATCAATATAGGGCGCAAGTGTCGAAGACTGCAGGCGTTGCTCGATGGCAAGCTTCTGATCATCGCTCGCTGCCAGCTGGTCACAGCCGCCAAGGGTTGAGAAGTCGGTACACATATAGACGGCCACTTGCGCGCGATCGAACCAGTAGTTCTTCATTTGCTGAATCTGGGCTTGAAGCAAAATAGCCGCGCCCACAAAGGTCAAAGAAATAAAGGTGACCAAAACAATGGAAACAACCATCGAAAGGTTCCTCGCGAGGCCGGTGCCGACTTCGCGAAGGACAAACCCTAGTCTCACGCTCGCAACTCCCAGGGGAACGACGTCGCCGCTGTCTCAGGGTCGCTCTGGTCTGCTCCGCGGATCGGTGTGGGGGAGACAAGCCCAGCTTCTTCATCGGTGATGATGGGGCTTGGCGCAGTGTCGAGTTCGCCAAAGGGAATGCTGGTGGTCTCGTAGCCACCCTCGTGCTCGTCACGAACAATGCGTCCCGCAGAAATTTCCACCACTCGGCGCTGCATTTGGTTCACAATCCCCGAATCATGAGTCGCCATAATCACGGTGGTTCCCGAAGCGTTGATTCTTGAGAGAACGTTCATGATTCCGGCACTCGTGGACGGGTCTAAGTTTCCGGTGGGCTCATCAGCCAACAGAATAGAGGGCTTATTGACCGCCGCGCGGGCAATCGCCACTCTCTGCTGCTCACCGCCGGAGAGCTCGTGGGGATAGTTCTTGGCTTTCTGGGCCAGCCCAACAGTCTGCAATATATCGGGCACTGCTTCGTGAATAAAGCCTGAGCTCTGTCCGATTACGCGCAACGTAAAGGCAACATTGTCGAAGACGGTTTTCTGGGGAAGCAAACGGAAGTCTTGGAATACAACGCCAAGATTGCGGCGAAATAAGGGAACTTTTCGACTCGGAATACGGCGCAGATCTTGGCCGAGGACATGGACATTTCCGGCATTGGGGCGCTCTTCCTTCAGGATTAGCCGCAGGAAGCTTGACTTGCCCGAGCCAGAAGCACCGACCAGGAAGACGAATTCGCCGGCACCAATGTTGATGCTGACGTTGCTGAGCGCGGGCTTAGGCGCACCCCGATACATTTTTGTGACGTCTTCAAAGAGAATCATGGCACCTCAAGCCTAGATTCGAGGGGGCCGAAATCCGCCTTACGACACCCTCTGTGCGCTTTTGCGCCAACGGATGCCGGCCTGAATGAAACCATCCAAATCACCGTCAAAGACGGCGCTCGGGTTGTTCACTTCATAGTCGGAGCGCAAGTCCTTGACCATTTGGTAGGGAGCGAGAACATAGCTGCGCATCTGGTCGCCCCAGCTGGCAGTGATGGTCCCGGCAAGCTCTTTCTTCTTGGCCATTTCCTCTTCGCGCTGAAGCAGGACCAACCTGCTCTGGAGCACTCGAAGTGCTGCAGCTTTGTTTTGAATCTGGCTTTTCTCGTTTTGACAGCTCACGACGATGCCGCTCGGGATATGGGTAATCCGGACCGCAGAGTCTGTCGTGTTCACCGACTGGCCACCGGGACCCGACGAGCGGAAGACATCGATGCGCAAATCGGACTCTGGAAGATCCACTTCGGTGGCCTCGACCATCAGTGGCACGACTTCGACAGCGGCAAACGACGTCTGACGTTTACCAGCGGAGTTAAAGGGGCTCATCCGAACAAGGCGGTGGGTTCCTGCCTCAACGCTGAGGGTCCCAAAAGCATAGGGAGCATCAATCTGGAGGGTTGCGCTCTTGATGCCGGCTTCTTCGGCATAGCTGGTGTCGAGAATGGTGGCGGAATGGCCGTGGGCTTCAGCCCACCTCGTATACATCCGCAACAACATTTCAGCGAAGTCGGCCGCGTCAACGCCGCCAGCACCAGCACGGATGGTGACGACCGCCGGGAGGGCGTCGTATTCGCCATCGAGCAGCGTCTGGACTTCCATGATGCCAAGCAGTGCCTCGAGGTCGGCAAGTTCTTTCGTGACCTCGGCAGCGGAGTCACTATCCCCAGCCTCATCTGCCATATCGATCAAGACATCGATATCTCTCAGGCGCTGGGTGATTTCCGCAATCCTCGCAAGCTCCGTCTGACGGTGGCTCAGCGCACTCGTGATTCTCTGAGCGGCCTCGGTGTCGTCCCACAAGTTAGGGGCAGAGGCCTGTTCGGATAAGGAAGCAATCTCGATCTTCAGGCTCTCCGGGTCCAACACCGCCTCAATGGTGGCGAAGGTGGAGCGAAGCGCGGCAATGCGGGCCTGAATGTCGAGTTCGCTCATAGCCCTCTCAGACTAGTCGAGCCCCTGAAAACTAGTGCTCGGTAGGTCCTTCTCCTCGCCGGCAAGCGCGTCAACAATTCTCCGCGCAACAGCCTGCGGAGCAAGCCCGGTGGGGAACGCCGGGCGCTCTCCGGCAAGCGGGTGCAGAGAGAGTTCAGTCTCGGTGTGACCGGGGCGCGCATCAATAAGACGGATACCAAGGCGGCGGAGCTCGCGACCCGCAGCCACGCCAAAGGCGTGCAGGGCCGACTTGACTGCCGAGTAAGCAGCAAGGCCAGCAGTCGGGGCTTCAGCGACCACACCACTGAGGGTCACCACCACGGGAGCCTTACCCGCCTCCGCACTGGCAGTGAGGGCTGGCAACGCTGCACGTTGAACACTCATCCAGCCTCTGGTGTTGACTCTCCAGAGTGCATCCGCAAGATCATCAGTGACCTCGGCAATCGACCCAAACGCCACAGCGCCTGCGGCATAGACCACACCATCGAGAGCGTTGTGGGCATCTAGCGCGGCCTGAACATAGGACTCCGGAACGCCGGGGGCAGTGACATCGCCCGTGACGATGGCTCCTGGGACACCGAGGCCCTGGAGAGCCGCGGCATTACGGCCAGCAAGAGTCAGGAGGGCGCCGCGCTGGTGCAGCTCGCGTGCTATTTCCGCACCGAGTCCCCCGCTAGCGCCAACAATAAGAAAGGAACGTCCAGTCAATTCAGTCATGACCGGAATCGTGCCAGAGAAACCTGCGCTATTGCCCAGAAACGCTCAACGAATGATGACGTGGGCACGAGCGGTGGCGAGAAGTTGGAGTTGCTGAGGAAAGAAATCGGATACCACTGGCGGCGCCCAAACAGAGGAAAGAGTCACCTCTGCTACGCGCCCATCCGGAGCGACGGCCCGTTCAATCCTCACGTCCCGAAGGACCCCCACCCCGGCGCGAGACAGATAGTTCTCCACTGAAGCCAAGACACCCCCCGAGGTGAGGGGCGCTTCGACGCCCGCCCCCGTCAGGCGCACGGTCTGGAGAGAGAAACTCTCCGCTGCCACCACTGCGGCGGAATCTGCCAGGGCGTAGAGACGTTGCCGCTCGAGTAGCAGGGACGTTGCGGAGGTCACACCGAAAACCATGACGAGCGCTAGGGCAACAGCACCTCCAACGAGCGGCAGGATGCTCCCTCGCTCGCTCACGGAGCGCCCCCGTATCGGGAGACCATGGCGCTCGCCTGCGAAACCACCGGAATGGTGGCCTTGCCCAGGAAACCCGGGAGGAAGGGGGAAGAGAACAAAGGCGCCTCGACACCCACCCGAATCAACACAATGGTTCCAGGCGCCACGCACTCGACACTCGAGCAGGAGCGCTCCAGTATCGATGCCGCGTCAAACCCGTGGTTGGCCAGTGCAAGTGCAACAGCCTGCTCGGCACGGGTTCCCGCGACCTGCAGATTCGACTCCTGCACAAAAAACCTCGCTGCATTCCTAGCGGCTGCCTCAGTGGCCAGCGCTGCGTTTTGAATGGACGAGAGGCTCATTGCCAAGAACATCACAGGAATCAGCAGCACGGTTGCTGCGGTCAGAAACTCCAGGGACGCGCGTCCCGACTCCGGCCCGCTACCGCGCGCGCTCAAGAGGAGCATGGGCCTCAACCTCCAAAACGCCCCCGACGCTCCACAGGCCGAGCGCTGGGAACGGAGCAGTGATGGAGACCCGGGCACTAGGAATACCGATCACATAAGACCTGCTCACCCGAATGTTCTCTGCATAGCGGGGCGACAGTGACGCCGTCACGAGAGCGCGGGTGTGGTGGATGGCAGCCTCGGGCGACACGTCCGCCAATCCAGCTTGTCGCGCGCCCTCGGCCGCAGCGGCGATGAGGGTGTGGCGGACATAGCTGACCATGATGACCTGCATGACGCCGAGCACGAGTGCCACCAACAGGGCGCTGACCATCACAAACTCAGCCGGAGCATTCCCCCGCTCCGAGGACATTAGAAACCTGTCACCCGAGTGATGGCCTGTTCGAATACCCCGGAGAGTGCGGGCCCGGCAGCTGACCAAATCACCACCACCAAACCGGCTGTCATGAGTGTTATTAGTACCCAGCCAGGGACGTCACCTTTCTCTCCGGGATGGTTCTCGAATGTGTTCATGGCTTTTCCCTTCCTCACCTGTTGACCAAAAGGCTAATCAAGGTTGCCAGTGGTCGGGGGAAGTTATCCCCAAGTGTGGGGGGGCGATTGTCGAGGCTCGTCTCGCCAGAATCGGGGCACATCGCAGGCACCAAACCACGACACGAGTACGAACGTGGCCGTGTGACCAGACCTGTCACCTAAACCTGCATCAGCCCCGTTCGACTTGGTGCGCTTACGGTTTTGGAACTAGCGAACGGCTTAGCTTCTCGCTAAGTAGTTAGTCTTCTTGACTAAAGAAGACAACTTTTTCTTCAGTGAAGTGATGCGGGGCGTCCGGTCCTAGTTCCCGGCCCATTCCGGACTGCTTCATTCCTCCGAATGGTGTGCTGTACCTGAGGGAAGAGTGAGAGTTCACAGACAGGTTGCCGCTCTTTACAGATCTAGCAACTCTGATTGCGCGAGCGCTGTCCTTGGTCCAAATAGAACCGGATAGTCCGTACTCAGTTGCGTTAGCAATCTGGATAGCTTCGGCTTCGTTTTCAAACTTGTACACGGTCACGACCGGACCAAAGATTTCTTCCGCCATGCAACGATCGTTGAGGGATTTTGCTACCACTACGGTTGGTGCAAAGAAGAAGCCCTTGCCCGATGGAGCACTGCCTTTAAAAGCCACCTCAGCACCGTCTAGAAAGCCCGTGACGGTCTCCAAGTGTTTCTTGCTCACCAATGGCCCAACTTCGGTTCCGGAAAGAGATGGGTCTCCAACTTTGACTCCAGCCACGGCTGGTTCAAGGGCGGTCATGAACTTGTCAAAGACATTTGCCTGCACCAGAATTCTTGATCTTGCGCAGCAATCCTGGCCAGCGTTTTCGAACACCGCGTAGGGAGCGCTCTTGGCAGCTTTTGCAATGTCAGCATCATCAAAGATGATGTTTGCACTTTTGCCACCCAGCTCTAGAGTTATGCGCTTTACCTGATCTGCTGCCTGGCTCATGATGATCTTACCAACTGCGGTTGAGCCGGTGAAAACGATCTTGCCGACTTTTTCATTAGTGACTAGACGGTTTCCAACAACTTGTCCCTTGCCGTTTACAACTTGAAGTAGGTGCTCGGGAAGCCCTGCTTCAAGAGCAAGTTCTGCAAGTCGCATTGATGTCAGTGGTGTCCACTCAGCGGGTTTTAGAACCACTGCGTTTCCTGCTGCAAGTGCTGGGGCAAATCCCCATCCCGCGATAGGCATTGGGTAATTCCAAGGTGTGATCATTCCAACAACGCCAATTGGTTCGTGGAAGGTAACTGCGATGCCGCCCGCCACAGGTATTTGCTTGCCCATTAGTCGCTCTGGTGCGCCGGAGTAGTATTCCAAAACATCGCGAACGTTGGCGGCTTCGTAGCGGGCCTGATCGATGGGGTGTCCGGAGTTTCTAACCTCCAATTGCGCGAGGTTCTCGTTGTCTTGATCAACCGCTATTGCAAAGCGTCTGAGAAGTTTTGCTCTATCTGCCGGGGAAAGTGATTCCCACTTCTGTTGAGCCTTCACGGCTCTGTCAATTGCCTGATCTGTTTGACCAACATCGAGATGCTCGATTGTTTCCATCGACTCTTCGGTGGTTGGGTTGATTAGGGTGTAGCTCACTGTGGGTTCTCTCAGACTGTCTTGGTGGCTTTGATAAACGAGGTGAAGATTCGTAAGTCTTCTAGGTCTTGCTCTGGGTGCCACTGCACTGCAACACCGAAGCGATGGTTTTGAAGCTCCAGTCCTTCGATGACGCCGTCGGTGGTTCTGGCTGTCACAACCAAGTCTTTGCCTAGTTGGTCTACTGACTGGTGGTGATACATAAGTGCATTGCCAACTTCAGGGCCAACCATCTCAAACAACTTGTTTCCTGGTTCTATCTGAACCGGCACCGGATTGAAAACTCCCTTTTCAATTTGGTACATCTCGGTTCCAATTACATCGGGCAGATGCTGAATCAAAGTTCCACCCATAACTACGTTGAGAAGTTGGGCCCCGCGGCAAATCCCTAAAAATGGAAAATTATTATCAATTGCAGCTTTTAGAAGCGTTGCTTCTGTCTCGTCTCGAAGCAGATCTGGTTCATCGGTAAGTGGCGCTGAATCCTGGCCGTATCTGGCTGGATTTAGATCTCTACCACCGGTTATTACAAGTCCATCGAGGCTCTGCAGGGTCTGCCAGGCTTCTGAGGAAGAAAGTTTTTGAGGTGGTAGCAGAACCGCTACACCACCGGATTTTTCAACAGCGTCGATGTAAAAACTTGGAATGAAGGCCATCTCGGTATCCCAGATACCGGATTGGCCGCGCTGACGATATGTGGTTAGTCCAATTAGTGGTTTGCTCAATTTAGTTCTGAGACTCGCTAATAATCAGTTTTGCGCGATGAACAGCTCTAACCAACTCTGGCTGCCTAATGCCAAGTTCCTGCGAAACATCCGAGTAGGTCCTGCGTTGGATAAGAATCCCGGTGGCAGCATCAATCAAATCTTGCGGAAGAGACTGAATGTGTTTGGACAATTCTGCAGGGCTAAGCGAAGCAATGAGCTTTTCGCCGGCGTGCTGCTCAAATGTGACATCAAGGTCAAATTCTTTGTCCACAATCATCCTTCCTGGAATTAACTGGAGGCCAAACTTAGTTGGCCCCCAGTTAATTGTTTTCAGATTATTCCTACGCGAAGTCCTTGATCAGTGCAGCGTTCTTGGACTTGTTAGTGGAGGACACCACAAAACCAATAACTAATGCAATGAATGGGGACAACACTAGGAACCAGCCGAGTCCGCTCAATGCCCAACCAGATTCTGGTAGCGATGGGTCGACTCCATCGGCAACAGTTCCAGCTAGCAAGTTGAAGCGGGCCATCAGCATGTAAAGACCTGCGGTAAGAAGCACGATGGATAGCCCAGGTGCGATTTTTGAGTTCCACAGGTTACCGCCACCGTTGTTCTGGAAGAAGGCGATTACTGCAAAAGAAACCAGAATCTCAACGGCCACCACAGCGATAACTGCAACACCACTCATCCAGCTAAACAGGTTCAGGAATGGATCCAACCCCGCTGCGGCAAATGCAATGATCACAGCTGCTGCGATTACTGAGGTTAGGATTGCTCCATTTTGCGGCGCGCCAGCAGCGTTGGTTTTACCCAAAGCTGAAGGCATAACGCCACCGCGGCCCATGGCAAAGAAGTACCTTGCAGCTGCGTTCTGGAACGCCAATAGTCCGGCGAACAAGCTGGTGACAACAAGCAGTGCCATTATCAAGACGATTTCAGGGGATACATACTCTGCTGCCAAGCTAAACAAAACAGCAGAAGGATCAGCTAGTCCGCCTGAGCGCTCGACAACCTGGTCGATGATTCCGCCTGCTCCCATACCGGTAACCATTGCGAAGGAAACCACAGCGAACAAAGCGCTGATGATTCCAATTGCCCAGTAAGTAGCCCTAGGAACATCGCGCTTAGGGTTTTTGGACTCTTCGCCGTAGATAGCTGTTGCTTCGAATCCGATGAAGGATGCAAAGGCAAATGCCAATGCAATTCCAGCAGTTCCTGCAAAGCCACCAGCAAAGACCAACATTGGGTCAAATGATGCTCCGAAGTTCATACCTTCAGGTCCACCGTTGATCAAAATTGCAACGGCTGTGACAACTAGCGAGAGCAGCTCAACTGCAAGAAGAACACCGAGAATCTTTGCTCCGATATCAACGCTTAGAAGTGAAAGGACGGTGACAAGTAGCCAGGCAATGAGAGCCCAAACCCACCAAGCTAGATCCACACCGAACTGCGCCATGGTTAGGCCCATAACCAATCCGAAGAATCCATAGATTGCTAGCTGGATAGTGATGTATCCAACAATCGATGCATAAGCAGAACCGACTCCGGCGTTTGCGCCAAGACCCTTTCCTACGTAGGCAAAGAATGCTCCAGCGTTAGTGACCTTGTGGCTCATAGCTGCATAACCGACTGAGAAAACCAGCAAGGTTAGTCCAACCGCCAAATAGGCACCTGGGGTGGCGGCACCGTTACCCAAAAGCATTGCAACTGGGACAGCTCCGGTCATACCTACCAGTGGGGCACTGGCTGCCACCACAAAAAATACGATCCCCGCTACGCCAAGACGGCCTTTGCGCAGTGAGGTAGATGATTCTTTGGCCATGAACTATGGCTCCTTTCTTCATTGAATGGAGAATCGTTTGTATCAAAACGATAAGACAAATCTGGCCCTTTTTTGCCCCCGCGTCAAGTCGGGACGCTCCTGTGGCGAAAAATAGGGCTTTTTTCTAAAAAGCACCTCGTTAGTTTCCTAATGAATCAGTACCATAGCAATCATGACTGAACTAAAAGGCTTCCTAGCCCCTAAGACCCCCAGCGGCAAAAGCGCGATTATCCCAGAGATGCCCTGGTTCTATTCGGGCACCCTTCTTACTGTCGAGTACCTAACTGACCCGGCAAACGTTAAAGTTCTTCTTCCAGAGGGAGTAGAACTAGCGGATGAGGAGCCAGGAGCGGTTGCAATCATCTGGGCAGACTGGCAATCCTGTTCCACCGACAAGCAGGAACTGCTAGATCCAGTTCGTTCACAATATCTAGAAACTTTTGTCGTGATTAGGTGCAAGTTCAAAGGTGTGACTTATTCAAGATGTGTTGCTATCTGGGTCACAAAAGATTTTGCAATTGCGCGCGGTTGGTTCCAGGGCTACCCGAAGAAACTTGGAAACATCGCAGTCACTCGTATTTTCAACCACGGTAAGGCAACACCAAAATTTGAAGCTGGATCAAAACTTGGTGCCAGCGTCGCAGCTTACGATCACCGTTTGGCATCAGCTATCGTCACATTGGATAAGCCTTCAGAAACTAATGGATTCGTTAACGGACACAAGATGCTTCACAGCCGTTGGGTTCCATCAATTACTCAAGGCAAGGGAAACTCACTTGACCAATTGGTTTCCATGGGTGGAGTAGATGCAGAAATCGGCGTGACCTGGGGAGGAAGCGCGGAGCTAACACTGGGTGACTCAAACTGGGATGAGCTTGGTTCAATTCTTCCCGTCAAGAAAATTCTCGGGGGATACTACCGAGAACTGGGTGTCACTTTTGCGGGTGGAGAACTAATCCACGATCAGTCAAACCCGGCTGTCTAAAAGTCAGACATATACTCTTTGACTTCCCAGTCGGTAGTCTCGCGAGTGTTCGGATCGGACACTGCCTCTTTGTAGCGCTTTACTTCATCGCGCTTCATGATCTGGAAAACATCAACAATCGGACCAGCTAGCAACTCGCGCAGAACCGCATCCGCCTCTAGGGCATCGAGTGCGGCTTCCAAGCTCATCGGAAGTATCGGTGCCGATTCATTTTCGTACGACATACCAACAACCGGTTCTGGTGCTTTTAGCTTGCTCTGGATTCCATCTAGACCAGCGGCCAAAATTGCAGCAATCATCAGATACGGGTTCGCAGCACCATCAGCAACTCGCACTTCTAGCCTGGTTCCAGAACCGTGCTCTGGTGGAATTCGAACCATCGCTGAACGGTTATCGAATCCCCAGTTTGCGCGGTAAGGCGCAATTGTGTCAGGGCCGAGTCGCTTGAAGGCGTTAATAGTTGGGTTGCAAATTGCTGTTAGTGCAGCAGCGTGCTTGGTGATACCCGCGATGATCTGCAGTGCGACTTCGCTTAGACCTGTTCCGCCATCGTGCATTAGGTTTTTACCCTTGCCATCTTCAACTGAGAAGTGCAGGTGGAATCCGCTTCCACCCTCATCGCTCCAAGGCTTACCGCAGAAGGTTGCGTGTTGGCCTGCTCTTGCCACAACTTCTTTGACTGCAGATTTAAACATAAGTGTTCTATCGGCAGCATCTACTGCTGGTCCATGCCAGAAGTTAATCTCATACTGGCTTGGGCTGAATTCGTGGTTACCGGCAAATACGCCGATGTTCATTTGGTCAACCATGCGAAGAAGATTTAGGAAGGTGCCCTTAGGGTCAACAACAGATCCGGAAGTGTAAGCCTGTCCTGTGCGTTGGATTGCTCTGTGATATTTTCCGTTTTCATCTTTTTCTGCGATGTAAAATTCTAGCTCTGGTCCAACAACTGGGTGAAGGCCAAGCTCCTTGTATTTGGCAACTACAGATTCCAATACGGTTCTCGGCGAGAGCATGTTCTTGGTTCCCTCTGGATTGTTTGCACCTGCAGCCGCATAGGCAACTCCTGGTTCCCAAGGCAGTGGTCGCCAGGACTCAGGTACCACTTGTGAGATGAAGTCTTCAAGTCCATCGGAGACTAGGTTGTTGCCATCGAGTACGTCACCGCCGGTTGTGGTCACCCATATGCCTTGACAGAAAGCTGGGCCGCCGTGACCGATACGGTCGAGCTGGGAGACCAGGATGTCCTTGGACCTGACAATACCGATGATGTCCAAGTAAATGACCCTAAGTACGTCAATGTTCTTGGCTTTGAGTTCTTTCTGAAGAGACTCTAGTGAGCTACCCAATTGCTACTCCTTTGTGGCAAATCGATTTACAACACTAATCGTTTGGTGTCTAATGAAATAATAGGGCCGAAGGTCTAATCAATGCCAGTTGCGAAAGAGGCTAGATTTTTAGCTACCAGCCCAATGAAAACGGAGTCCAGATGAAGGCACTATTCATCCAGCACGATCACGTGAGCCCGATAGGGCCAGTCGGCGACAGGCTGGCGGAACGCGGCTTCGAAATCGAAACCCGGCTGGTGGTCTCGCAAGAGAATTTCGAAACCCCCAATGTTCCTTTTGAATTTCCCAACATCGACAACTATGACCTGATTGTCCCTCTTGGATCGCCTTGGGGAGCCTGGGATGATGCGTGCATCGGCAATTGGCTGCAGCCAGAGTTAGCGTGGATTAAAAACGCCGTGCTAACAAACAAGCCGGTGCTTGGTATTTGCTTTGGTGGTCAGCTAATTGCCCGAGCGCTGGGTGGGTCAGTGGGTCGTTCGCCAAAATCAGAAATTGGTTGGACATACATTCACTCCGATGATCAGTCACTGGTTTCAAACGGGCCCTGGTTTCAGTTTCACTACGACCGCTGGAACCTGCCGGAAGGCATGGGTATCAAAGAGATTGCCAGAAATCCGGTTTCGTCTCAGGCCTTTGTTGTGAACAACTCTCTTGGGTTGCAGTTTCACCCAGAGCTTGATTCAAAAGCTCTTGATGGCTGGCTCAAATGGGGTGGCGCGAAAGAAGTATCCGAAGATGGCCAAGACCCAGAGGCGATGATGGCACAAACCATTGCAGAAGATGATACCGCGAGACAAAGAACTTATGCGCTGGTTGATAACTTCTTGCAGAAGGTAGCCAAGCTAATCTAAAGCCCATAACTGGGAGTGGTTAGCGAAGATTCACCTTTACCCGCATGCGCTTGATTCCGTGCACAAAGTTTGACCTTAGGTAATCAATTGGTCCAGTAAGTTCCATCGAATTGATTCTTGAAATAAGGTCTTCAAACATAATCCGAAGTTCGATTCGTGCCAATGCATTACCTAGACACATGTGAGGTCCCCCGCGACCAAATGTCATGTGCTCATTTGGATTGCGAGTGACATCCATCTTGTTTGGATTGGCAAAGATTTCTGAATCGCGGTTGCCGGAGGCAAACCAAGGAAGAATCTTTTGGCCTTCCTTGATCTTCACTCCCCTAATTTCAACATCCTTGGTTGCAGTTCTGCGGAAGTGATAAACCGGTGAGGCGTAGCGCAAGAATTCCTCAACCGCCCAAGGAATAAGCTCTGGCTTTTCCTGGAGCAGGGCTAGCTGATCTGGGTTGTTGATGAGGTTGTTCATGGAGTGAGAGATTGTGTGTCTGGTGGTTTCGTTTCCCGCCACAACCAGCAGCAAAAAGTTGGTGTTAAAATCTCTTTCCGACATTGGAATTCCATCGGATGGAACACCGTCTGCCAAAACTGAAACTAGATCTTTCTTCCCTTTGCCTCGGCGCTGCTTTGCTAGTGCCTGGCCGTACTCGAATACCTCGAGTGCGGCGGGGGATCTAAATGGAACCAGACGATACTTGTCAGATTCTGGGTCTTCCATCAAAACATCGGCGTGCTCAGGATCGGTGTTACCGATCATGCGGTTACCCCACTCAATCAATTGACCGGTGTCTTTGTCTGGCACATCAAGAATTCGCGCGAGAACTCGAATTGGGAAATCTGCGCTTACGTCTTCCACGAAGTCAAACTCACCTTTGGCAAAAGCGTTGTCAAGAGTTGTTGCAGTAAGTCCAGTCAAAAAGCTTTCGTATTTCGCAACTGCTTGTGGCGTGAACTCTCCCTGAAGCATCCGTCGCAAGGCGCGGTGTCTTAGTCCGTCTGTTTCAAGTAGGGAGCGTCTGGCTTCTTCTTGCTCAGCATCAACTTCTTCTAAGTTTGTGAATCGCTCTGAAGTGAAAGTCTCGGTATCGCGAAGCACGCGGACGATGTCGTGGTAACCCATGACGGACCAGAAACCGTGGTTGGGTGCAGCTTCTTCAGAAAAGTGTGGTTTGCCTGTTTTGCGAATCTCTTCGAATGCTCCCCAAGGGGCGCCTTTTTCAAAAAGATCCAAGTCAGCGAAGTTGATGCTCATCGTCGAGCTTCCTTCCATTAGAGATTGTTAGGATGCTAATAATCTACACACTTCCAGCTCTTGCCAACTCAAAGATTCGGGGATTAGCCAGGAATTTTTAGCCTCTGGATGGGTTATCCTCGGCATAGGAAGTAAGGGGCATTTGTGTCTGGATCACACACTCTGAATGAGACTGAGCGTCAGGTGCAAACCAAGCTCTCCGGCATGAGCCTCGACTTTGACTCAATGGCTGCCATCAGCAACGTATTCCGAGCTGCCAATGCAACCCGCAACTTTCTCGAGCGAACCGTTTTATCCCCCCATGATCTCTCCTGGACAGCATTTGTTGTGCTCTGGGTTAGCTGGATTTGGGAACCTATTGAGACCAGAACCATCGCCGAAGAGGGCGGCTTTTCCAAGGCAACCCTGACCGGGGTGCTTCAGACCCTAGAGTCCCGGGGCTTAATTGTTCGGGAGCGTAGCGCCCAGGACAAGAGGCTGATGATTGTGACCTTGACCGCCAAGGGTAGAAAGCTGATGGACAAGCTTTTCCCTGAATTCAACCAGCACGAGCAGCAGGTTCTGGAGAAGCTTTCCCTGGGTCAAAAGCGTGAATTGACTGAATCGCTAAGGAAAATCACCGCCTTCGCAGAGGGCTCGAACTAGTTCTAGCTAGATTTATGCAAATTCCTAGCGCCTAGGGCTTCTGGTGGATTAGGGTATTTGTTAGCATCCAAACGACTTCGCAAAGGGGCGAAACCATGGGCCATCAGGTCGAACTGGCGGGTCTTTCTATAGACACCAGGCACTTCATTGATGGTGCGCGTCTGGAATCAAAAGAAACCTTTGAAGATACTTCGCCAATTGATGGATCACACCTAGCCAACATTTCTCGAGGCGGCGAGCGCGAAATTGACCTCGCGGTGCAAGCTGCCAGAAGAGCATTTCCAGCCTGGGCAAATCTTGGCCCAAAAAAACGCGGTGAACTACTGCACAAACTTGCTGATTTAATTGAAGCCAATCTAGAGCCACTTGCAAACCTAGAAACACTAGATAACGGCTCTTTGCTTCGCTCGCACATCAGAGGAGTAATGCCTCGCGTCGCACTAAACCTTCGATTCTTTGCAGACTGGGCAATCAACGATCTTAATCACGAAGTTTGGGAAACCCGCGGACACACCAACAATATTTCTTGGGATCCAAGTGGTGTGGCAGCCCTTATTACACCGTGGAATGCTCCATTGATGCTTGCAACCTGGAAGATTGGCCCGGCCCTTGCAGCTGGTGACACAGTTGTTCTAAAGCCAGCTGAGTGGACACCACTTAGCGCTTCTTTCTTTGCGGACCTAACTTTGCAAGCAGGAATCCCAGCGGGTGTTTTCAATGTTGTTCAGGGCTTTGGTGCAGAAGCAGGACACACTCTTGTTTCACACCCCGGCATTTCTAGAATCTCATTCACAGGTTCTGTTCCGACCGCAAAGAAGATTGCTCACGCTGCGGCAGATAATCTGACTCCGGTTTCTTTGGAGCTGGGTGGAAAATCACCAACAATTGTTTTGGAAGATGCTGACTTAGATTTGGCCGCTGAGCTAGCTGTTGAGCAGTATGACAACGCTGGTCAAGTGTGCTTGTCGGGAACCCGACTTTTGGTTCATGAAAAAGTCGCTTCAGAGTTCGCAGCTAAATTTGCACAGCGTGCAGCCAATCTCAAGCAGGGCGACCCGAGGGATCCTGCAACTGACATCGGCCCACAAATCCACCCGGTCCACTTCGAACGAGTCAAGGGCTTTGTTGACCGAGCCAAGGCCGAAGGCCTAGAGGTTGTTATTGGTGGCGGACCTAACATCGACCTGGGGGGTCTGTTTTTTAGACCAACCCTTATAGCTAATCCGCCACGCGGTTCTGAGATTGTCACGAGTGAAATCTTTGGGCCAGTGCTGACCATGCAAACCTTCTCCTCCGACGAAGAGGTAATTGAAATGGCTAACGGCACCGAGTTTGGGTTGGCTGCGGTTATTGTTTCTGGTAACCGCGCTCACGCTGATGCTATTGCTTCGAAAGTGGTTGCTGGAACCATCTGGGTGAACTGCTTCTTTGTTCGAGACCTCAAGGCACCTTTTGGAGGTTCCAAGAAATCCGGAATCGGACGCGAGGGCGGCAATTGGTCTTTTGATTTCTATGCAGATGTAAAGAACACAGTTATTTCACCGAATGGATGGAAGGGATAGAAATGGGAAAAGTAGTTGGAGCCGCAATTTTGGCCCACGTGCCAACAATCATGTTGCCCGAGAAAGTTCGCTATGACCTGAACGAGGGCAAAGAAATTAGCCTGGTGCCAGGTCTAAAGAAATTCCGTAAAGACGTCATGGAGACTCTGGACTACGACACAGTAGTTGTTCTTGACAGCCACTGGGCCACCACAGTTGAGTTTGTGATTACCGCTCAGGCAGAACGCTCTGGATTGTTCACATCAGAAGAGCTTCCTCGAGGCATGTCTCAGGTTCCTTACGCGTTCAAGGGTGATCCTGAACTTGCAATGGCGGTTGCAAAATACGATGAGAAAAATGGAACTTGGATAACTCCAATTAGCGATCCGCATCTTCCGATCTTCTATGCCACAGTCAACCTTTGGCACTACCTGGGTCGCGGGTTGGACAAGAAGTGGGTTTCCATTTCAGTTTGCCAAACTGCAACAGCAGAAGATTTCCTAAGAGCTGGTCGCGCACTTGGTGAAGCAATTCGTGACACCGATCGTAAAGTTCTACTGCTAGCTTCTGGTGCGCTATCCCACACCTTCTACAAGCTGCGCGATCTTCGCAAGCACGAGTCTTCTGACCCGAGCCACATCTATTCAGAAGGTGCGCGCCTTGCCGATCTAGAGCGCATTGAGTGGATGAAGCAGGGAGATCACGCTCGAATCCTAGACACCATGGATGAGTTCAAGCAGTTCAAGCCTGAGGCTAACTTCAGTCACTGGTTGACCATGGCAGGTGCAACTGGTGAAGGCGACAACATCGCCAAGGGCGTTATGTACTCCGACTACGAAAACTCCATCGGCACCGGACAAGTTCACGTTTACTTCCCTGAGCCTGAGGGTGGATTCCCAAGACCAAAGGATTTGGTTCTTTCGCGTGACTGAGTATCGTCGTATCTTGCTCGAAGGGGCACCGGTTCAGGTGCTTCGAGTTGGCAATGAACTAGTTGCTGCCGATGGCAGAAAAGTAGCCATTGAGGACGCCATTCACCTTGCCCCAAGTGAGCCAACCAAGATCTTGGCTGTTCACTTGAATTACCAGTCCCGCACCGATGAGTTCATGACCAAGTTGCCCTCTGCGCCAACTTACTTTCATAAGCCAATCACTGCATTGAATTCACACCACGGACACGTGGTGCGACCAGATCGCTGCAAGTGGTTGAACTATGAAGGTGAGATCGTGATCATCATCGGCAAAACTTGCAAAAACATTTCACCCGATGATGCCGGTGAATACATTGCTGGCTACTCAGTCGGTAACGACTACGGGCTTCACGATTTCAGAGATACCGATGCTGGTTCCATGCTGCGCGTCAAAGGTGCCGACACCTTGGCTCCGGTTGGACCTGGCATGATCACTGACTGGGACTTCCGCAACAAGTCCATTCGCACCTACGTCAACGGTGAACTAAAGCAAGATGACAACACAGCAAACATGGAATGGGATATGAACTACCTGGTTGCAGACTTAGCGCGCACCATCACCCTAGTTCCGGGAGACATTATCTTCTCCGGCACACCAGCAAACTCAAGACCGGTGCAGCCAGGAGATGTTGTTGAAGTTGAAGTTGAAGGGCTTGGACGCTTGAGCAACAAGATTGTTCACGGTCCAGCTCCTATTCGATCTGAAGTTGGAGCTCAACCGACCGAGAGCGAAGAGGTAATTTCAACAGCTATGGGTGGCGATTGGGAATTCCGCGGCATTAGAACTCCATCCAAAGACCTTTATCCGTCAAGAATCGAGGAAAAGTAAATGATCAAAGTCGAAGTCGACATGACCAAGTGTCAGCACTACGGACAGTGCGTATTCGAAGCTCCAACCGTGTTCAAGTTGAACGCCGAGGACAAATTGGAATACGTAGCGGAAGTTGACGACAGCGAACTAGACAACGTCGAGGCAGCAGTTGATATTTGCCCGATGCAGGCTATTCGCATCGCGCAGTAGCCAACGCAATTGTCTGCTCCGGTAGTAATTGTCGGTGGCTCGCTAGCTGGGCTACGTTCTGCTGAAGGTCTGCGCAAAGCCGGCTACGCAGGCCCAATCAAAGTAATTGGCAACGAGCCTTACCTTCCATACAACAGGCCTCCGCTATCTAAAGAACTGCTTAGTGGATCTGGTGAGATTGACGAAATCTACTTTCCGATAAAAGAATCGGTAGCGAACATCGAATGGGTGCTGGGTCAAGCCGCTACTTCGTTAGATATCAAAGAACAAAAAGTCACTGACCTATCCGGTGCTAGCCACCCATACAGCGCACTTGTTATTGCAACTGGTCTTCGACCAAAGCCACTACCAGTAAATGCCAATGGCATTTCAGGCATTCATGTCCTAAGGACTTTTGATGATGCCGTTGCCCTGCGCAAGCAGCTTCTTCCTGGAGTGAAGGTGCTGATCCTTGGAGCTGGGTTTATTGGATGTGAAGTTGCAGCAACGGCCGTTAAGGCCGGTTGCCAGGTCAAAGTTGTTTCAAGAACCCATGAGCCAATGGAAGAAGCCCTTGGTAAAACTTTGGGCAAAGAAGTTAAGCGTCGCCACGAACTTATGGGGGTCGAGTTTGTTAAGGGCGCTTCAGTTTTTGGCTTGATTGGGGATGGCCATGTGCAGCGAGTGATTCTTGATTCTGGAGTTATCTTCGATGCCGATCTAGTCGTAGTTGCTATCGGCTCCTTGCCCAATACCGAGTGGCTGGAAGGTAGCGGGCTAGATATTTCTAATGGTGTTTTGGTTGATGGTGGACTGCGGGCACTTTCTTCCGATGGCGCCGTAGTTGAAAACATATTTGCCGTTGGCGATGTGGCACGCTACGTCAACCCACTATTTGATCAGGTGCCCCGTCGAGTCGAGCACTGGAACCTTCCAACCGAAACTGGCAAGCGAGCCGGACTAGTTCTTGGTAAGCACCTAAGTGGTGAGTCGGTTGCCGAGGCAGTTGCCGAGCCTTTTGCTCCGGTGCCTTCGTTTTGGTCTGACCAGTATCAGATGCACATCCTGGCTTTTGGTATGACCTACCTTGCCGACAGATCTGAGTTGGTAGCGGGTGAGTTGTCTGGTGAGTGCGTTTTTGAGTATTTCAGAAACGACAAGCTGGTTGGAGTTTGTGGGATTGGCATGAGGCCAACAATCCAAAGCTACCGAACCAGGTTTTCGTTAGTTTGAAACGCCCTTGATCATCGGGGTGTGAAAGCTCTTTCCAAACACCTTCTGTGATGCACCTACGCGATCTAGGTAAGGTGTGATTCCACCTAAGTGGAATGGCCAGCCCGCGCCCATGATCATGCACAAATCAATATCTTCTGCTGATTGAACTACGCCCTCGTCAAGCATGAGCTTGATTTCCTTGGCTAGGCCAACGGTTAGCGTCCCACGAAGTGGTGTAAATTCCCCGGCTCACGGGTGTCGTTTCTGACAATGAGTGAGCCATCGTGTGAGAGTCGGTGAAAACCAACTAAATCTCCACGAAAGGAACTCACACACGATGGCTCTTGACTATTCTGTCTTGTAGAACCGCTCCGCGGAAAACCCATACATCGAATCCAGTACGTGGGCACCAACCTGCAGGCCAACTAGCTCGAGTAGGTCAAATGGATTCATCGGAAGGCCAAGTGGTGCGATGGCGTCTGCGACCTCCTCGTGGCAACGCTCTCCTATGGGATTGCTATGCCCTACGCGAAGCGCCACGTTACTAACCTGCCCTTCAGCCCGTACGCTCTGGCAGCAGCTCAGGTAGGGGTCTCGGCGCTGATTACCCTTCCGGGTGCTCTCTTTTCGGGAATACTCGTCTACCCGCTGAGTGCGTCGGCAGTGTGGGGCATTCTTGGACTTGGAGTATTGGGGACGGGGATTGCCTATGTCTGGAATTACAGAAACATCGAACTGGCTGGAAGTGTTATTGCCTCCAGCGTCACCTACATCACGCCCGTGGTGGCTGTAGTCCTTGGACTCGTGTTCCTTCGCGAGGCGCTTTCCTTCTTGCAGCTATTTGGCGGCGCATTGGTTGTTCTCTCAGCCCTCCTTATCCAGGAACGCTGGACCCCAATCCGCAAGAGATAGGTGGCACTCCAGTCGCACGAACCTCCGCTTCTCCTCCACTACGCTCTAGCGAGAGCGGTGTAGGGGCACGGTCTGTGCTCGAACTACCCAACTGCGTCGTGAGAACTGTCATATGCCTATAACAATTACAGCCCAGCCAGGGACATCACCTTTTTCTCCGGGATTGTTCTCGAATGTGTTCATGGCTTTCCCTTCCTCACCTGGTGACCACAGCGTAAGAAAGTTAGACACCACCCGGGAGAAGTTATCCCCAGGCCTGTCCGCGAAGGGCACCCGGCAGCCACCGGCTAATCTGCGCCTCGCGGCAGGAAAAGATTGAGGGTTGTGGGAAAACTCCCTCCCCAAGAACCTTAGGTTCTGCGATGTGGGGGCTGCAGTCGGAAAGTCTTCTGCTCTATCCGCTGAGCTACGAGGGCTTGGGGCAGAACCCCGAGATTACTAGTGCACAGCGGGGTCAACGCAACGCCCAGAATCCAGCACGTTCACTATCGTGATGTGCCGTTCGATAAAGCTTTGTGGGGCGGGTCACCGCTCGCAGCGGCACATAGGGGACACGCAATCCTTAATGCGCCAAACTCGGCAAAACCCCGTCATCGGTCGGGGTCGCTCCCCGTGATAGGCGCCAAGTGAACGCGACGAGCACCACGAAAACTTTCCCTTTTCGGTGGTGCCAGGGTGCTGGCACCTTGGCACCACCGAAGGCCAAGGGAGGGCCTGTTAGTCGACTAGAGCTACTTCTGGTGGAGCGACCCGGAAGAACTTCGTGACAATAGCGAGGACAACGAGTCCGATGCCAAGCCACACAAGTCCCAACATGATCGCGGTCGAATCCAGCTGGAACAGCAGGTAAGCGCAGACAATGGCCCCAATGAGTGGGAACACGACGTGGGTTACCGCACTGAGACTTCTTCCTGCTTTCCGCTCGCGTGCAAAGTGCGCAACGACCGCAATGTTGACCATCGTGAACGCGAGGAAAGCCCCGAACAGAATGAAGGACGTGGACGTAGCGATATCCAGGAACAGCGCTATCAGCCCAACGACACCGATGGCGATGATGTTGAATACCGGTGTCTTGAAGCGAGTTGCGATGCTCCCAAATGCCTTTTTCGGCAACACACCGTCGCGTCCCATGGCAAACAACAGTCGTGATGCCGATGCCTGTGCCGCTAGACCCGAGGTGAACTGAGCCATGATCAGGCCGGCCAGGAACAACGCGCTAAACGCAGCTCCACCGATTTGTCCGGCGATTGTGAAGGCCGCTGATCCGACATCATCAAAAGTGCCTCCTGGGTACACCAGTTGTGTGGTGTAGGAAACAACAATGAAGATTATTCCTCCAATGATGGCCACCAGAAGAATTGCCCGAGGGACAGTCTTTTTTGGCTCAATCGTCTCTTCGGTGAACGTGGTGATCGCGTCGAATCCTAGGAACGAGTAAGCGGCAATTGCTGCTCCAGCAGTGATTGCCGTGAGCGTGCCACTCTCTCCCAAGAACGGTCCGCTATCAAGCAGACTTCCTGTTCCTCCGCCGCCGAGCACAAACGCAATGGAGAATGCGACGAAGAGGACCAACACAAGCGCCTGAAAGGCCATCAGCACCAAATTGGTGCGATCGGCCACCTTCAGGCCGATGATGTTGAGAATCGTGGTGATCGCTATGAAAACAAGGATCCACACGAACACCGGGACGCCCGGGAATTGGGCTTGCATGTAGGCGGCGCCGATGAGCCAGATGACCATGGGCAGGAACAGGTAGTCGAGAAGAATCGCCCACCCGACGGCAAAGCCGGCCCGCGAATCAATGGTTTTGCGAACATAGGTGTAGGCGGATCCCGAAACCGGAAATGCGGCTGAAAGACGGCCGTAGCTCGCCGCCGTGAATATCATCGCAATAAGCGCAATTGCATAAGCTGATGCGCTGGCGCCCGCGGTGACCTCGGCGACAATGCCGAAGATACCGAGGACGATCATGGGCGTCATATACGCGAGTCCAAAAAGAACTAGGGACCTCAGTCCCAGAACCCGTTTGAGTGTTGCCGGTTGTGCCATTATTTCTCCTTAGCTGGGTGGGGTCGATGGACGGGCGTCCACCGTGATGGGTCTATTGATCCGTTGTAGAGAGACAGCGGAATTGGCTGGTCACCGGGGCGAAACTGTTCCCACATTTTGTTTGTTCCGGCTGTTCCGGCCTGCCGAACGTGGTCGATGGTTCCAGAATCGAAGGTGTACTCCAGTTCGGCTCGGTCAGTGTGCATTGCCTCAGCGATGACCTCTCCCTCTGGCCCGACGATGACGGAGCAACCTAAACCTGCGGGTCCGGCACTGTTGACACTGACCAGGGCAACCTGGTTGAAGATTGCGTTGGCTCTTGCAAGGATGACCTCGTGAGCCCGATCGGCAGTGCCGGTCTTGACCAGGTTGATGATGAGCTCAGCCCCCATCCACGCCAGCTGGCGACATGTTTCGGGGAACCAGATGTCGTAACAGGTGTTGAGGCCGATTCTCCCGACTCCTGCGATGTCGAAGACTACGAAGGTTAACCCCGGGGTGTGCGGCTCGAAGGGTCGCCAGGGAAACATCTTTCGATAGCTGGTGACAAGTTCCCCAGCGGGGTTGAAAACGAGCGCAGTGTTGTAAATCTCGTCGCCCGAACCCGTTTCATTAATTGAGCCCGGAACAAGCCAAATCTTGTGATCTCTGGCAATGCTTCCCAAGCCTCTAACAAAGTCACTGTCGAGGGCAACCGAGTCGAGGTCCGCGGCCAAGCGTTCATCGGTATGCTGGCCCGCGGCCGGGTCAAAGAGGTGTAGCTCGGGGTAAATCACCATTTCAGTGCCCGGGTGGCGAGCCACTACATCTGCAACATCACCCGCGAACTGGTCGAGTGATCCAGAGAAGTTCAGCGGTGAAGCCTGCACGGCAACAATAGAAAGTTTTCCGTTCACAAGCGCCTTTGCTGATGGGGGAAGTCTTAAATGTATCAGAATGAGCAAATTAAGCAAGGTATCGTGAAAGCTAGTTGACATAATCCAGAAAGTGTCGTCATGGCGGAGCCAAAGAACAAGTTGCTGATTGATTCAGTGGCCCACATCACCCGGTTGAGCGCACTCGACACTGTTCGCGCGCGTATTGCACTCGCTGTCGAGCACGGGCTTCTTCGGCCAGCCGAGCGACTCCCACGCGACGAAGATATTGCCCATGCCTTGGACGTGAGCGTCACGACCGCTAGACGAGCCTTAGAGAAACTCGCTGAAGAGGGCTTGGTCGTTCGGCGGCGGGGGAAAGCTGGGGGCACTTTTGTTTCAGAGGCACCCCTTGGCCACCTTGTCTCGGCCGTGAGCTCTTACAACGCTGACTCAACGACCATAAATCGGCTCATCGACGAGCGGGCGCTCATTGAAACAGCTCTGGTCTCTGGCGCCTGCGCCCATCCCAATAAAGCCCACTTCGATGTTCTCCAAAAACACATAGACGAGGCATCCCAAGCGACCGACTGGGCGGCGTATCACCGCGCAGATGCTCTCTTTCACCTTGGTCTTGTCGACGCCAGTGGGATGGAATGGGCCAGGGACATTCATTCCGAAGTTCTGCGGAAGCTGTACCGATACTTCTTGCCCTACCCGATCGAGTATCTCCAAGAGTCCAACGCAGAACACCGACGAATACTCGATGCCATGATCTCCGGCGATACCGTGCGGGCCACCCACGAGTGTCAATCTCACATCCGGATTTTGCACAGCACGATGTTCACCGGTTTGAGCAAGAGTGGCACTCACTCACCGGCTGGGACAGGAACCCTCGCGTGACTGCTTAAGAGGGAGCACCCAAAGACGACCGACTCTCTATTCGCGGAGTTTAGCCAACGTAATGACGGGGTGACAGTTGCTCATTCATAATCAGAAGTTCGCATCGTACGCTAATCGCACGGCCGCTGAAAGGCTTCACCACGTCGTGGGAACTGTCATATACCTAAAACAATTACAGCCCAGCCAGGGACGTCACCTCGTTCCGAGCTGGTGGTACTGGGATTATCCGGAAAGAGGGCCGTCTGTGAATTCATGGCATTACGGTAACGAGAGCGTAGGGGTGGCGGCAGAAGTTATTCACACCCGAAAACTTCGGGGCTTCTCTCCACTGAGCTAGAACCCAAACTGCAAGGCCTCCAACCCTGGATAGACCGCAAAGATGACGGTGATGGGCAAGATCATCAACACCATGGGAACCAACATGGCGACCTCGGCCTTCCCCGCTTTATCGACCAGTCCCCTGGTGTATTCCTCTTTGGCATCCCTGGCATGGGCGGCAACCACCTCGGCCAGGGGTGCTCCACGATCAAGGGCTTGAGCAAGGTGCTCAACAAACGCCGTGACATGCGGTGCCGAGACTCGCGCCGCTGATTCCCGCAGTGTTGGGGTGAGCGGCGCTCCGAGCTCGACTAACGCCATCACCCTCGCCCATTCGCGACCAAGCTCGCCGCGTGCTCTCTTGGACACTCGGGCTAGGGCCCGAGGCAGTGAGTCCCCTGCGGCCAGCGCCAAGCCCAAGAGTTCGATGACGGTGGGGAACTCCTCGACGATGCGCTCTCCCCTTTCCCGTGCGGCCCGCCCAAGACCGTAGTCCGTAGACCACAGCATCACGACGGCCCCACCGAGTGCCACGCCCATGAGACTCTGTGCCACCGGTAGACCCCCCAACACCGCAATCAGCAGCCCGGCCACAGCACCGCCGGCAAAGCCGGCGATGGCCCCCATTGTTCGCCTCGCACGAAAATCCTCAAAGGAGCCGCCACTCCCCGAGGCGACAAACAGCGCTTCCTGGGCTGTGCGCCCGCCGAGCGCTCGGTCGATGCGCCGAATCATCCGGGTGACACTGGGTCCCAGCAACTGACCAGCAACGACAATCGGATCGCTCTGGGTCGCGAAATGTATGTCCCGGGCCCTCTGGGAAACATCGAGCAAATAGGGCGCAAGGCGCTGATCCCAGCCCTTCTTTGACCGTGTAGGCCACACAACCCCCAGCAGAATCCAGAGCCCCAGGCCCATCACAAGGCCCAGAAGCCCCGCCGTGGCCACTAGTTCACCCACCGGCGCTGTGGCGGGAGGGAACCAATCGCGTGCATCATCCGATACGCGACCGCGCTGACCACTGCGCCGACCACCAGGACAATCGACCCCTCGGCGCTCTGATAGCTCTGAAGGGTGTCACCCCTGGAACCAATCACGACCAACACGACCCACGGGGCTGCCACCGCCATCACCGCAGCAGAGCGCACCCACGACTGTCTGGCAGTGGCATCCTCGCGAACGGCGATGTCGTGGCGAACGCTTCGTTGCAAAGAATTCAACACATCTGGCAGGTCGGTGCCACCAACTTCTCCTGCCATTCTCAGTACTTCGACAATGCGGTCTCCCACGGGATCTGCAAGCCTTCTGCTCCACTCCCCAAGCACCATATCGCCAGGCATTCCCCGGGCAAGATCATCGCGGAAGAGCTCGACCGTTGTGGCAATGTCTGGCGGAAGTGAGGGCGGCAGGGCCGCCACCGCCCGCACCACATCCGAGCCGGACCTAATCCCGGCGCGAATGTGGTCAATGACGCCAGGCCATGCCACCCGCAGCCGGTGTCGCCTGGCGCCCCTTTCCCGCAGAATAAACGCATAGGCCACGAGCGCCGTGGCAATGGCTGCTAGTGGCCCAAGAACCAGCACGGGAAGAACCAGCGTCACCCCCAATCCCACCGCCGTGGCGACCAACACCACGACGCCCACCACGCTCGAGGGGTTGAGGTGGGCAAAACCGGCCTCATCCATCAACCTGACTACAGGGCCCATGAGGCGGGGCGTTGGCCGGTCTGGTCCGCTCGCCTCGGGCCCGGGCGGAACCACCCATAACCAGAGCCCCACGCCGAGCGCTAGTCCCACAAACACGGAGAAGAGAATCATCGGGCGGGCTCCTGCAGTTCGTGTTGAGTGAGAGTGCCTCTATGACGCTCAAAGACGACCCTCGACTCAATGACACCTTGTGTGATGCGCCCGGTGGGCACAATGATCGACATCAAGCGTCTTTTCCCCTCAGGTGAGCGCTCAAGATGAACGACAGCGTCGATGGTGCCCGCGATAGTGGGCAACACAAAACTTGCATCGACGTTGCGGCCCTCCAGCAGAGGCAAGGTTGAGAGCTTCACGAGGGCTTGCTCGGCACTCTTCGCATGGATGGAACACATTCCGGGCAGCCCCGAATTCAGTGCGATCAGGAGGTCTAATGCCTCAGCGCCTCGAACTTCTCCCACCACCAGTCGATCAGGGCGCATGCGAAGTGCCTCTTTCACGAGCCTGCGAAGAGTGATTTCACCGGTGCCCTCAAGACTTGGCCCCCTGCACTGCAAGCCCACGTGGTCATCGCGGTGAAGACTCAACTCAAACGTCTCTTCCACTGTCACAATCCGCTCATAAGCAGGCACTGCGTCCAGCAGGGCGTTCAGCAGTGTCGTCTTCCCGGCCTGGGTTGCCCCTGAGACCAAGATGCTCGCTCCCTCATGAACACGCTCTGCCAGATAGCTGGAGGCTTCCTCGCTCATCGCTCCCGCACCCACGAGGTCATCGAGCGAGCGCAGACGAGCAGCAAACTTTCTAATGTTCACGGACCAGTGCTGCCGAGTGATGTCCGGGATTGCCACATGCAGCCTCGACCCATCGGGCAACGACGCATCGACAAAAGGCTGTGACACATCGATCCGGCGGCCGGTCGGCCGCAGCATGCGCTCGACGAGGCCTCGAATCGTCTCGGAGGTGAGGGAGACATGCACACGATAGCTCACCCCAGCTCGCGCGACAAAAACGTGGTCAGGCGAATTGATCCAGATTTCTTCAACACCGGGGTCATCGAGAAATTGTTGCAGCGGCCCAAGCCCCAGCAGTTCGTTCCTCAGATACTGACCGAGCGGCTCAGCCGCACCGTCGCTCGCAGAGAGCGCCACCTCCTCGGCAATGACGGAGGCCAGATCCTCCCCCGCGTCGACCAGGCGGTGCCGCACCCGGTCTGCCAGAGCCGCAGTGGCATCGGAGACTGTGGGCATAGCCCTATGGTCTCGAAGGTCGCGGGCTAGCCGCGCTGCTTATCCCCAGGCATCGCTGCGAACCCACCTGTTGGTGAAGTCGGCCTTGCCCGAGTAGTCCTCTAGGAATGCTCGGTGTCTGGGCCCGCCTTCATAGCGGTGAGGGCCGCCTGATGAGCGGCAGTGGATACAACCACGTCATACTGCGTCGCAATCACCTGCTGAACAGAGCGAAAATTACGCTTGGGCCCCTTGGAGACGGTGAACAGGATCATTCCAACCACCATCCCAGCACCGGCGCCAATTAACAGCCCCGCAAGAATTGGGGTCACAAAGTCATCAGGTGACACGACGACAAAAACTAACCCCGCAACGAGGCCAAGCCACGAACCGCTCATGGCCGAGGATATGGCGGCTCTGCCGTAGCCCATCCGGCCAATGACTCGCTCGACCAAAGTGACATCAGATCCCACGATCGAGAGCGCGCTGGCCTGAACACCTTCACCCACCAGCCGCGCCACCAATGCCTGGGCTTCTGGATAGGTGGGGAAACCTTGCAGTACCTCACCTTCGGGAAGGCGAAACATCGCGTCAGACGAACGCGATCCGAATCTATTGCCCTGGCTCACCAGACCATTCTCACACTCCCCTGGTTAGGCTTGGCACCACAACGAGGGGAAAGGTCCAAGCGTGGCGTCGAAGGAACAGTTCGTCTATGGCGCTCTCGCCGGCGTGATGGACCCGGAGCTCCGTCGCCCCATCACGGAACTCGGCATGGTCGAGGGCGTGAGCGTCGACGACGACTCGATCACCGCGACCGTTCTCCTGACTATCGTCGGTTGCCCGGCAGCGGACCTCATTGAGCGCAGCGTCAGGGGCGCCCTCGAAGCCGTCGCCGAAGGACGCACTGTTTCGTTGACCGTAGGCGTGATGTCCTCTGAGCAACGAGGCGCCCTGATTTCCCAACTCACCGCCGGAAAATCGGGCGGAAACCCTTTTACCCGGGATGCTCTCACCCGGGTCATTGCAGTGACGAGTGGTAAGGGTGGCGTCGGAAAATCCAGCGTCACGGCCAATCTTGCCGCGCACACTGCAGCAATGGGCTTCCGAGTGGGCGTCATCGATGCCGACGTCTTTGGCTTTTCTATCCCGGGCCTGCTCGGCATCGAGGGCATCAAGCCAACCCGGATTGACTCGTTGATGCTCCCCCCGGTCGCGCACGACATGAAAGTCATCTCGATTGGGATGTTTGTGAATCCCGACCAGGCTGTGGCCTGGCGGGGCCCACTTCTTCACCGCACTATCGAGCAGTTCTTGACCGATGTGCACTTTGGTGATCTGGACTTTCTGTTCCTCGATCTTCCGCCTGGCACCGGAGATGTGGCACTCAGTGTTGGGCAGTTATTGCCAAACGCCGAGGTTGTTGTCGTGACAACCCCTCAGGCCGCCGCAGCTGAGGTCGCCTGGCGCTCTGCAGAAGTTGCCAAACAGACGGGCCAAAGCATTCTCGGGGTCATCGAGAACATGACCGCAACGACGCTGCCCGATGGCACCGTTCTTGATGTTTTTGGCTCAGGCGGAGGAACGGCCACCGCTCACCGGCTGGGTGCCCCGCTTCTGGGCAGTGTCCCGCTCTCCCGAGCACTCCGCGAAGCTGGCGACGAGGGGGTTCCCCTGGTGATTAGCCACCCGGAAGATCCAGCCGCCGAGGTCCTGCGCTCGGTGGCCCAGGCCATCATCACCGGTGGAGCAAGCAAAGTGGGCGTAAAACTCCCGGTGGCTGGCCGCTAGGTCAGATCAGGATCGAAGGGCGCGGGCTTGCCCGCCCCGCTCAATCGCTTGCGTCTTTGATACGCAGATTCAATGACGACGGGTTCAGCCTCGGTGTCAGCCGCAGCGGCCGCTGGGTCTTCTTTGAGCGCTTCGCGAATGATGCGCCTGGGGTCATATTGTCTGGGGTCCAGCTTTTTCCAGTCCATGTCATCGAAGTCCGGGCCCAACTCGTCGCGCATGCGATTCTTGGCACCCGAGGCCATGTCGCGTAGTTGGCGAATCAGCCGGCCGAGCTGGGCTGAATAGGCGGGCAAGCGATCGGGGCCAATCAAAAAGACCGCGATGATTCCAATGAGGAGCAGCTTTTCAATCGTGAGGCCGAATGACACCCCACCACAATAACCTGCTCGGCCTAGAGCGCGCCCTAGGCTACAAATACGGGGACCCCCGGCACCAGAGACGAGGTCACATGTCAGACAAGGAATTGAGCTGGCGCTTTGTCGAAGAGCGCGTTGTCGAGGATGTTGACATCGAGCGTGCCAGACGCACGTCCCTCGAGCACGGAGTGGACCCCATCACCGCGAGCGCCGGGGAATACATCGCCACCATTGCGATATCGATTGATGCTTCCAACATCATCGAGATCGGCACGGGCCTTGGCGTAGGGACCCTGTGGTTGGCTCAGGCCTGCCCCGACGCTCACATCACCACGATTGATTCCGAGATGGACCACCACGCCACCGTTCGTGAACTTCTCCACAACGCCGAAATCCCAGCCTCTCGTGTGCGCTTGATTACCGAGAAGGCGCTGGATGTGTTGCCGAAGATGAATGAGGCCAGCTATGACCTCATCGTCATTGACGCCGACTTTCAGAACGTTCAGGCCTATGTCGACCAGGCCATAAACCTGGTCCGACCCCGAGGAAGTGTGATTGTCGCGGGTGCACTAGGCGATGACCTGGTGGCAGACCCTACACAGCGCGATGACAAGACATCGGCCTACCGATGGCTACTGAAGGCCCTAGAAGACCGCGACGACGTTGTCCACACGGTAAACCAGATTGGCGATGGACTCGTCCACATCGTCAAACGCCCGGCCTAAGCCAGAAAAACTACTTTCCGCCGAGCGCTCCAGCAAGCTGGTCGTGCAGCTCGCGGGCTTCCTCATCGTTAACGGAGACGACCAAACGTCCGCCACCCTCGAGAGGGACCTTAACGATAATGAGTCGACCTTCTTTGACAGCCTCCATGGGTCCGTCACCGGTTCTGGGCTTCATTGCGGCCATAACAGGACTCTCCTCAAGGATTTGCTCTAAAGCACCATTATCCCCCAGAGTGAGGGCTTAAGAAAATCGGCTCTGGGCTACTTGCCAGTAAGCCACGAGGCTAACGAGGCGAAAACCTCGTCAATCTGGGCTAATTCGACTCTTTCGTCATCGGCGTGGGCAAGGGACGGGTCACCCGGGCCATAGTTGAGAGCCGGGATCCCCCACTCACTAAACCGAGCAACATCGGTCCACCCGTACTTCGGCCCAACCGCAATTCCCAGCGCCGCAATGAACTCTTGGGAGAGGGGTTGCGACAAGCCCGGTTTCGCAGCCGCAGCCTGGTCCACGACCGCAACGCTGAAGCCCTCAAAGACTCCAGCAACATGATCAATCGCGTCGGCGATCGATTTGTTGGGGGCAAATCGATAGTTGATGGTGACGGTGCAGAGATCGGGAATCACATTGCCGGCAACTCCGCCACTAATACCTACGGCATTAAGGCCTTCCCGATACACAAGCCCATCAACGTCAACCTCGGCTGGGGAATACTCCTCCAAGCGAGCAAGGATGCCAGACGCTTCGTGAATCGCGTTTGTGCCCATCCATGAGCGTGCTGAGTGCGCCCGGACACCCGAAGTGCTTACTTCGACCCGCAGGCTTCCATTGCATCCAGCCTCAACAGCCCCGTTTGTTGGCTCCCCCACAATGGCGAGGTCACCTCGAACCCACTCGGGGTGGGCCAATCCCAAAAGACCGAGGCCATTCTTGCTGGCCTCGACCTCCTCGTTGTCATAGAAAATCCATGTCACATCGTGCACGGGTTCCGAAACCTGGAGAGCCAGCGTGAGGCCGACGGCCACGCCGGCCTTCATATCTACGCTGCCACGGCCCCAGAGCCACCCGTCAACCTGAGAAGAGGGCAGATTCTTGTTGGCCGGAACGGTGTCGATGTGGCCGGCCCAAATCACACGCCGGGCTCGGCCGAGGTTCGTCCGAGCTGCCACAGTATTGCCAACGCGCAGAACCTCGAGATGAGATGCTCCAGACAGAGCAGCCTCAATGGCATCCGCCAGTGAGGCCTCTGCCCCGGAGGCGCTCTCACTATCCACCAGAGCCTGGACTAGCTCGCCAAGCGGCGCCCCCACGGGCAACGCAACGCTGGAAGCCGACATGGCCTCAAGTGTAATGGGGGTGGCACTGCCTATACCCTGGTGTCATGAGCGAGAAGGCCACCACCGCGTGGGGATATGGCATTGCGACCATTGACACAGCGACCAACACGGTGCTGGACACGTGGTTTCCAGACCCCCAGGTTGGCGCCCCTCCCGCGAACTTTGACCCACACTTGATTCCGAGCTCCCTTGGCCACCTAGAAGGTGACGACGCCACCCGCGGTGTTCACCTGATGGGCGTCACGACAGTCAGTGACCTGACACAACCGCCGGCTTCCACCTCGGACGCTTATTTGCGCTTGCACCTGTTGAGCCGCTGCCTGGTCCAACCAAACTCGATGAACCTAGAGGGAATCTTTGGAATTCTTCCGTTGGTTGCCTTCACGAACCGGGGACCGGTATCGCCAGAGTTCTATGACGAACACCGCATGGCGATGCAGCGGGAGGGAGTCGTGATCCAGAGTCTGGATCGATTCCCACCGCTTCTGGGCTACGTCACCCCGCCCAGGGTTCGCATCGCGGATGCGGCCAGGGTTCGCCTTGGTGCTCACCTCTCCCCTGGCACCACCGTCATGCACGAAGGCTTTGTGAACTTCAACGCCGGGACACTTGGCGCCTCGATGGTGGAGGGCCGCATTTCTCAGGGTGTTGTTGTTGGCGATGGCACCGATATTGGTGGCGGTGCATCCATCATGGGAACACTCTCTGGTGGTGGGCAGGAAGTCATTTCGCTGGGCAAACGTTGCTTGCTTGGCGCCAACGCAGGCATTGGCATCTCCTTAGGAGATGACTGTGTCGTTGAAGCAGGCCTCTATGTGACAGCCGGCACCAAAGTGACGGTTATTGCCGAGGGGCAGACCACTCAGGCCAAGGCATCGGCACTAAGTGGCCAACCCGGCCTTCTGTATCGCCGAAACTCCATGACTGGCGCGGTTGAAGTTCTAGCCCGCGATGGTCACGGCGTGAGCCTCAACGAGGCTTTGCACTCCTAGCGCACACCAAATCCCTAATGTGCGTTGGGGCTACCGAAGTCCCACGGATTAATGACTGATACCCCGCTCGACAAAAAAGGCCGCGTATCGCGGGTTGCGACTGACATTACGTTGGTTGTGGCGATAGCCGCGACGAGCGCGTCCTGAAACGAGACCCCCACGCCGGCGCGCCTGTTGAGTGCATAGATTTCGGCGTAGGCCTGCGTGCAAGAATTTTCAAACGCCAAAACGCGCCCGGTGAAGAGCGGCAAAAAATGTCCCTCAAGCTTGTCCCGAAGGGTTTTCTTCTTCCTACCATCCGGTGCCGCCTCAACTCCCGCACGCAGTTCAGCCACTGTGATCGCAGAGAGAAACATGGTTTCTAGAAGTTGAGACTCTATCCAGCTGAATACCCCAGGATCAGGCCGGGGCTGCATAGCCTCCGAAACAACGTTGGTGTCGAGGATTATCAATCGAAGTTCACTGCTCGCGCTGGCGAACGGTCTCGGACAGTCTCAAAAATTTCCAGGTCCTCCGACGTGAGACCCGCCTCGCGACCAATTGCCTGCAACACAGAGCCCAATTTGACCCGTTCGCTACCGAGCACAGCGTTACTGAGGATTTCGCGGACCTCTGATTCCATGCTGTGACCCTTGCGCTCAGCTCGCACCGCGAGCGCACGATGCACCTCGTCCGGCAATTTGCGAACCGTCAACATAGCCATAAGTGATCGCCCCCCTGATTGAATGCATTCATTATGGCATACTGCATGCACTCATAGGCCGTGAATCCACAGGGCGATTAACTAGCGCTTCGGCCAATCCCTGGCTGCCGGGCCAACATAGAGCTGCTGGGGACGACCAATCCTGGTGCCATCGTCCTCATTCATTTCTCGCCAGTGCGCAATCCAGCCTGGAAGACGGCCAATAGCAAAGAGCACGGTGAACATACGGGTGGGGAACCCCATTGCCTTATAAATCACACCGGTGTAGAAATCGACGTTGGGATACAGCTTGCGCTCGATGAAGTAGTCATCAGCAAGGGCAAGCTCTTCAAGCTCTTTGGCAATACCGAGCAATTCGTCCTTGATTCCCAGTTCCGCAAGAACGGAATCTGCGCTTTCTTTGACAAGCCGAGCCCGGGGGTCGTAGTTCTTATAGATGCGGTGGCCAAAGCCCATGAGGCGAATGCCATCCTCTTTCGCCTTCACTCGCTCAACAAAGCGCTTGACGCCTTCGCCAGAGTCACGAATCTCCGCCAACATCGTCAACACGGCTTCATTAGCGCCACCGTGAAGGGGACCAGAAAGCGCATTGATGCCAGCCGAGACTGAGGCAAAAAGGTTTGCCTCAGTCGAGCCCACCATGCGAACGGTGGAGGTTGACGCGTTTTGCTCGTGGTCCTCGTGGAGGATCAGAAGACGATCCAAGGCCTTCATCAACACAGGGTTTGAGACATACGGTTCGGCCATGAGACCGAAGTTCAACCACAGGAAGTTCTCGACAAAGCCCTTCGAGTTATCGGGATAGAGGAACGCCTGCCCCACACTCTTCTTGTGAGCGTAGGCCGCAATCACCGGGAGCTTCGCCAGCAAACGAATGGTCGACATTTCGATTTGTGCCGGGTCGTGAACACTGAGTGAGTCGCCGTAGTAGGTCGACATTGCACTCACAGCAGCGGACAGCACCGACATCGGGTGTGCGTTGTGAGGAAGCGCATCGAAGAGGCGCTTTAAATCTTCATGCAACAGCGTGTGGTGACGAATGCGGTCATCAAACTCAGCGAGTTCTGAGGCGCTCGGCAAATTTCCATAAATCAGCAGCCAGGCAACCTCGAGGAAAGTCGACTTCTCAGCAATGTCATCGATGGAATACCCGCGGTAGCGAAGAACGCCGTTCTCGCCATCAATGAACGTGATCTTGCTCTTGGTGGAGGCAGTGTTCACAAAGCCCGGGTCCAGCGCGGTGTAACCGGTCTGCTTGGTCAGAGTGGAGAGGTCAATGCTGGAGGCACCCTCAACCGAGGGCACCACGGGAAACGACGCCGTTCCACCGGGATACTGCAGTGACACGGACTCTGATGAATCAGTCACAGTACCCTCCTCGCATCCAACTTCCCTTACAGCCTAGAGGACTCACAGGGCACTGGCTAAGTCGTCTACGGTTTCCGCACACCGTTGTGTATCTCCCACAACCTCTAAGCCGAAAGCCGCGCAGCGGCCTGCGCAATCTGCTCATCGGTGGCAGTGAGGGCAATCCGAACGTGCTGACCGCCAGCCTCACCATAGAAATCTCCGGGGGTGACCAGAATCCCGCGAGCCGCGCACCATTCCACCGTCTCACGAGCTGATTCACCCCTAGTCGCCCATAGATAAAGCCCCGCCTCGCTGTGGTCGACCCTGAACCCCGCGGCCAACACGGCCGGCAACAACACATCGCGCCGTGCGCGATACCGCTCCTTTTGGCGCGCAACATGCTGGTCATCCCCTAGCACTGCGGTCAACGCAGCTTGAATCGGTGCTGGTGGGATTAGGCCCAAGTGCTTGCGCACCTGAAGGATTCGATTAATCAGTTCCGCATCGCCAGCCATAATTCCTGCCCGATAACCAGCAAGGTTTGATTGCTTGCTGGTCGAATACAGAGCAAGCAAGCCCGTGAGGTCACCTCCGGTGACCTCACGATGCAGCAACGAGGGAACAGAATCCAGTGTCCACGGCAGTTCCGCGTAACACTCGTCGCTGGCAAGGACGGCACCTAATTCGCGAGCGCGGGCAACGGCCGAGCGGAGCGTGGCGATGCTGGCCACTGCCCCCGTTGGGTTGCTGGGAGAATTTAGCCAAATCAAGGCGGTGTTCGCCGGCCAATCGGCGGGGTGATCCGAGGCCACGAGGGTGGCACCCATCAGATGGGCGCCGATTGCATAGGTCGGGTAGGCGATTTCTGGAATCACCACAACATCGCCTGGTCGCAGCCCCAAGATGGTCGGCAAAAGGCCGACCATCTCTTTGGAACCGATCGTGGGAATAACGTTTCCTGATTCGAGGGGTCCCGTGTTTCGCCGCCTTTCCCACCAGGTAGCAATCGCAGCGCGGAGTTCGGGGGTTCCTGCTGTCAGGGGGTAAGTAGGAGCGTTGCCCGCCAGAGAGAGAGCATCTTGGGCAATGACTGGAGTGTCGTCAACAGGTGAGCCCACAGACAGGTCAATAAGGCCATCGGGGTGGCCTACTGCGCGTCTCTTGAAGGGCTCGAGTGAATCCCAGGGGAAATCAGGCAGAGAGAAGGCCATGAACTCTAGTTCTGAGGCGGGAGGGCGGCCACAATGGCGTGGTCCATGTGAATCACACCTACCTTGGCTGCACCGCCAGGAGATCCGACCTCGTTGAAGAACTCCACGTTTGCCGTGTAGTACTCGGCCCACTGCGCAGGGACATCGTCTTCGTAGTAGATGGCCTCAACCGGACAGACGGGTTCACACGCACCACAGTCGACGCACTCATCGGGGTGGATGTAGAGCATCCGGTCGCCCTCGTAGATGCAGTCCACGGGGCATTCATCGATGCATGCCCGGTCTTTCAGATCTACACAGGGCAAAGCGATTACATACGTCACTGTGGAAGCGTCCTTTCAGGAAAGCCGGTTTCTCTATCGTAACTTGTGGGCCTGGCAGAAAACTTCGGCCACGCGAGTGCCACCACAGTGACAAACGTGACCGCAATGACAAAAGACAAACCGGCCGGGTCGGCCATGATCAACACCGAACCTGTCAGCTCGGCTCCAGCGGCAACCACCACAACGCCAACCGCCCCGACAGCTCCGACCAGGGCAAGAAGCCTCCCTCGCCATAGCGCTCGAAGCCCAGCGAGAAACGTTGCCACAAGAACGATTGACAGGGAGAGGCCCAGCGGAAAGAGGGCACTGTGATAAATCGTGCCAACTAGACCAACGAAAGCTCCCACTACAAGAGTCACCCCGCCGAGAATCAGAAACCGCGCTAAGCGCTGGCGAAAACTCACGCGTCGAGGCGGAACATCCAGCCGTGGTCGTCGGGGCGACGGCCATACTGAATGTCAATGAGCTCGTCGCGAAGCGACATCGTGACTTCACCAGCTGGCGCATCAGCAGAACCAATGGTGAAATCTGGGGCCTTGAGTTGGCCAATAGGGACCACCGTGGCTGCGGTCCCACACGCGAAAGCCTCGACAATGTCGCCAGACTCAAATCCCTTACGCCACTCATCGATGCTGACCTGACGACGCTCAACCTTGTGGCCGCGGGCTTCAGCCAAAGCCAACACAGAATCCCTCGTAATTCCGGAAAGGATCGTCTCGCTCGCGGGGGTGACCAACGTACCGTCTTTGTACACAAGGACCACGTTCATGCCACCGAGCTCTTCCAGGTATTTGCCCTCGACGGAATCGAGAAACAGTACCTGCTGACACCCTTGCTCGGCTGCTTCGGTCTGAGCGAGCAGAGATGCGGCATAGTTTCCACCAGCTTTGGCGGCACCTGTGCCGCCGCGGCCAGCGCGGGTGTAGTGGGTAGAAAGCCAAATCGACACTGGCTTCGCGTTGCCGCCGAAGTAGGGCCCCACGGGACTGGCGATGACATAAAAAGCAACCTTCTTCGCCGGTCGAACACCCAAGAAGGCCTCTTTAGCGAACATGAAAGGCCGGATATAGAGAGAGGTCTCGGGGGCGCTGGGGACCCACTCGCCATCCACAGCAATCAATTCCTGAAGCGAGCGGATGAAATAATCGACTGGCAACTCGGGCATTGCCATGCGCGCGGCAGAGCGCTGCATACGCAGGGCGTTCTCTTCAGGACGGAACGTCCAAATCGAGCCGTCGCTGTGGCGGTAGGCCTTCATGCCCTCAAAGATTTCCTGGCCGTAGTGCAGCACTGCTGCCGCGGGGTCAAGTGGGATGGGGCCGTAGGGCTGAACACGTGGGCGGTGCCATCCGCCAGTTTCTGACCAGCAGATGTCGACCATGTGATCGGTGAACACCGTGCCAAATACCGGCTTGTCCAACACTTCTTGGCGCTTGTCCACGGGCATGGGTGAGGGGTTCGGCATGACCTGAAAGATCAAGTCTTTGTTTGCCATCTGGAGAGGAATTGTCATGACGAGGAAGCCCCTTTAGCGCGGTTCACGAAGTAGCCACAGCCTACCGCGTGGCCAGGACACTCACTAGGCCTGCTCAGAGCAGCGCTCTGATGGCTGCGCCGATCTCGGCGGTCGACCGTGCTGATGTAGCACCAGTCCGTGAGGACACATCCGCAACTATTGCGGCCTGGAGCTTGGCTGCCTCAACCGGGTGACCGTGGTGCTCCAGCAAGAGCACCATCGACATGATTGCCGCGGTGGGGTCAGCAATACCTTGTCCCGCGATATCCGGTGCTGAGCCATGCACGGGCTCAAACATGCTGGGGAAAGTGCCCGTCGTGTTCAAGTTAGCTGAGGCGGCTGTGCCAATGCCGCCGCCAACAGCGCCAGCCAGATCGGTAATGATGTCGCCGAAAAGGTTGTCGGTCACAATCACATCAAAGCGAGCAGGATCGCTCACCATGAAAATCATGGTGGCATCGACGTGAAGGTAGTCAACACTCACATCGGGGAACTCAGCGCCAACCTCGCGAACAATCCGCGACCACAGCCCTCCGGCGTGGACCAGGACGTTGGTCTTGTGGACCAACGTCAACTTCTTTCTCCTGGCGCGAGCCTTCTCGAAGGCAAAGCGAACTGCGCGTTCAACACCGTGTGCGGTGTTGACGGAGACTTCGTTGGCAATCTCAAACGGTGTCCCTTGACGCAGCACACCACCGTTGCCCACATAGGGGCCTTCGGTGCCTTCACGAATGACAACAAAATCGATGACGCCTGGGTTCTTGAGAGGAGATTCCAACCCCGGGAACAACACGGTTGGGCGAATATTCACACCGTGATCAAAAGCAAATCTGAGCTTAAGAAGGAGCCCGCGTTCGATAATTCCCCCCGCAAGACGCGGATCTGAGGGGTCTCCGCCCACAGCGCCGAGGACAATGGCGTCGTGCTGGGCGAGTTTTCCGAGAGTCTCATCGCAGAGCACTTCACCTGTTGCCAAGAAATGTGCCGCGCCCAAGTCATAGTCGGTGGCGGTGATGTCCACCTCGGAGCCCACGACCGCACGCAGCGCAGCTATGGCCTCCGCAGTTACTTCTGGGCCAATGCCATCGCCACCGATGACAGCGAGATTCAGGGTTGATGGCATGGCTTAACCCTACGGCGTTGGGACCCAGCGCGACAACGAATGCGCTCTATCGTGAGGCGAGGCGTTCGTGCAGCGTCCACAGCACCCGGATGACCTCATGAGGATCGGCCACGCGATGGGACGCTGTGGTAACACCCTCGCCCACTTTGATACCAATATCGCCAGAACCCAAGGCGGCAAACCCGTCCTCATCGGTGACGTCATCACCGATGAAGAGAGTGGCGTGAATATCAAGGGTCTCCCACAGCGACCGAAGCCCATCGCCCTTGGTTCGATCGGACACAGCGCACTCAAGAATCCCGTGACCGGAGCGCATCACGAGGCGATCGGGCCACTCATCACACACACGATGCGCTGCAGCCTCCGCCGCTACCGCTACCGGAGCATCAAGTCCCCGGGTGTGGATGGCAAGCCCAAAAGGCTTCACTTCAATCCGCGGTCCGGGAATATCCCGCACAATCTGATGGAAGCCTGCAATCAGTCCTTCCGGCACCAACTGCGGCGTTGAGTACGACCCTCGCTCTTCGGGAGCCACAACCTCAATTCCGTGTGATCCCACGAGGAACCAATCAGGGTGAGGCTCAGCGACTCTTATGATGTTCTCAATCGCGCGGCCCGTAACGAGGGAAATATGAACCCCGTCGATGTCCGTGAGGGCATCGACTGCTTCACGTGACTCGGGCAGCATCCGGGAGTTCTCCGGATCATCCTGAAGCGGCGCGAGCGTTCCATCAAAGTCGAGTGCCACCAAGACCCCGGGGTGAACCGAGAGCTCGGCGAGAGCCTGCTCTAAAGGCGCGTTGCCCAGAAGCTCAGCCACTAGAGCTCGACGATGTCGATGTGGGCCATGGTCGCCGCCTCGATCTTTGTAGCGACCTCGGCCAGAAGGTCTTCTGGAACTCGGGAGTCGACGGTCAGAACACTTAATGCCTGACCACCGGCGGTTTCCCGGGCAATCTGCATGCCAGCAATATTGATATTCGCATCTCCAAAGGCTTTGCCATAAATCGCCACGATTCCGGGGCGATCCTTGTACATCATCACGATGTGGTGGGCGGCCAACGGAACCTCAATGTCATACCCATTAACTTCAACCAGCTTCTCGGTTTGGCGCGCACCAGTGAGGGTCGCTGAGACGGACACGTTGGACCCGTCACCCAGGACGCCCTTGATTGTCAGGACGTTGCGGTATTCGTCGCTGCGGGGATCGGTCGCCATGCTCACGGTGACCCCCCTCGCCTCGGCTAACAGCGGAGCGTTCACATAGCTCACTTGTTCGCTCACGATCCGAGAGAAGATTCCCTTCAGAGCTGCGAGCTTCAAAGCACTGACATCGTGCTCGACGATGTCGCCTCGCACTTCGATCGTGACGCTAGAAATCGACGCCTGACAGAGGCCAACGAAAACCTGACCAAGCTTTTCCATCAACGGAATACCCGGGCGAACAGACGGGTCGATGATTCCACCGGCGACATTCACCGCGTCTGGCACGAGTTCACCCTCTAGGGCGAGCTTCACCGATTTGGCCACCGAAATTCCCGCCTTTTCCTGGGCCTCTTCCGTGGAGGCGCCCAAGTGAGGGGTTACCACAATGTTCGGAAGATCGAGCAAGGGTGAACCAGTAGGGGGCTCCGAGTTGAAGACGTCAATTCCGGCGCTGGCGATCCAGTTTTCACTGAGTGCCTGATACAGGGCGTCTTCATCGATGATGCCGCCTCGGGACGCGTTGACAATTCGCAGCGAGGGCTTGGCGGATTTGAGTTCCTTGACCCCGATCATCCCGGTCGTCTCAGGTGTCTTCGGGATATGGATCGTGATGAAATCACTGTGTGCGACCAAGTCTTCAAGGGTTGTCAAGGTGACACCCATTTGACTGGCCCGCACCGGCTGCACGTAGGGGTCAAAGCCGATGATGTTGGCACCAAACCCCGACAAACGCTCGGCAACCAGAGCGCCGATGCGACCCAGGCCAATGATGCCAATCGTCTTATCGAAAAGCTCAACCCCGGTAAAGGCGCTGCGCTTCCACTCGCCTGCCGCCAGGGATGCGTGTGCTCGGGGAATATGACGCGCCAACGAGAGCAGGTGGCCCACAGCCAACTCGGCAGCGCTGACCACATTGGACGTTGGAGCATTGACCACCATCACGCCCGCCTCGGTGGCGGCTTTGATGTCGACGTTGTCGAGGCCAACGCCAGCCCGGGCGATAACCTTCAGGCCTTTGCCTGCAGCAATCGCTTCGGGGTCCATCTGGGTTGCCGACCTAATCAGCACCGCGTGGACACCAGGCAGGGCGGCCAGAAGTTCTGCACGATCGGCGCCATTAACGTGGCGAATCTCGAAGCCAGGGCCGAGCGCATCCACTGTGGCGGGGGAGAGCTCTTCAGCAATAAGAACGACGGGCTTTGCCAAAGACGTCACCTTTCACCACCACAAAGACAGACAAACACGCTGGACAGACCTCAAGTCTAGTTCAGCCTGCGACTGCCTGAAGGGCAGCAGCCCGCCACGCCTGCTCGATTGCTGCGAGGCTCAGACTCATTCCGGCAACGACAGCCCAGGCCACCACCATGATGGCCAGGCGCTCCGCGGCATCGGACCAGCTCCGCCACAGGACCAACGAGACAACACCAGCGGTGATGGGCAACAAAACCCCCAACCACAGCACGATCCACGGGACGCTCACACCGATTCCCATGGCCTCATAGAAAGGCTGTAGGCCGACCAGATTGCCGAGTGCCTCCCACGCATCCCATCCCAAGAGCATCACAAAGACCGTGATGACAAGGCCGCTCTGCACCCTGGTCACGAGAAGACCACCGGAAGGACGAGCGGCAGCGGAAACAGCACAACCAAGCCAGCAACCAACCAGGCAAGTCGTGGCTTAGTGCCCGCACCAGCGCGCAGCCACCACACGACTCCAAACCACAGCGGTGCAGCGACAATCGCGAGGAACTCGCCGAACTGGTACATGATCGCATCGAGCAGGCTGCTGGCCTGCTGTGTGGGCGCCGCGACAATCGCCAACACCCACGCAATCGTCCACACCGCATACAACCCGCCGAACAGGGCCAAGAGCACCGGGTTGTCGGTTCTAGGTTGAGGCGTCGCCGGAGAGACGTCTCTGCCTCCTACAACAAAACCTTCCTCAGATTCGCCCCAGTCAAAAGCGGGCTCGCGCGAATCAGAGGTCATGGTGCTCTAGCGAGACGCCTTGCCCTCGACGTAATCAGAGTCACTCTGCTTCCACGAGAAGAGAGCGCGAAGCTTGCGGCCCGTCTCCTCGATCGGGTGACCCTCACCCTTGGCGCGAAGCGCCAAGAATTCAGGAGCACCTGCATCCTGGTCGGCAATGAAGCGCTTAGCGAAGGCTCCAGACTGAATGTCAGCCAGGACTGCCTGCATGTTCTTCTTCACATCGGGCGTGAGCACGCGAGGACCGGACACGTAGTCGCCGTACTCAGCGGTGTCACTAATTGACCAGCGCTGTTTGGCGATGCCGCCTTCCCACATCAGGTCAACGATGAGCTTGAGCTCGTGAAGAACCTCAAAGTAAGCAACCTCTGGCTGGTAGCCCGCTTCGGTCAGCACCTCAAAGCCGTACTGGACCAGCTGAGAAGTACCGCCACAAAGGACTGCCTGCTCGCCGAACAGGTCGGTTTCGGTCTCTTCGGTGAAGGTCGTGATGATGCCACCGGCACGAAGGGCGCCCATGCCCTTCGAATAGGACCATGCGAGGTCCCATGCGTTGCCGGTTGCGTCATTTTCGACAGCAACGATGACAGGGACACCGCGTCCTGCCTCGTACTCTCGGCGAACGGTGTGTCCTGGGCCCTTGGGGGCAATCAGGATGACGTCAACGGTGGTTGGGGGCTGAATGTAGCCAAAACGAATGTTAAATCCGTGGCCGAAGACCAATGCTTTACCGTCGGTGAGGTTAGGAGCGATGTCCTGCGCATAGAGGTGACGCTGGTGCTGGTCAGGAGCAAGAATCACGATGACGTCGGCCCACTTGGTGGCCTCGGGAGTGGTCATCACCTGGAAGCCAGCTTCCGTGGCCTTGGCAGTGGAGGGAGACCCTGGCTTGAGTGCGACGACAACCTCGACGCCGGAATCTCTCAGGTTCTGGGCGTGGGCGTGGCCCTGTGAGCCATAGCCCACAACGGCAACCTTCTTGCCCTGGATGATGCCAAGATCAGCGTCTTTGTCATATTTGATATCGGTCACGGGTTCGTTTCTCCTTAGTGGGTGATGACTAGCAAAGCCTAGTTCTTGTTCATGCGGTCAGAAATACTCTTGGACCCTCGCCCAATAGCCAAAAGACCTGACTGGGCAATTTCCTTGATGCCATAGGGCTCGAGCACCTTCAACAGAGCCTTCACCTTGGCAGTGTCTCCGGTGACCTCAATCACGAGCGCGTCGGTCACAACATCAACCACACGGGCACGGAAAAGGTTGGTGGCCTCCAGGATCTGCGACCGGGTGGTGTTGTCGACGCGGACCTTAATCAACATGTGTTCGCGCTGCACCGAGACGTCTGGTTCGAGCTCAACTATCTTCAAAACATTCACCAGCTTGTTGAGCTGCTTGGTGACCTGCTCGAGAGGCAACTCCTCAGCGTCAACGACGATCGTGATGCGCGAGAGACCAGGAACCTCGGTCTTTCCCACCGCCAAGGACTCAATGTTGAATCCGCGACGCGCAAACAGACCCGCAACCCTGGTCAAAAGACCAGGCTTGTCCTCAACGAGGAGAGACAGTACGTGGCTCACGATTACTCCTCATCCCATTCAGGCGCATGGTCTCTGGCGTATTGAACCTGAGAGTTACCCACTCCCTGGGGCACCATGGGCCACACCATCGAGTCTTTGCTGACGATGAAGTCAATGACGACTGGACGGTCATTGGTTTCCATCGCCAACTTGATGGCCGGCTCAACTTCTTCCTTCGTGCGCACACGAATTCCGAGCGCACCATACGCATCGGCAAGTTTGATGAAATCTGGAACCATCTCGGTGTCGTGGCCCGTGTTCAAGTCGGTGAAGGAGTGCCGCCCGTCATAGAACAGTGACTGCCATTGCCGCACCATTCCGAGCGACGAGTTGTTGATAATCGCCACCTTAATCGGAATGTTGTTGATGGTGCAGGTGGCCAACTCTTGGTTGGTCATCTGGAAACAGCCATCGCCATCAATAGCCCACACAAGACGGTCGGGTTCGGCAACCTTGGCACCCATGGCGGCGGGAATCGCGTAGCCCATAGTTCCCGCGCCACCGGAGTTAAGCCAGGCGTTCGGGCGCTCATACTTGATGAACTGTGCCGCCCACATCTGGTGCTGACCAACGCCAGCGGCGTAAACAGCCTCGGGCCCTGACATTTCACCAATCTTTTGGATCACCCATTGCGGAGACAGCAAACCGTCATCGGGCTCGTCGAAGCCGAGCGGGAACTGTTCCTTCAAGTAGTCGAGGCGCTCCCACCAGGCCTTGTAGTCAGGCTTGTGAGCCTTAGCGGCCTGGTTGAACGCGGTCAGCAAGTCCTGGAGGACGTCCTTCACATCGCCGACGATGGGAACCTCGGCGTGACGAATCTTGCCGATTTCGGCGGGGTCGATGTCGATGTGGATGACCTTGGCGTGTGGCGCAAACTCACTCGCCTTGCCGGTCACTCGGTCGTCAAATCGCGCACCCAAAACAATCAAGAGGTCCGATTCTTGGAACGCAAGCACGGCGGGGACTGTGCCGTGCATTCCTGGCATACCGAGGTTCAGCGGGCTCGAATCCGGGAACGCTCCGCGTGCCATCAACGTAGTGACCACGGGTGCACCCAGTTTGTTCGCGAACGCAGCCAACTCTTTGTGGGCGCCCGCGCGAATCACACCGCCACCAACGTAGAGAACAGGTTTGGCAGCTTCAGCAATCATTTGCGCAGCAACTTGGACCTGCTTTTGGTTGGCCTTGGTGACCGGGTGGTAGCCCGGCAAATCAATCTCAGGGGGCCAGATAAATGGGGCGCTCTTTTGCTGAGCGTCCTTAGTAATGTCCACCAGCACTGGGCCGGGCCGGCCAGACGTTGCGATGTGAACAGCGGCGGCGATGACAGCAGGGATTTCTTCTGGCTTTGTCACCAGGAACGAGTGCTTCGTGATTGGCATTGTCACACCAGAGATATCAACTTCTTGGAACGCGTCAGTCCCCATGGACGTGGAGAAAACCTGGCCAGTGATAGCCAGCAACGGGACCGAGTCCATGTGGGCATCAGCGATCGCGGTGACGAGGTTCGTTGCGCCAGGACCTGAGGTGGCAATACATACTCCGAGCCTGCCAGTCGATGAAGCGTAGCCCTCAGCCGCGTGACCTGCACCCTGCTCGTGACGCACGAGAATGTGGCGGATTTTATCCGCCGACATGAGCTCGTCGTAGAAGGGCATGATGGCGCCACCTGGCAAACCAAAGACATCCTTGATGCCCAGCAGCTCCAGGCTCTTGAGGATTGCCCCAGACCCGGTCAATACCGGTGCCTTGGCAGCAAGCTGGGCTTTTCTCTGTTCCTCAGGGCTCAACTCAGGAGCCTCTGCATCAACGAGGTCCAAACCGTATTCATCCATGGTGTATTCCGCTACATCCTGTTGGTTACCTGCACGAAAAGAGATCTAGCCCGTTACAGCGCCCAGGGCCGCTGACTTCACCAGTTTCTGGTACTTGGCCAGTACACCACGGGTGTAACGAGGGGGAAGCGGTTGCCAGTCGGTGCGGCGCGCTTCGAGTTCGTCGGCATCGACGAGTAGGTCAAGGCTACGAGATGGAATATCAACCCGAATTAGGTCACCATCCCTCACGAAGGCAATAGGACCTGCGTCTACCGCTTCGGGAGCTATGTGGCCGATACACAGTCCGGTTGTGCCGCCTGAGAATCGACCGTCTGTCAAGAGTAATACATCTTTCCCGAGACCCGCACCCTTAATTGCTGCGGTCACAGCCAGCATCTCGCGCATTCCAGGACCACCCTTGGGCCCCTCGTAGCGAATAACGACCACATCGCCGGCCTTGATTTCTCCGTTAGTGAGAGCGTCCATTGCTGCGCGCTCGCGCTCGAACACTCTGGCAGGACCCTCGAAGACCGCGGCATCAAAGCCGGCAGTCTTCACCACAGCACCTTCGGGGGCAAACGATCCGTGCAGGATCGTGATGCCGCCGGTGGGGTGAATCGGGTTGTCCAGGGCGCGCAGGACCTCTCCATCAAGAGGATCAATGGTCATGTCTGCGAGGTTCTCAGCCATAGTCTTGCCGGTTACCGTCATGACATCGCCGTGCATGATCCCGGCATCAACGAATGCCTTCATCAACACTGGCACGCCACCGTGGCGGTCCACGTCGTTCATCACATACTTGCCAAAAGGCTTCAAATCTCCCAGGTGGGGAATCTTGGACCCAATGCGATTGAAGTCATCAAGGGTCAGCTCAACCTCAGCCTCATGAGCAATGGCCAGCAGGTGAAGCACGGCGTTCGTCGAGCCGCCAAGAGCCATCAGTACCGCAATAGCGTTTTCGAAGGCTTTGAGAGTGAGAATCTTCCGGGCAGTCAAACCCTGGCGCAGCATCTCGACGACGGCTTCACCTGACTTGTGGGCGAAGTAGTCACGGCGACGGTCATAGGAGGCAGGCGACGCCGAGCCCGGCAGGCTCAAGCCCAAAGCCTCGGCGATACTCGCCATTGTGTTGGCGGTATACATACCGCCACAAGCTCCCTCGCCAGGAGCGAAGGTGCACTCGATGCGGTGGGCATCCTCGGCCGACATCTTGCCGGCCTTGACAGCACCAACTGCTTCAAAAGAATCAATGATGGTGATCTCTTTTTCCGTGCCATCGGAAAGTTTCACCCAACCCGGGGCAATAGATCCGGCATAGAGGAATACGGAGGCGAGATCGAGTCTGGCGGCTGCCATCAGCATTCCAGGAATTGACTTGTCACAACCCGCCAACAAAACAGAACCATCAAGGCGTTCCGCCTGCATAACCGTTTCGACTGAATCAGCAATGACTTCACGGCTCACCAAGGAAAAGTGCATGCCTTCGTGGCCCATGGAGATGCCATCAGAAACGGACACTGTTCCAAACTGCAGTGGATAGCCTCCACCCGCGTGGACTCCCTCCTTCGCCGCCTGTGCCAGGCGGGCGAGGGAGAGGTTGCAGGGGGTGATCTCGTTCCAGGAGCTGGCAATACCAATTTGAGGTTTACCCCAGTCGTCATCTCCCATGCCGACAGCGCGGAGCATGCCCCTCGACGTGGTGGCTTCAATGCCATCGGTAACAACTCGGGAGCGGGGCTTGATGTCTGGCGCACTCATGGGTTTAGTTTACGGGTACCAGCCCAAAGGCTGCCCCATAGCAACCGGCCACCAAGCCCACACGGGCAAGCGGCGATGCGCATTGCAGCGCGCGCGGGCGGGTTCGGCTTCCGCACACCCCTCGCGGGGCTGCAGCGTCGTTACTGAACCCTTGCAGCTTCAAGGCACTCGAGGGAGTTCGCCTCCTGCGGAGTGGGTTGCTCGAAATAACACATAACGCCAAGACCATCAGCGGACATGCCGAATGAACGATCCCTCTGCAGCGCCGGAACTTGCACGTAGTCAATCCGAGTCTCACCATCACGAGCCAGTAACTCGAGCACTACTCCTCCTCGAGATAACCGGAATTCAGTATGCAGCTCAGAGGGCACGGAGTCGCCTTTGCCGGACGCCCAGACCACTAGGTATCCGCCGGGTTCGATCGACACAGCGGGAAAGACCCACACATCGGATCCATCCCTTCTCAGGACGTACCCCTCCATGCTCACGGTTTCGGAAGTCGGGTTATGGAGTTCAACCCAATCACTGAAATCGCCTCCGCCGTCTTGAACGGTCGCCCCGTTTGACGACATGACCTCGGAGATAAGAATCGGCGGCGAAGAAGGGGGTCGCTGAAAAAAATAGAGAGCGATGAAAGTGCCCACGACGAGAATGATGCTGACCACGAGCCCCAGAACCGAGAGAATTGCTCTTCGCGACATGCCGTCCACCTTCTACTTGGCCTGTGCGGAGGGCGCAGTTACATCGTCGGCAAAGTCAGTTTCGCTTTTGCCTCTCACGCGAACATCGACGACCATCCGTTGCCGGCGGAGATTAATGCTCGTAATCAGGGCTCGATTGACTGAAACCTGGAGTGCCTCTTCAAGTTCTTTCCTGAGCTCCTGTGGGTCAGTGATGACCTTGTCGATCGACACAAAGAACCTTCGATACTTGTCTGGCGAGAGCACCATGCGGTGGTCCACGACATACATGCCGGCTACCAAAACGACGGAGAACAGTATTTTGAACTCGACTCCGAGGGTCGGTAACCCGTTGATGAGCCCCAAGACCAGCGAGACCATGGTGAATCCAATTTCGGCTTGAGAAGCCTCATCGGAGCGTAACCTCACGATGGACAACACTGCGAAGAGCCCAAACCCGACTCCTATGGAAATAGCCGAAGAGGAGGCCAGCGAGGCAGAGACGACAAACAAAGAGAGGTTAAACGCCATCAACCCCAGAACTAGGTCACGCCTACGGTGCCTGCGAAAGTAGAGAAAGAACACCAGCACGACCGCCGCAACAAGGTTGATGGCAAGGTCTCTGGCTACGGAGATTAAATCAAGCTCACCCATCACGATCCTTTTTATTCTCGGCAGCCTCTAACAGTAGTGCAGAGTTGTACTCTTGGAGAGATGGACACCAAAGCTCTAGCCAATCCCCCGCGGCAATGGGCGGTCCTTGCAGTGACCACGCTCTTACTCGTGGGCTCTTGTGTGAGCGCCCCGACTCCCGCCACAGTGGCGGAGATTACGCCTGGCAGTGCGGCAAAGCCTGAGTCCCCAGTAGCCGCCCCGACTGGCCGCACCTGGCAAGAGGAATGCGAGTGGTCTGGCTATGGCCCAGAATGGGCCGCCATCGCCGAGCCTCCCGCAACCGACAAACTTGAGATTTTTGTCGATGAACCTAACCTTAACGAGCTGTTTATCAATCGATCCCTGTGGAGCGATGAGCCTGTTTTTGCGACATACAGGTTGAACGACTCGGAGGAACTCATCGTGCCCTCCGAGCCTTCGCTTAGGTTTCGGGGCAACACGTCCCGGGTGAGGGCCAAGAAATCTCTCAAAATTGAGGTCGGCCCAGAAGTGAACGAGCCGGCGCTTGAGGATCTGAACCTCAACGCCATGTATATCGACCCTACGTTTCTCAGGGAAAGAATGTCGTTCGAAGTGTATCGCCAGCTCGGGCTGATGGCGCCAAAAACTTCCTACACCACTGTGTTTATCAATGGCGAGTACGAGGGTTTGTTCGTGAACATTGAAGATGTGGACAGTTCCTTCTTCCGCGAATACGGCTCCCCCGGCAGCGAGTGGATTACGGTGAGACCCAACCGGTCGATTTCCCGAGATTTCTGGCAGACACCTCCTGACACACCAAGCTCGCTCGAGAGGGAAATTGCAGGAAGCCTGGACGCGAGAGGTGAAACCGAAGCGGGCGAAGTCCAGGAACTCGTTGCTTGGCTCCGTGCGAAGCACCAGGGTACTGAAGTCGCGGACGCGCCCGCTTTTGACGAGATGTTTGATCGAGACTATTTCCTCAAGTTCTTTGCTGTTGCGTCTCTAATTCAGGATATCGACTCACTACTCGACGATTTTTGGCTAGTTCGCGAAACAACCCCTGGGAGTAAATGGAGAATAGTTCCCTGGGATAAAGACTTGGTCATGGGCGCTGGCTGGGTTCCCCACGCTGGAGAGAACAGCAACATGGAGTGGGACGAAGATGTGCTGCCTGGCCAATCTTCATGGGTCAAGGTGGTGCTGCAAGACGCCGAGCTGAAGGCCGAACTGTACGACACGATTCTCAAACTTGGCCGCGGGCCGCTCGGTCCCCAGTTCTACTGTGCTCACCTGTACGCTAACGCTCCCGTCATCAGCGAGCTTCTCGAGGCTGGACAATCCGAGACAGCCTTTCCGTTGTATTTGCAAGAGTCTTTTCTGGACCCCAGAGACGGTGGCCTAGAGATTCCTCTCGAGCTGCGGCACCTCAGTCTCGTGGACTATGCGAATTTGAGGTTTGAGTACCTCGAAACCATCATCGAAGACTCTGCGCTCCAGCCGGGAGTTGCGACCCGCTCAGCCTCCGCGAGCAGTGCAGGAAAGTCGCTGTACTTCACAGACTCTGAGGGCTTTACGATTGGACGATTGGACGTCACAGAGGTAATCACGCCGGGTGACATAACAATGAGGGTGGTAGTGGACCCCACCGAAGAAGTCATCGACCGTCGATGGTTCTTAGATTTTGGCGAATCTGATGTCCGCGGAAAACTGAGCATCTACTTTCGAGATAAGCCGGGAAGCAGTTGGTTTCTTCCAGAAATAGAGACCGACCGGGAAACCAACGCCTTTCAGCTCCAGCTGACAGCTATAGCGATTGACGGTGATAAAGAAGTCCCTCTGGAGACGACCATCAATCCCCTGACAAATCGCATCACTATTGTTCCGATCACAAGCGCGAATGTGGAGATTGTCGTGCGCCCGTTGGAGGGCGCGCAAAGTTTCTAATGCAACCAGCAGCGCCAACGCGCGTGATGACGCAAAAATGATTGTTGAGGTGTTGACTTGGATTCGTTTCGGGTGGCGCGGCACCCGGAAGTATCAATTGCTTTTGGCGTGCCCTCGAAAACTGCGTTGCAGGACAGCGCCGCCACGTCACTCTGGTGCAGCGAGAGATAGACACTCGAATTACGAGCTGGTGCCAGCCGAGCAGCCTTTAGCGGGAGGAAGTTTCCATCTGCGATGGTCATCATCGATTAGGGGTTGGTCTGGATTTACAACTCGAGTGGGTTCCTGTGGCGCTTAAAGGCCTCCACCCAGACTTTTTGAAGTGTTCCGGTTGGACTGTCGTTTTGGAAAACCCTCAGAACCTGAGGGCCACTCTCAGATTGTGGTTGAGTCAGCTGAGGTGAGCCTGCGGACACCGATAGCAACCCCGCGAAGGAAACCTGGGGCCTCGCCACAATACTGGCTTATATCGGCCGGAATTTCTTTTGAGGCGAAATCATTTGGCTAACGTAAGAGGGTGATTTTCTCGCCAACCCACGATTATCTCTTTGTCCATGCTCGTAAAGCTGCCGGAACGTATTTCAAGGTGAACAGCTACGGCTGGCTAGGATCAGAGGACATCACCCTGGGAGCGTGGTCAACTGCTCTAAAGCTGGGGATTCTTCCAAACGAGAATATTCTCAAAGCGATTTTCGTCTCCCAAGACTTAGACTCGAGAAGCAACTGGTTCGCCTCTCCTGCTACCTGCGACAGCCACGCGTTAGTGGAGAGGGCCTCCGAGAAAGGTGCGAGCAGGGCGGGCT
>JBIILX010000026.1:0-16355 GCA_044338275.1 Pontimonas sp.
GACTCGACCCGCGACCGGGCGAGGAAATCTATTGCTGCTATCCGGAAAGATTTCTATTGGCCGACGGTCCTCAAGCCGTTGATTGCTTATATCGACTCCGTTGCCGGGGGCTCCGCCCCCGTAGCCCGCGGCGCGGGCAAGCCGATTCGGTATTCGCCCCAGAGGCCTAAACCCCCAAGGTTTAGGCCACAAGATGTTGGTTTAGCCCTCCAGCGACTGTTCCGAGGAGAATTTAGCTCGCTGTGGCGTGCGCTTGTGCGAAGGCTTCGACCCTCTGGGCGTTGACCATGGCGATCACCCGAAAACGACCAGCCGTTTCGGTTGCGCTAGCCAGTCATAACGGCGAACGGTTCATTCGCGAACAACTGGAGAGTATCCAGCGACAGACAGTTCTGCCCACCGAAATTGTCATCAGTGACGACAATTCGAGAGATAGAACCCGTGACATAGTCTCCGAGGTCCTCAGCCCGGCGTGGTGTCAAGAGTTTGGGGTCTCGCTGCTGGTGCTGCACAACGCGGAACCTCTGGGACCTGGTCCGAACTTTGAGCAGGCGATTATGGCGTGTTCGGGGGACTTCATAGTGTTGGCGGATCAGGATGACCGTTGGCATGAGACCAAAGTCGAAGTTCTCTTGGATGCCTTCGATGGGCGCCCCGAGACTCTCCTGGTTCACAGTGACGCCGACTTAGTCGATGCTCTCGGGAAACCGCTCGGCATCACACTCACCGCGGGTATTGGGTTTCGGGAGTGGGAGCGGCAGCAACTCGCCTCGGGACAGTCGCTGCCAGCCTTCCTGAAGCGAAACCTCGCGACCGGGGCGACCATGATGTTCCGAGGAGACTTAGCAAAGGTAGCGTTTCCGCTGCCCGCCGGGGAGTTGCACGATCGGTGGCTCGCTCTGGCCGCGTCGTTGATGGACGGTGTGGTGTTTCTGCCGATATCTCTGATCGATTATCGTCAGCACGATGACAACCAGGTGGGGGGCCTGGGCTTAGCGGCGCAGGACAAGATTGTTTCGCTCCTCGGGAGCTGGCAGGCCAAAATGGCGGATTTGGCCACGGAGAATACCTGGATTGACAGCCTAATTCGACGCCTCGGGGCCACGGTGTCGAGCGAGAATCACAGGATTGCGGAGGAGCGCAAAGCCCACAATCGCTGGAGAATGAGCCTCCCTTCGTCCCGAATCCTCAGAGTCTGGCCGGTTATTTACGGTTTCGTTACTGGCCGTTATCGCCGGCACGGGCGGCAACCCCACGACGTCCTCCGGGATCTGCTGATGCCGCCCCGGGACGTCTTTCTTGGCTTTCTCAGGTCAGTGAGCCGAAGTCCAAGAAAATAGACACACCACAGCAAAACCGGCTGCGCGACGGCCTTCCGCCTACTCTGAAACTATGAATCGTTGGTTGAGGCTTGCCCTGGCGGCATTTGCGAGCGTGGTGATCGCCGTGACTGGCACCATCACGATGCCCTCGCCTGGCGCATTGGCGAATGAAGATGCCCCCGTGGTCACGGTGGCCGCCAAGAACTCATCGGTCACCGTCGGCGCCGACGCCAAGGGCCTTTTGTATTATTCGACAGATTCTGGGACCACCTGGACCTCCTCAGGAGGCGAGCTCTCACCCCACGGTGTGAAGTCAATAGTCTGGAACGGCTCAAGGTTTATCGCTTCGTCGTATTTTCAGGGCGCATCGAGCGTTGATGGCAGAACATGGTCGAAGTTTCTGTTGCCGGTTGGTTCGGGCTATGACCCCGGCAACCTGATCAGTGACACCGAGTTCTTCACTGCTGGCACCATGACGGTCGACCAGATTCAGGCTTTCCTCAATGGGAAGGTGCACGCGTGCCAGTCTGGCTATGTCTGCATGAAGGATTTCCGTGAGACGACGTTCTCGAGGGATGCGACTGTTCTGTGTAAGGCCTACGAGGGCGCGGCGAACGAAACTGCCGCACAGATTCTCTTCAAGGTCTCCAACGCCTGTGGCGTTTCCGTGGAGGCGCTGCTCGTACTTATTCAGAAGGAAATGAGCCTCGTTACGCACACGTGGCCGAGTAAGTCCCGTTACGACAAGGCCACGGGGTACGCGTGCCCTGACACCGCACCCTGCGATTCGAGATACTTCGGTTTTTACAACCAGGTCTACAACGCAGCTAAGCAGTTCAAGCGTTACGCAAACCCTCCGGGGACTACCAAGTTCTTCACCTGGTTGCCAATTGGTCGGGCATCGCAGGTGAGACTCCACCCCAACGCGTCCTGTGGGACCACACCTGTCGTCATCAAGAACCAGGCAACGGCCGGGCTGTACTACTACACCCCCTACACCCCGAACACGGCGGCGATGGTCAACGTCACCTCAACAGGGGATGGTTGCAGCTCCTATGGGAACCGAAATTTCTGGCGCATTTACAATTTCTGGTTCAAGAAACCCCAGGAATACACGACTCTTGTCACCTCCACCAAGGGTGTCACCATGGCAATCGACCGCGAGGGCGGTGTGACTGTGAGTACCAACCTGCAGATTTGGACGAGACCTTCGACAATTCCTACGGCCTCGTCCGCAAACCCGGTACTTGAGCTTGGTCGAACGCGGGATGGAGACTTTGCCGTGCTCACTCAGGCTGGAACAGCTTTCCAGTCGGAAAATGGTGGCCTGAGCTGGAAAACGTTAGCGGTTAACTCCAGTGATGGGCCCGTCACCACAGAGGTCAGCCACACGGTGGAAACGGGCGAGACCCTCGCACAGATTGCCACTCGCTACGGTGTCACGGTGAGCGCTGTGGCCACACAGAACAACATTGCAGAGGACGCGACCTTGAGTGCCGGTGATGTCATACGAGTCACCACGACCACGATTCCTTCAGGGCCCCGGTCCCCGGTGATTCCTGACCCGAGTGTTGTGACCCCCTCAAGCCAGCCACCTTCGGGCGGCGTCACCGACTATGTGGTGAAGCAAGGCGATACGTTGCTTCGTATAGCGTTTGCGCACCAGACGACCGTGGCAAACCTGATGAGCCTGAATTCCATAACCGACGCAAGTCGAATTTTTGTGGGCCAGAAGCTTCGAGTCCAACCTGGGAGCTCAAAGCCTCTAGAACCCTTGGTAGTGAAGACTGCTCCCGGAACAGTCGATTATGTGGTCAAGAGGGGTGACACTCTCCAGAAGATCGCGAGAGCCAACAAGACCACTGTGGCCGCCCTCACAAGCCTCAACTCTTTGTCTCGACCAAATCGTCTGCTGGTGGGCCAAAAGTTGAAGATTCCCACCAAGAACTCGCAGACTCAAAGCTTCCACCGCGTTCAGGCCAAAGACACGCTTCCGATTATCGCCGAACGGCGGGGAACCCCGATAGCTAATCTCATCCGGCTCAATCCTGGTGTCGCGGCCACTGGCGATTTGCGAGACGGCACGCTCATTCGCATCAGTTAGCGGATGTGCCGGGGCCTTCGCGGGGTCGAGGCAATGTCGTAAGACAAGAACGCCATCGTGAGTTGAAAACCAATGATGATTGGCAATACCGCAATCATGACGGTTCCAGTCGGGGTGGCAGAGCCAATCTGGGAAGAAGTCATCCAGGCATTAACACCAAATACGACTCCAAAACCGAGGAGCCCCAGTCCGAAGGGCAGCTCGAAGGAGGCAATCGACATCTCTCGCAGGTAGTAGGAGTAAAAGATTCTCTTCATCTGGTTGACAAAGTGAAGCCACGGAAATTGAAACAGCGACTTTGTCACGCTGAGATTGCTTTTTTCAGAACCGTAAATTGCCTTCATCGGGACGTCTGCCACAGCGGCGCCCAGCAAATTGAGGCGAAAGAGCATGTCTGACTCGAAGAAGAATCGGGGGTGAAGCTTCGCGAGGCGAAGCTCTTCGAGCAATTCGCGTCTGATCGCGGTGAACCCGTTGGTCGGGTCTGTCACGTTCCAATAACCAGAGGAAAGCTTCGTCATAAAGGACAGTCCGGCGTTGCCGAGAACCCGGATGAGGGGCATTGATTCAAGATTTTCAACGCTGCTAAAGCGGTTGCCTTTGGCATAGTCGGCAACGTTCGACAGCAGCGGTGCCACAAGACCGGGAATGTCTTGTGGGTCCATCTGTCCATCGCCGTCAATCTTCACGATGATGTCGGCGTTGAGTTCGAGTGCTTTCTGGTAGCCAGTGACGGTTGCCCCACCAACGCCTTGGTTCTCATCGTGGAATAAGACGGTAATCCTTGGGTCCTTGATCGCCGCTGCGGTTTTGCCCGAATTTTCTGGACACGCGTCGTCCACAACAATGATGTGCCGCACGTCTTTTCCAATGCCGCGGATCACCGCTTCAATGTGTGTGGAGACTTTGAAAGCAGGGATAACAACAGCGATTACGGGAGATGCCATGGCCCTACCTTTTGTGGTTCTGTGAACGAGCAAGCGACATCAGTATCCCAGATAGTGGGGCACTGGCCGTAGGCTGGGCGGGTAATGTTCCGTGAGTTGCGTAATGAGCCGCGCCCCTATGCATGGGGAGATTTCTCGTCGATTGCTCACTGGCAAGGCAGTGAACCCCCCGGGGGGCCGCAAGCCGAACTGTGGCTGGGGACGCATCCGGGGTCTGAAGCCCATGTCATCGCTGATGCCGAGGGTCAGCAACCACTGAGCTCATGGCTTCGCTCCCGCGGGCTTCCGTCCACGCTCCCCTTCCTTGTCAAGCTGCTTGCAGCCAAGCAACCTCTCTCCATCCAGGTCCACCCGTCCCGCGAGCAGGCTCGCGCAGGCTTTGCCCGGGAGAACGATGCGGGGATAGCACTCGATGATCCCCGCCGGAATTACCAGGACGACTCCGACAAGCCAGAGATTCTGATTGCCTGGAGCGACGAATTCCACGCTCTAGTGGGATTTGCTGACGCCTCTGAGCGGACGTCGATGCTTGCCAAAATCTCGCACGCGGTGTCGGACCCGCCGTTGGTCGCACCGCTTGAGCAAGCTCTCTCACGGGGGACGAAATCCTTGGCCCAGTGGCTTTTCTCCGGAGCTCCCGAGGTGGTGGGACTCTCTGGCGCTCTCGAAACAGTCTGGACCGCCCCCGGTGCGAAGCCCCCGGGGGTGTGGCAGCGGGTGAGCGCTCACTACCCCCGAGACCCTGGTGCTCTTGCGGCACTTTTTATGGAGCATGTGCGCCTGAATCGGGGAGAGGCATTATTTGTCCCAGCAAGGATCCCTCACGCCTACCTGGAGGGCTTTGGTTTAGAAGTGATGGCGCCTAGTGACAATGTGTTGCGAGGGGGCCTGACCTCAAAAAAAGTGGACTGTGCGGAGCTCCTGGTAATTCTGGATCCAGAACCACTTCAACATGCCGTGTGTGAGCCGATCGGCCACGGCCCGCACGGGGAGCGTTTTGCCCCGCCTGGGGTCCCCTTCGTCGTGGACCGTTTCTCAGGGCATGATGTGGACATCGACCTCGAGGCCTCGGGGTCGATCGTGGTCGTGATCGAGTCGGGCGAATTCCGCTCTGAGGAGGGCGAAGAACCTCTCATGCGCGGGGGCCGGGCATACATCGGCGCCGGGGGGAAGACTCCCCGCTGGAAACTTCGGGGTTCTGGTTGCGCCTACGTCGTGAGCGCTCGTTAGATTGCTCGGGTAGAGCTTTCGTTGTGGACGTACCACTCATAGGTGCGGCGAAGCCCCTCGTCTAGGTTTGTTGGGGCACTCCAGCCCAGGTCGTCGAGCCGGGAAGTATCGAGCAGCTTTCGCGGGGTTCCGTCTGGCTTGGTGAGGTCATGAACGATCTCGCCGCCGAAACCAACGACAGCGGCGATCTTTTCTGCGAGTTCCCGGATGGAGAGTTCTTGGCCAGAGCCAATATTGATGGTTGCAGGGTCGTCGTAATGCTGGAGCAAGAAGATTACGGCGTCTGCGAGATCATCGACGAAGAGAAATTCCCGCAGGGGGGTCCCGGTCCCCCACAGGGTGACTTCGCTAGCGTTACTGCGCATCGCTTCATGGAAGCGGCGCACTAGGGCAGCGAGGACATGAGAGTTTTCTGGGTGAAAATTATCACCCGGCCCATACAAGTTCGTTGGCATAACCGAAATCCACCGCCTGCCATATTGCCGTCGAAAGGCTTGCACCTGAAGGATCCCCGCGATTTTCGCGATTGCGTAGGCATCGTTAGTTTCTTCTAGTGGGCCGGTGAGAAGAGAGGTCTCGCGAATGGGTTGCGGGGCCAACTTGGGGTACACGCAGGATGAGCCGAGGAACAGTAGCCGCTCCACTCCACTGCTGTGGGCAGCATCCATAAGATTCGTCTGAATCTGAAGATTCTGACTCAGAAATTCAGCAGGGTAGGTGGAATTCGCGTGAATTCCGCCCACGCGGGCCGCCGCATCAATGACAACATCAGGCTTGATGGAGGCCAGAGCATCGAAAACCTTGGTTCGCTCCGTGAGGTCCAGTTCGTCAGAGGAGAAGCCGATGAGATGGGAATAGCCTTGCTTTTCTAAACCCCGCCAAATAGCGGACCCGGCCAGACCGCGATGGCCTGCAACGTAGATCGTGTCGGAAGTCCTCATGGGTAGCCCGTTCTGGCTGGAATTGTTCTATAGCCTTGATGGAGAAATCCTATCGAGAAGGCGCGGGCGATGACGAAGGTAAGAGTCCTGGTGGTTCTGCCCACACTGGGGAAGCGCCTCTCTTTTCTCGAGCAATCATTAGCCTCCATCCGTGAGCAGGGAACCATCGCACGCTGCGTCGTGGTTTCGCCCGCCTCACCGGAGGTAAAGAAGCTGGTCAAAAGATTTGGCGCATCCTGGGTCGAGGACCCAGCCACAGGAATTGCCGCGGCTGTGAACGCAGGTCTCCAGGCCCGAGTCGACGAAGAGTTTTACGCGTGGATGGGCGACGATGACCTGTTTCGCTCAGGTGCGCTGAGTACGCTCAGTGGCCTGTTGGATGCCAACGACGACGCAGTATTGGCCTTTGGCGGCTGCGATTATATTCTCGACTCGGGCCAGATTATTGCCACGAACACCGCGGGCCGATGGGCCAACTTCTTGCTGCCCTGGGGGCCGGATTTGATCCCGCATCCAGGCACTGTGATTCGCCTCGATGACCTCATGGCCATTGGCGGATTTGATGAGACCCTGAAGTTCACGCTGGATTTGGATGCCTTCTTACGTTTGCGAAAGCGGGGGCGGTTTGTGCCAACTAGGCAAGTGGTGTCGGCTTTTCGGTGGCACCCAGACTCGCTCACGGTAGCCAACCGCGCCGCATCGAGTGCCGAGGCAATCATGGTGAAGGCACGGAGTTTGCCGCCGGGGCTTCGCCCAGTTCACTGGCTCTGGAATTATCCGGTGGCCTTTGCATCGGCATGTGCGGCCTGGCTGCTCGCCCGAAGGGCGAGGGCTGTAAAGCGGTCTTCGCCCGCTCTTTCGGACTCAGTTCACTAGGGTTGTCGCTATGAAGTGGCTGGTCACCGGTGGCGCTGGGTTTATTGGCGGGCACGTCGTTCATGCACTGTTGAGTCGCGGTTACGAGGCCATTGTGCTGGATGATTTCTCGACCGGTCGACCGGCATTTGTCCCCGCCGGAGTTTCAGTGGTCGAGGGAACGCTCCTCGACCCGGCTGTGGTTGCTCGTGCGTTGGCCGAGCCAGGAATTACCGGGGTCATCCACATTGCCGGATATAAGTTCGCTGGTGAATCGGTCAAGTTTCCGATCCACGCCTACGAGCAAAATGTCGTTGGCACGATGAATTTGTTGGCTGGCATGGAGAACAGCGGAATCCCTCGCATCATTTTCTCGTCATCGTCGGCTGTCTATGGAGACGCGAACGTTGACGTGATTTCCGAGGGTCACCCCAGGAAACCTAAAAGTCCTTACGGGGAATCCAAACTCATCGGTGAATGGCTGCTCCAGAACTTGGGGGTTTCCCGCGGGTTCCAGCATTCCTCTCTGAGGTATTTCAACGTGGTCGGCTCGAGTCAGCCGGGAATCTTCGACACGAGCCCCCACAGCCTGTTCTCCTTGGTGTTTGAGGCTATTTCGCAGGGGAAGGCACCCAAGATTTTTGGGTTCGACTATCCCACCCGAGACGGCACGTGTGTCCGGGACTATATTCCGGTTGGTGCTCTAGCAGAAGCGCACGTGGTCGCAGCCGAGCGGCTGGTCGCAGGTGAGCCGCTGGAGCTCGCCTACAACCTGGGAACAGGTACTGGCCATTCCGTAGCCGAAGTAATGACGATGATCGCTGAGGTTACCGGGATTGCTCTCGAACCAGAGCGGGCCCCGAGGCGCCCAGGTGACCCTGCGACGGTCGTCGCATCAGGTGAACTGGCCGCCAGAGATCTGGGATGGGACCCACAGACCGATCTTTCTGAGATGGTTCGACAAGCATGGAGCGCGTTCTTGCAAGCGAAGGAAGAGCAGAGCTAGCGAAGCGTGCACGGAATTTAGCGCTGGCCAGATGAACTGAGCCCGCGCACCCATGGTCCACGAGCTGGCCAATTCCTCTAAGTTAAACCGCCACATGAGGGTTCGGCGATTTAGGACTTGACGAAAGTGAATTACACCGGTGTAATTGGTCAGGCCACAAGTCTGAGGCCGGACAACTGCGGTAAAGGAGCACCTGAGTGAGCGAGTATCGGAACCAAGTACCCGATAACTGGTTCGTTGACCCGGTAAGACTCGGGATTCCTGGGATTAGACGACCAGATGATGACGAGGGCCAGCTCGCGTGGCAGGCGGATGCGCTGTGTGCCCAGACTGACCCGGAAGCGTTTTTCCCTGAAAAGGGGGGGTCAACTCGTGACGCCAAGAAGATTTGTACGCAATGCGAGGTCAAAGCGGAGTGTCTCGAGTATGCGCTGGCCAACGATGAGCGTTTTGGCATCTGGGGTGGCCTCTCAGAGCGCGAGCGGCGTCGACTGCGCAGACGCGCCTAGTAGGCCGTCATGCGCGCAAGCGTCGACGCTGTCCTGGTTGTTCGCCGTGGCGGAGAGCAGCTAGAGGCAAGCCTCCTGGGGCTGCTCAACCAGACACGCCAGGTAGATCGAATTTGCCTTGTCGATCTTTCTACAGACTCGACCCTGCGCGCCCACATTGACCCCATCCTCGCGGGAAAAGATTTCGACTATCTTGTCCTGCCGAGCGGCACCAGTTGGTCGGAGGCAGTCAACGACGCCACAGAAGTTCTCTACCCCGGAGGCGCTGTCCCCGAGCAAGCCTGGCTGTGGCTCTTGCGCGATGACACAACACCGGATAGCGCCTCACTCGAGTACCTGACGCTGAGTGTGGAGGGCGCACCTCTCGTGCGCATCGCAGGACCGAAGCAACGCGTTGCAGATCGCCCACTGGTGATTCGCGAGATGGGCGAGACGATGACCCACTTCGGCGAACGCATTGCGATGGCCGAGCGCGAGCTAGACCAGGCACAATACGACCGACTGAGCGATGTCTTGGCTGTCGGAGAAGCCGGAATGCTCGTTCACGCGGCAACACTTCAGTCCCTCGAGGGTTTTGACCCTGCACTCTCCCCTCTTGATGGCGGCCTTGATCTCTGTGTTCGCGCGCGTCTGGCTGGCCACCGAGTGGTGGTCTTGCCCCGCGCTCTAGTCGATGTTGGCTCGGGGCCCGCAGATTGGCACACCGGGCGCAGTGTGTCAGCAATCGGCCAGGCCTACTTTGCGAGAAGAGCATGGCTCTATCGACGATTTGTCTACGCGCCTGCCTGGGCGTTACTCGCGCTTATCGTGTGGGCGCTGCCCTGGGCTATCGCGAGGAGTGTGTGGCATACGCTCGCCAAGCATCCCGAACGCAGCCTTTCTGAATTGGTGGCTGCGGTGTGGGCGCTGGGGAAGATTCCCGATGTCCTCAAAGCACGGGGCTTACTCGAACGTTCCAGGACATCGTCATGGGACACCATTGATGCTCTGCGCATGGCACCGGGTGACGTGCGCAAGCGTCGTGCAATCGCGGCGGAGTCACGATTGGCCGCTCAGGAGGAAGAAGCTCTGCAGGTGCCGAGGCCGTCCTTCTTCCCAGCCTTTCCCTGGACGGTGCTGGCGCTTGCAGTAGTTGCCGGTCTCACCCATGGACGCTGGTGGGGGAGCTCGTTTTTGGTCGGCGGAGGGCTAGCGCCGCTTCCTGGCTCATGGGATGAACTGTGGGCCACTGCATGGTGGGTCACCCCCTCCACGCTGAGCCTCGATGCGACTCCTATTCCGGCTGATCCGTTCAACTTCCTGCTGGCCGCTCTTGGCTCGCTGACCTGGTGGGCGCCCTCGCTCGCCGTCGTCATGTTGTTTGTTGCAGCGATTCCACTCGCGGGCGCCGTTGCCTGGTGGGCGGCAGCCCAGTTCCTCTCTCGGGCATGGACGACCAGTGTTGTGGCGGCCCTCTGGGCGCTCAGCCCCACTCTGCTGGTGTCTTTGTCCGAAGGCCGCATCGGAGCTGTGATCGCCCATATCGCACTGCCATGGCTGGTTGCCTCTCTGGTGAGCGCACATGAGTCGTGGCAACGAGTGGGGCAAGCATCGCTTGCCACTCTTGTTGTTCTCGCAGCGGCGCCCGTGTTGTGGCCCGCAGTAATCCTTGCTTACGTCGTCATCGCAGTTGCCAGAATGTGGGCCCATGGCCCCCGGATGTTTATTGGCGTCTTGCCACTGGGGCTTGCGCCCGCCGCTGTGATCAACTTCCCGCGTTTTAGCTCGTGGTGGCAGAGTGTTGATGGCCGGTGGTGGGAGAGCTGGGGCGCGCTCCTCGCTGACCCTGGCAAGGCTTATCCCTATGAGCCGGCAGCCTGGTGGGAAGTGGTCGCCGGTTGGCCCACAACGCTGGCGGTGGAGGTTGCAGGCCTGATCGTGCCTTCCTGGGTGGTGCTTGTTGTCGCCGCTCCACTGGTCATACTTGCTGTGCTGTCCCTGGCCGTGGGCCGGGCGCTTGCCGGAGCAACTTTTGCGGGACTTGTTGTCCTGGGCTTGCTGACCGCCAGCGCTTCCACCGCTTTGTTTTCTGGTTATGAAGGGTTTGAGCCGGTGGCCGTCTGGGCGGGCAGCGGCGTCTCCGTGCTGTACTTGGGCCTCGTGTTGGGTGCAGGAGCGACACTCGACCACGTCGACTTCGAAGATTCGCTGGGTAATGCGCTTTCCGGTCTGGGGCCATGGCTTGCGCGCTTCGCCACAATCGCGCTCGCACTCACTTCAGCACTTCAGGTGGCCCCCTTTGTGGTGGCAACCTGGAGTGGATCCACTGCCGTCGCACCGAGCGCGACGGGGCGGGCCCTTCCGGCTTTTGTCGCTGCAGAAGCGGCAACCAACCCGGCCATTGGAACATTAGTCATCACCGAGTTGGGAGAGGATTTTCACGTTGTTCTTGAGCGCGGTGCGGGGCCCACTCTGACCTCTAGCTCGAGTCTCGTGCGGGCCCGCGGAACCGAGATTACTCCGCGAGATGAAGACTTGGCTCGCCTCGTGGGAGCTCTAGTGCGGCCAAGCGCAGCAGACGCGACTGAACTGCTGCAGGCCTATGGGATACGGTTCATACTTCTTGAGGCACCGGTGGACAGTGAAGCAGCGTTGACACTTGCGCAGCACCCAGAACTGGTCGGGGCTAGTTCAACTGGTGCTCAAGCGTTGTGGCAAGTGCCAGGTGTCACTGTCGCGCCCCCGTCTTCGGCGTCACAGAGTCCAGGCCCCCCGGGGCTTCTGTGGCTGGTTCTCATCGTCGCCACCATTTTTGCCTTGCCGACAGAACGACGGGCCAAGGCGAGCACACGGGCTAGAGATGACGCTCTGCCGTCTCTGGGTGAGGAGACCTCGGATGACGTCTGATCACACCCCCGCTCACGGGCCCAGAAATCTTGCCGCCCGCACCGTTGTCGCGGTGGTGGCCACCCTGTCCCTGGCGGTGGCTGTGACCGTCACCGCGTTGGGCCTGCCAAGCGGCCTGGTTCGGGCTTTCCAGGGCCCTATTCCGGCCCTGGCGGCCCTGGAGGTGTTGCCCTTGGAGCCCGACCGGGTCTTGGTGTGTATGGGGCCGGCAATTGCCTTTAGTGGCCAGGATTCATCGCCCGTGGGCTATGGCGAGCCCACCGATGTGGTCTCGGGGTCCGCTGTGGAGACTTCCCGACTAGCGCAGACCGATCTTCAGGATGCCTTGTCGTTGGAGAACGCCGTGGTGGCGAGTCCGGCCACCATCCTCACCCAGCCCGCTGAGGGTGGCTTGTTGGCGGGAGCTAGTTATCAGCAGCTCGACAACCTGAATGTCCGAGGTCTTGCGCTCCAGGAGTGTCAGGAGGCCCGAACTGAGACCTGGCTCGTCGGTGGAGATACGACCACGGGGCGTCAGGGGGTGCTGAGCCTCTCGAACCCGGGTGATGTCCCCGCCACCGTCACTGTTGATGTGTGGGGAGCGAGTGGACTCATCTCGTCCCCCTTGGGGCAGGGAATCCTTGTCCAGCCAGGATCGCAGCGTGTCATTGTGTTGGCGGGTTTGGCACCCAACGAGGCCCGACCCGTTCTGAGAGTGACGAGCTCGGGAACTGGGATTGTCGCGGCACTCCACGCATCGATTGTTCGTGGCCTTGAGGCTGATGGCCTGTCGGTGGTGACCGGCCAGGCGCCACCGAGTGAGTCTCGCGTGATTACTGGTCTTTATGGCCCCCCGTCGGAGATTATTGGTCCAATTCGAGGCAAGGAGGGTTACACCGATGTTGGTGGGGCGCTGAGAGTGCTCTCCCCGGATGGCCCGGCATCGGTGACCATCACTGTGGTCCGTCCGGGGCAGAGCGACATTACGACCAGGCTGGAGCTGGAGGCTGGTCAGGTGGGGGACCTTTCCCTTGATGAGCTTGGCTCTGGCGATTACGGGCTCGTTCTGGAGTCAAGCGCCCCCATTGTCGCGGGAGTCAGAAACAGCGTGGGCAGTGACCTTCGCACCGACACGAGTTGGGTGGGTAGTTCCTACCCCATCGAAGGTGACACAGTGATTGCCGTTCCTGCCGTTGGTGAAATCCGCTTGAGTGTGTTGAACCCCGGTAGTACTGATGTTCAGATTTCTCTTGATGGCCGACCTACTACCGTCTCCGCCGGAGGCCTTCTTGCCCGCCCCTTAGGCGGCGGGACCTTTAGTTTCTCCTCCGATGGCCCTGTCTATGCCGTGGTGTCGTTCCGGGGGGAAACCGTGCTCGGAAACCTGCAGGTTCTGCCAGCACCCTTGCCTCAAAACCCTGTGGTGATGACTATTCGTTAGTGCGGGTGAAACCGCTCTGGGGCTAGCTGCCATGGATCAGTGCCCAGTAGCTCCGCCACTGCCGAGAAAACAAAGCTCTCGATCAGCACGCGCCGATGCCAGGCGTCGTTTCGATGCAGGCGGCTGAGGCGCTCAATCGGCACCCGGTAAAGCCAAATAGTGCGGCGGTCGCGAAAGATAGTCCAGCGGGGGAGTGAGCTGCTGGCAATACCGACGTGAGGCATGGAGTGGACTTCGATGCGGACGGTCGCCAAGTCGTCGGGCCACTGGGTCTTCAGATAATCCAGAGTCGCGCCGACAATGTGGGTGAATTCGTCGCCCCGGCGAAGCCGGGGTCCAGCTATGGGGCCGAGCGCGGCGTTCGAGGGCGTCTTGTGCCTATTCGCGCGGTGCATGCCCATGTCGCAAGCGTAATGCTCGAATGGCGGTCATAGTCTGGTGGGGCTATGCCTTACCGCCCACCAGTTCCCCGATTGTGCTCAAAAACTTCGTGCTCACAAGACGCCACTGCGACACTGACCTATGTGTACGCAGACTCTCAGGTAGTGATTGGGCCATTGGCGGAGCGGAAAGAACCGCACAGCTATGACCTGTGCGGTGGGCATTCCGAACGTCTCTCGGTGCCCGTCGGCTGGCACAGTGTTCGCCACCGCGCCTATCCAGAAGCGATGTAGCGGGCTCTAGGCTGGTGGCATGGCCGCTTCTGTATTGCGCGACATCGTCAAGTCCTATGACGTTCGGGGTTTGGTAGCTTCTCAGCTGACCCCGAACATTGCGGGGGCGCTCGGCGCCGCTTTTGCCGATGTCATTGTTGGCGCCGGCGAAACTTTGGTCCTTGGTCACGACATGCGCGATTCTTCGCCCGTCCTGGCAGACGCTTTCATCGAGGGCGCTATCTCCCGGGGTGTCCATGTCCGAAACATTGGCCTGTGTTCAACCGACATGGTCTATTTCGCCTCTGGATCTTGGGATATGCCAGCGGTCATGCTCACCGCGAGTCACAACCCTGCCAGTTATAACGGGATCAAGGTCTCTAGGAGATTGGCCCAGGGCATCAGCATCGACACCGGACTTGCCGAAATCCGAGACCGTGCCGAAGTGTTTGAGGCGGGATCGGCCGAGCCCTTCACCGGTAAGCCTGGCACCCTCACCCACCACAGCGTCCTCGCCGACTACGTCCGCTATCTGCGTTCTCTTGTTCCACTGGGGGACTCCAGGCCGTTGCGCGTCGTCGTCGACGCTGCCAATGGAATGGCGGGCCTCAGTGTTCCGGCGGTCCTCGGCGATAGCGCCGGTCTCCAGGCCCTCCCCTTCGAGGTCATCCCGATGTATTTCGAGTTGGATGGCACTTTCCCCAACCATGAGGCCAACCCTCTTGACCCCGCCAACCTGGTGGACCTTCAGGCTGCCGTCATTAAGCACGGCGCGGACATGGGCTTGGCCTTCGATGGAGACGCGGATCGCTGTTTCGTGATTGATGAACGAGGGGAGCCTGTGACGCCGAGCGCCGTCGCAGCTCTTGTCGCGAAGCGCGAGATTCTGCGAGTGCGAGCCTCCGGCGAGAAGGCCCCCATCAAGGTCATCCACAACCTGATCTGCTCACGAACCGTCAGCGAAGTCATTCACGAGAATGGTGGCCTGCCCGTGCGAACGCAGGTCGGGCACTCGTTCATCAAAGACACCATGCGAGACAGTGGTGCAATCTTTGGGGGTGAGCACTCTGCCCACTACTACTTCCGAGATTTCTGGGGGGCGGACAACGGAATGCTCGCTGCGCTACATGTGATGGCTGAACTAGCCCTCAGTGATGCACCGCTGTCCTCAGTCGCTGCCGAATTTTCCCGGTATCACGAGAGCGGGGAAATCAATTCGGTGGTGTCTGAGCAGGGCGTGATCATCGAGCGCATCCAGGCCCATTACTCGACTGCACGGAGCGACCGCCTGGATGGGCTCAGCATCTGGCAGGACGATGCCGAGGGATTTTGGTCAGTCAATGTGCGGGCATCCAACACCGAACCGCTGTTGCGGCTCAACGTTGAGGCATCGACTGCGGAGCGCATGATCGAGATTCGAGATACCGTGTTGGACTTGATTCGGGGCTAGGACAACTCACGCGCTATTCCCGGCTGGTCTTCAGCCAAAACCCTGTCAGAATAGAACGATGCTGACAGCCACCCCACTCCAATACCGTGTTGCCGATTTGTCTCTTGCTGAGGCTGGTCGCCACCAACTTCGCCTTGCTGAGCACGAGATGCCCGGTTTGATGGCGCTTCGTGAAGAATTTGGCCCCCTCCAACCGCTCAAGGGCGCCCGCATCGCCGGTTCGCTTCACATGACCGTCCAGACAGCTGTTCTCATTGAGACGCTGGTCGCTCTCGGCGCTGAGGTTCGTTGGGCAAGCTGCAATATCTTCTCCACTCAGGACGAGGCCGCCGCAGCTGTTGTTGTCGGCCACGGAACCCCGGAAAACCCCTCTGGAACGCCCGTGTTTGCGTGGAAGGGCGAAACCCTCGAAGAGTACTGGTGGTGCACCGAGCAGATTTTCGACTGGAGCGCCAATGGAGCCTCTGGCCCCAACATGATCCTTGACGATGGTGGCGACGCCACCATGCTCGTTCACAAGGGCGTCGAGTTCGAAAAAGCCGGCGTTGTTCCCCAGCCCACGGCCGAGGATTCCGCCGAATGGAAGGTTGTGCTCGACGTTTTGCGTCGCAGCCTCCAGGAAACTCCTACGCGCTTCACCGAGATTGCACCTGTGATCATGGGCGTGACTGAGGAGACCACCACTGGTGTTCACCGCCTCTATGAGTTTTTCAAAGAGGGCAAGCTCCTCTTCCCGGCCATCAACGTCAATGACTCGGTTACAAAGTCGAAGTTCGATAATAAGTACGGCGTTCGTCATTCACTCATCGATGGCTTGAATCGCGCCACCGACACCTTCATGAGCGGCAAGGTTGCTTTTGTCTGTGGCTATGGTGATGTGGGTAAGGGTTCGTGCGAATCCTTGCGCGGTCAGGGCGCTCGCGTCATTGTCTCGGAGATTGACCCCATCTTGGCCCTCCAGGCCGCAATGGATGGCTACCAGGTCGCCAAGCTCGAGAGCGTTATCGACAAGGTCGACATTCTCATTACCGC
>JBIILX010000088.1:0-4922 GCA_044338275.1 Pontimonas sp.
AGCAGGAGTCCGTCAGATGGCGTGGACCGCGGTTGCCTTGGTGATCGCCATCGGGGTCCTTCTTGTCATTCGCAACTACCGAATCCTCCTGCGCTATCGCTACTTGGCCATGCTCGCCGGGGCAATCCTGTTGACCATGCCGCTGTGGCCAGGAATTGGCCGGACCGTCAACGGCGCCACCATCTGGGTGGAAATTGGCTCCATGACGTTCCAACCCGGCGAAGTGGCGAAGATTGCTCTGGCAATCTTCTTCGCCGGTTACCTGATGACGGCCAGAGGGAGCCTGCGCAGTGTGGGCACAACCTTCATGGGTGTGCGCTGGCCACGAATCAGGGATCTCGGGCCACTGCTGATTATTTGGGTGCTGGCCATGGGCGTTCTGGTGTTCCAGAGAGACCTCGGAACATCACTGCTCTACTTCGGTCTCTTCCTCGCGATGCTCTATGTCGCCACAAACCGAATCCTGTGGTTGGTGATTGGGGGTTCGCTCTTTCTCGCCGGGGCAGCCGCTGCCGCCAGCCAGCTCTCCTATGTTCAGGGCCGCGTTGATGGCTGGCTGGACTCTTTCAACCCCGCCGTTTATGACGCCGTTGGCGGGTCCTATCAGCTAGTCCAGGGCATGTTCGGCATGGCTGAGGGCGAATTCATCGGATCGGGGCTTGGCCAGGGCCAGCCCAATCTGGTTCCGCTAGCAAAATCCGACTACATCGTGGCCGCTCTCGGTGAAGAACTCGGCCTCTTTGGCATCTTTGGACTCTTGGCTCTCTATCTCTTGCTGGTGAGTCGGGGCTTCCGAGTCGGTTTCACCGGAACCGACGATTTTGGCCGCCTGCTCTCCACCGGCCTGGCTTTCGTCCTTGCGCTCCAGGTCTTCATCGTCATCGGTGGAATTACTCGCATCATCCCCGTGACGGGTCTGACCACGCCCTTCCTCGCTGCCGGTGGCTCATCGTTGGTTGCTAACTGGATCATTGTGGTGCTGTTGCTCCGTCTCAGCGACGACGCCCGGGCCAACGTTCGTGCAGAAGCGGGGGTCAGCTGATGATTACACCCCTGAGGCGCGTGGGAATCGTCGTGCTCGCGATGTTTGCCGCACTCTTTGTGTCCTCCAGTGTGATTCACGTGGTGGCCAGTGAGGACATTGCCGAGGATTCGCGCAACGTGCGGACCCTCTACGAAAGTTTCTCTGCAGAGCGTGGCCAAATACTCGTCGGTGGTGTTCCCATCGCACGATCAATCCCTGTCGACACACAGTTCAAATTCCTGCGCACCTACTCGGATGGTGAACTCTATGCGCCAGTAGTCGGGTACTACACACTCAACCAAGGCAACGCCGGCATTGAAAGTGCCCTCAACTCGGTCCTGACGGGGCAAGCAAACTCGCAAGCATTTGAACAACTCGTTGCCCTTGTCACGGGCACCACTCCCGAGGGCGCTAGCGTCGCACTCACCATCGACCCGGCACTCCAGCAGATGGCCTGGGACGCGCTCGGCGACCGACGTGGCGCTGTGGTTGCCCTTGACCCGGCAACCGGACGCATCCTCGCGATGGTTTCCAAGCCCTCCTTTGATCCCACCCCACTGGCCTCCCACCAAGGCTCAATTGTCCTCGATGCTTACAACCTCTTGAACGAGGATCCCGCCAATCCGTTGGCCAATCGAGCAATAGCGGGGGACCAATACTTCCCGGGCAGCGTCTTCAAAGTCATCATGATGGCGGCAGCACTGGATTCAGGTCGCTATTCGGCCGAGAGTGAGTTCCCGAACCCCGCAGAACTCGCCCTGCCGCTCAGCACCGACACCATCAAGAACTCTGGCGGTCGCCTCTGCGGCGGAGAAGAGACAGTCACCCTCGAAGAAGCCTTCCGGCTTAGTTGCAACATCCCCTATGCGGAACTTGGCCTGGAGCTTGGCGAAAACACCATCGGCTCGCTGGCTGATGCTTTTGGTTTTGGAGCAACACTGGAAATTCCACTGCGCGTCACCCCCAGCACATTCCCCCGAGGAATGGACCAAGCTCAGCTGATGCTCGCCTCCTTCGGACAGTACGACGTGCGCGTCACCCCGCTTCAGGTGGCGATGATGAGCGCCGCAATCGCCAATAATGGCGACCTGATGAGGCCAAACCTCGTCGACTCGATCATTGCCCCGAACCTCCGGGTTCTCCAAGGTTTCGAGCCAGCACTCTATTCCTCACCCGTATCGCCCTCGACGGCCCGCGAATTGACTCGGATGATGGTCGGCAACGTCTCCCAGGGAGTGGCCAACAACGCAGCTATTGTCGGGATGGATGTGGCAGGAAAAACGGGAACCGCCGAAACAGGGCTCGACAACGGGAGGTCGTTCTGGTTCACCGGCTTTGCTCCAGCAGACGCGCCCCAAGTGGTTGTTGCAGTAGTGGTCGAGGGAGACGCTGCCGAGGGTTCCGGTAACAGCGTGGCAGCACCCATTGCGAGGAGAGTCATGGAGGCGGTGATCAAGGGATGAGACCCACAACAGGTCAGGTTTTTGGCTCCCGCTATGAGCTCCTGTCCCGCATCGCGATCGGCGGAATGGGCGAGGTGTGGAAGGCCAATGACTCCGTCATTGGCCGACACGTCGCCATCAAGATTTTGAAAGAGGAGTACCTCGGGGACCCGGGCTTCCGGGAGCGCTTTAGGACCGAGGCCAAGAACGCAGCACTGGTCAACCATGAGGGAATCGCCAACGTCTTTGACTACGGCGAAGAAGAAGGCAGTGCCTATCTAGTAATGGAGTTGGTGCCGGGCGAAGCACTCAGCACCGTTCTCGAGCGCGAAAAGATTCTGCCCGCAAGCCGAGTGCTCGCAATTGTCGCCCAAACGGCCGCCGCCCTTCATCAGGCCCATCTGGCGGGCCTGGTCCACCGTGACATCAAGCCGGGAAACCTTCTCATCACCCCTGACGGGGCGGTCAAGATCACTGACTTCGGTATTGCCCGCCTGGCAGACCAGGTTCCCCTCACTGCCACCGGTCAAGTAATGGGAACAGTCCAGTACTTGGCACCCGAACAAGCGGGCGGTAAGCCGGCTTCGCCGGCCACCGACATTTACTCTCTCGGTATCGTCGCTTATGAGGCTTTGGCCGGAAAGCGGCCTTTCCGGGGTGAGTCTCAGGTTGCTATCGCCATGGCCCAAATCAAGGAAACCCCTCCTGAGTTGCCCACCTCGATCCCCGCGCCTGTTCGACGTTTGGTGATGTCGTGCATGGCAAAGAAGCCAGAAGGCCGACCGGCAAGCGCCCACGACCTTGCTCAAGCAGCGCTCGCGCTTGCCCGGGGTGACACAGAAGAGGGTTTAGCCCTGATTCCTGTTGTTCCAGAGCCTTCTGCACCCTCTGGTGAGACGCCGAAAGTCACTCCTGGGGAGCGTGCTAAGTCGGGGCCCAAAAAACCACTCACCCTCGGTCGGAACTTCTGGATCCTCTCTGGGGTTGGCGCTTTCGTCGCGCTTGCGCTGATTGCGACATCCCTCACGATCCTGCTCCAGTCACCCTCTGATGACCTTGCTGACGACCTCATTGTGCCAACGCTGCCCGAGGTCGCCGAAGAAGAGCCCCAAACTGAGCTCCCGCAGGTGACTCCGGAAGAAGACACGGAAGCACCCCTGGAAACCGTTCGCATCAGTGAAGCGGAGATTGTGGGCAAGACAACGGCCCAAGTCGAAGAGCTACTGAGGCAGAAGGGTCTGCGCCTGGACTCGATTACCGGCAACATTGCCCCCGCCACTGACCTTGTGCAAACCGCCTACCGGGTGAACCCGCAGGGGACCGTCGCGAAAAATACCCTCATTGCGGTCTATTTCTACGCGGCAATTCCCCAGCCCCCAAAACCGCGCGACTTGCTGGTAACACCGGCAGCCGACACTGTCGAAGCAGGCGCCACAATCCTGCTGGAGTGGCCTGGCTACGCACAGTGTCCTTCTGGCTTTGCGCTCTCGAGCTACACCCTGCAAATTGTGGGAGGGCAGATCGTGGACGGTGATGGCGCCACCGTGTTCGAGCCCGAACAGACCGCAGTGAATGTGCTCGTCGGAGAGGGCACATCGCTCAAGGCCAGTTACCTCGTGAACTGTGGAAACTTGAGCTCGCCGCTCTCCACCGAGCTGACCCTCTCGATCACGCCACTTGCCTAACATCCGCATAGACTCATAACACCGCCAACTACCCAGGATTGACTCGACGATGACTACTGCTGGACCATGGACCGGACGCCTCCTGGGCGGTCGTTATGAGGTCCGCGACGTGATTGGTCGCGGCGGTATGGCCGACGTGTATCTAGGAATTGATGCCCGTCTAGGCCGCCAGGTTGCCATCAAGGTTCTCAAGTCGACGCTCTCTTCCGATGCGACCTTCCGCAATCGTTTCCGGTTGGAAGCGATGGCGGCCTCCAAGATGTCTCACCCCTCCATCGTCCGTGTTTTTGACGCTGGCGATGAAGAAAACGGCCCCGAAGAGGCCACGCCACCCGGCAGCACCACCCCCTACATCGTCATGGAACACGTGGACGGCCATCTTCTCAGCGATCTCATGCGAAGGGGTCGCCTCGAAGAGCGGCACGTTCTCAAAATCGCTGATGGGGTGCTCACCGCGCTGGAGGTGTCTCACCGGGCCGGGATTGTTCACCGCGACATCAAGCCAGCCAACATCATGGTCACCGACGATGGCACCGTGAAGGTGATGGATTTTGGTATCGCCCGCGCAGTCTCCGATGCGACGGCAAACCTGGAACAGACCGCCTCAATCCTTGGCACAGCGCTCTATATTTCTCCCGAGCAAGCCAGGGGCGACGAACCCGACACCAGAACCGACCTCTATTCGTTGGGCGTGGTCATGTACGAACTCCTAGCCGGGAGACCGCCCTTCAATGCCGACTCACCAGTCGCCATCGCCTATAAGCACATCAG
>JBIILX010000089.1:0-4870 GCA_044338275.1 Pontimonas sp.
AAGGTTGCGCCCAGCCATGGACTCCTGGTTCACCACGCGGGAGAGCTGCTCGGCAGGCGGGAGTGCGTAAAGCTTCCCGCTAAAAATGCCGCCTCGCATGACACCTGCTTCACGCAAAACCAAGGTGATAGCCCTCGTGTCAACACCGGAGATCCCGACAATCTGCTGCGCTTCCAACTCATCGTCCAGGCTGCGGACAGAGCGAAAATTCGAAGGCCTTCTCGCAGGGTCGCGAACGACAAACCCTTCTACCCAAATCCGGCGTGACTCTGGGTCCTCGTCGTTGATCCCGGTGTTGCCGATGTGGGGGGCAGTCATCACAACGATCTGACCGGCGTAACTGGGGTCGGTGAGGGTCTCTTGGTAGCCCGTCATTCCCGTCTGAAAGACCACCTCACCCAACGTCTCGCCTGTGGCTCCCCAGGCCTTCCCTTCATAGCGGTGACCGTCTTCTAGAACGAGAACTGCACGACCTTGGTTCACTTGGTTCCTCTCCCCACACGCCCGAGGGCATCAATAAAGATTCCTGCATCGCCATCGACAATCCGGAAATAGCTATCCACATCCCGACCGGCAAGTCTCCAGCGCACCATGGCAAGCCCGTCTGACTCGACGACTCGATCTATGGTCCACGTTGCTCTGCCTGCTTCGAGTCCCTCTGCGGGGAATACCACAGCGTCCTCACCAGGAATCCGAACAACCAGACCTTCCGAATGCACAGCGAGGCGGGCTTTGGCCCGATAGCTTAGGGGCCCAGCGGCGACTCTCTGCAGGGGGTCCCCCGCTTCAGTGGTCGCCACGTAGAGGGCGTCGATGACAAAGTCGGCCGTACTGGCGGGGACATCACGCATAAGTGCTTGAGCCTCGCCCTGATACCGGACAACTCGCCTGCGCCATCCCCAGAGGGCGAGCCCTAAGCTCACCACCATCAGTGCGATCATCATGGAACCGGAGATTTCTTGGGTCATTGAGACCCTCCCGCGCTCACCACGTGGGCCTCGACGAGCTCGCCGCCGTTCACAGTGGCAACGCCGTAGTGGAAGGTAAACATCACTCGACCAGGCAAGGCATCGTCTGGGTAGGGGTTATTCGAGCTCAGGCTCCCCCTAGGGCTGGGAGACATCGCCGAATGGTCCACCAGAGTGAGATGCGCCGGGGATCCAATCGCCAGCGGAGCGTCGTAACCTGCGAGCGACCCGATAGTCGCAGGAGCACTCGAGAGCACTCGCGCCACATCAGACCAGGCCATCAACCCTGGCTTGATCAGAGTCTCAATCACGACCGGTAGGGCCATCTCCAGGCCCAACATGCCAAAGGCTGCCTCACCAAAGGCGCACTCCTTGGACTCACTGGGGTGAGGTGCGTGATCTGTGGCAACGATGTCGATGATCCCCTCCGCGAGGGCTTCTCGGAGGGCAATGGTGTCCTCGGTGGTGCGCAGTGGCGGATTGACCTTGAAGAGAGGGTCAAAGCCACTAACGAGGTCCTCTGTGAGAAGCAGGTGATGGGGGGTGACCTCTGCTGTGACAGCAATTCCCCTTTTCTTGGCCCACCGGATGACATCCACAGAGCCAGCGGTGGAGAGGTGACAGACGTGCAGCCTGGCGCCGACATATTCCGCCAGGAGGACATCCCTGGCGATAATGCTCTCCTCGGCAACGCCCGGCCAGCCAGTCAAACCAAGCCGGGAGGACAGTGCCCCCTCGTTCATCTGAGAATCGATAGTGAGTCTTGGATCCTGGGCATGCTGAGCAACCACGGCTCCCAACGCCTTGGCCTGCTCGAGAGCGCGGCGCATGACCAGCGAATCATGGACACATTTCCCATCGTCGGAAAAAACCCGAACGGCGCCACTGCCAGCAGCCATTGCTGCCATGGCCGAGAGTTCTTCACCGGCAAGGCTTTTGGTAATCGCTCCCACCGGACGCACCGTCACATAACCGGCCTCACGGCCCATTCTCGCAACAGCATCGGTGATGCCTGGAGTGTCAGCAACAGGGTCGGTGTTGGCCATGGCGTGGACTGCTGTAAACCCTCCGAGGGCAGCGGATTGTGAGCCGGACAGTATGGTCTCGGCTTGTTCAAGGCCTGGCTGGCGCAGATGCGTGTGGAGGTCGACCAGGCCGGGCAGTGCCACAAGCCCACTGGCGTCCACTGCAACGGTGCCCTTCTTGCCCACCACATCCTTGGGGTCCACGAAGTGTCCATCGCGAATAGCCACATCGGCCCGGCCTCCAGTGGCAAGCTCGGCGCCTGAAATCAGATAACTCGTCATGCCTCGCTCCCCCGAAGTTCATAGAGCGCAGCCATTCGCACAGACACACCATTTCGGACCTGGTCGAGGATCACCGAGCGTGACGAGTCGGCGACCTGCGAGGCGATCTCGACGCCTCGGTTCATCGGTCCCGGGTGCATCACGATGCTGGAAGCTGGAAGACGGTTGGCCCGACCCACACTCAGCGAATAGTTGCGCACGTAGTCCTTATGGCTAATCAGAGAGCCATCGCCCATTCTCTCGCGTTGGACTCGCAACATCATGACGGCATCCGGCCCGGCGTCGATGGCGTGATCAAAATCATGGGTGTGTTCCACCGGCCAGTCCTCAACACCCTGGGGCATGAGTGCGGGCGGTGCAACAAGTGTGACCGAGGCGCCGAGGGTGGTCAGAAGGAAGACGTTCGAGCGCGCCACGCGCGAGTGGACGATGTCCCCCACAATCACAACCGACAGTCCGGTGAGTAGCTCTCCCCTTGGCTCAGAATGGAATCGTTGGCGCAGTGTCATCGCGTCGAGAAGCGCCTGGGTGGGGTGCTCGTGCGCTCCGTCGCCGGCGTTAATGATGCTGGAGCCCACCCAACCTGAGTGGGCGAGGGTTGCGGCGGCACCCGATGCTGGGTGGCGGATCACAATGATGTCTGCTCCCATCGCCTCCAGTGTCTGGGCCGTGTCCTTGAGGCTCTCGCCTTTTGACACGCTGGAGCCCTGGACTTGGAAGGTCATGATGTCTGCCGAGAGCCTCTGCGCAGCGGCCTCGAAGGAAAGCCGGGTCCTGGTCGAATCTTCGAAGAACAGGTTGACCATCGTGACACCCCGGAGAGTCGGGAGTTTGGGAACCTGGCGGTTTGCAACCGACTGGAATTCCTCTGCCGTGTCGAGGAGAGTCAGTGCCTGATCGACATCGAGGTCCTTGGTGGAGAGCAAATGTTTCACTCGACCACCTGCACTTCTTCGGCGCCATCGATCTCGCGCAACTTCACACTGATGCGCTCACCGTGGTGCGTGGGGAGGTTCTTTCCAACATGGTCGGCTCGGATCGGGAGCTCTCGGTGGCCACGGTCAACGAGGACTGCGAGGCGCACCAGGCGTGGCCGCCCGATCGCGGTGAGCGCGTCAAGAGCTGCCCGCACTGTCCGCCCGCTGTAGAGAACATCATCGACTAGGACCACAACCCGACCGTCGATTCCGCCATCTGGAACTTCCGTCGGTGCTGGGGTCCTGTGCCCACCGGTCGAGAGATCGTCGCGATACATCGTCACATCGAGAGATCCCGCGGGAACCGGAATGCCCGCTATGTCTGAGATGTAGGCGGCCAGCCGATGCGCCAGGACGACGCCTCTGGTGGGAATACCGAGGAGGACAAGATCAGAAGTCTCGGGAGAAGCCTCGATGATTTCGTGAGCAATACGCCGAAGAGTTCGGTCGATATCTGACTCAGAGAGAACTGCACGCGCAGCCATCGAGCCCTCCTTCCGCGCCTCACAGGACGCTGGTTAAAGCAGGTCGTACGACATCACTGTAGCGCACCTGGCGCCAGGTCCGCTAGGAGGTTGCGTGTGTCTGCGCGATAGAGGCAAGAATTCCGTGCACAAATCCACCCGATGCTTCTGTGCTGAACTCCCCAGCCATTGCTACCGCCTCTGAAATCGCTACAGCGGAGGGAACCTCAGGGTTATGGAGGATTTCCCACGCGGCAAGCCTGAGCAGTGCGCGGTCGACGCCAGGCATGCGATCCAGTGGCCAGGTCGTGCTGGTGCCAGAAAGCAAGGCGTCAATCTCGTCGCGGTGGTCTATTACTCCGCTCACAATCTGCCTGGCATAGTCCCAGCTAGAAGCCCGCTGTGGTTCGCCGATGGCCTGCTCGGTCGCAGCGACTAGAGCGTCGGCTAAGTCAACTTCGGCGACGTCAGCGCTAAAGAGAATGTCAAGTGCCCTGCGCCGCGCTTTGCGCCGGGCGCTCACTCGTCGGCCACGCGGCCCAGGTACTCACCAGTTCTGGTGTCTACCTTTACCGTGGTGCCCTGCTCGACAAAGAGTGGGACCTGAATCTCGTACCCGGTCTCCAGTGTGGCGGGCTTAGTTCCGCCGGTCGAGCGGTCGCCCTGCAGTCCTGGCTCGCTGTAGGTGATCAACAACGTGACCGAGGCCGGAAGGTCAACGTAGAGCGCTTCACCCTCGTGCATGGCAATCGTCACTGCTTGGTTCGAGAGCAAGAAGTTTGCCGCGTCGCCGACTACTTCTTTCGGGACGTTGACCTGCTCGTAGCTGGCCTGATCCATGAACACGAAGTCGCTGCCGTCCTCATAGAGGAAGGTGTAGTCACGACGGTCCACGGTGGCGAAGTCGATCTTGGTGCCCGCGTTGAAGGTCTTGTCGACGACCTTGGCCGAGCGGACGTTCTTGAGCTTGGTCCTCACAAAAGCCCCACCCTTACCGGGCTTGACGTGCTGAAACTCCACCACGGCCCAGAGCTGACCGTCCAGGTTCAGCACGCTGCCGTTCTTAATATCGTTCGTCGTGGCCATCGGGCTACCTTCCTAGGAGAGTCATCATCTGGGTCATTGCCAGCGTGTAGGAGTCAGCACCAAAGCCC
>JBIILX010000024.1:0-16701 GCA_044338275.1 Pontimonas sp.
AGCGTGAGAGAGGGCTTTGCCCTCATCGGTGTGGGTTCTCGTAATGTTGGCGACCAAGGCGCTCGCGTGTTCAGCCCAGACTGCGTTTCCCGAAGAAAGAGTCCCGAGGATCGTAGAGAAGACCTCGTCACCTCGAAATCCCACGACGAAAGACCACGGTTGCGAATTGCCCGAGCTTGCTGCCCAGCGCGCCGCCTCGAAAAGGGGACCCACCTGTTCTGCAGACAACTCTGCGGTCCTGGAGTAGGCACGCGGACTGCGCCTACCGGATAGAGCTTCGTGGATGGGGAAGGTCTTGGTGGAAGTGCTCTCGGTCATCGTGTCCTTAGTTTTATTCGGTGGGGGAAGATTACTCGACGCTAAACGGCGCCACAGTCAAGCCCGAGGCGTCGCTCGCCAAATCAACACGAACGGTGTCACCGTCGTGAATCTCTCCCGAGAGCAAGGCTTTGGCCAAGCGATCGTCGATTTCTTTTTGCATCAATCGGCGCAGTGGGCGCGCTCCATAGAGCGCGTCAAAGCCCTTGTCGGCGAGCCACAACCTGGCGGCCGGTGTCACCGCGAGCTCGAGCCTTCTCTCACCAAGTCGCTTCTGGAGGCGATCCACGGTGATTTCCACAATCTGACCGAGGTCCTCGCTAGAGAGTGTCGAGAAGACCACAATGTCATCAAGCCGGTTCACAAACTCCGGCTTGAAAGCCCGCCTGACCTCGCCGTTTACCGCAGCGACCTTGTCGTCCCACGAGAGCCCCTCATCCACCAGGAACTGTGAACCGAGATTAGAGGTGAGAACCAGGATCGTGTTTCTAAAGTCGACCGTGCGGCCTTGGCCGTCCGTGAGTCGACCATCATCAAGGACCTGCAACAGCAGGTCAAAGACCTCAGGGTGAGCTTTTTCGACCTCGTCCAAGAGAATGACCGAGTATGGCCTCCGGCGCACAGCCTCCGTCAGCTGGCCGCCCTGTTCATAACCGACGTACCCGGGAGGCGCACCAATCAGGCGTGATACGGCGAATTTCTCGCCGTATTCGCTCATATCAATGCGCACTAAAGCCTTCTCGTCGTCAAAGAGGTAGTCGGCAAGCGCCTTCGCCAACTCGGTCTTACCGACACCCGTGGGGCCCAGGAACAAGAAGGAGCCAGTCGGGCGGCCGGGATCACTCAGGCCCGCTCGCGAGCGACGCACAGCTTCGCTGACTGCCCTGACCGCGTCCTTCTGGCCCACCAAGCGTTTTGCGAGTTCCATCTCCAAATGGAGCAGACGCTCGGTTTCCCCTTGGGTGAGCTTGTCGACCGGAATACCCGTCCACGCCGCCACGACTGCGGCGATGTCCTCGTCTGTGACTTGGTCATTCACCATCCGATCAGCAGAGGGCTCTCCATTTTCTGCTGTGGAAATTGCGGTTTCAATACCCGGAATGACCTCATAGTTGAGCTTGGAGGCGTCTTCGTAACGGCCCTCACGCATGGCTCGGTCGAGATCAATCCGAGCGTCGTTAAGTTGGGTTTTGAGCTCACCGACATCTTGGAGTGACGCTTTCTCGGTGGCCCACTTGGCTTGAAGAGCAGAAAGTTCGCCTTCTTTCTCGGCGAGATCCTCGCGCAACTTAGCAAGACGATCCTTCGAGGCGTCGTCTTTCTCCTTTTTGAGCGCCAACTCTTCAATGCGCATGCGATCAACCAGCCGACGGAGTTCGTCGATTTCCACCGGGGAGGACTCGATCTCCATCTTGAGACGGCTGGCGGCCTCATCAACCAGGTCGATGGCCTTATCCGGCAGCTGACGCGAAGTGATATAACGGTTGGAGAGCGTGGCCGCTGCCACCAGCGCGCTATCGGCAATGATCACCTTGTGGTGAGCTTCATAGCGCTCTTTCAGGCCGCGCAGAATGGCGACGGTGTCTTCAACACTGGGCTCCCCCACAAACACCTGCTGGAAACGCCGCTCCAGAGCGGCGTCCTTCTCAATGAACTCCCGATATTCGTTGAGAGTGGTGGCACCAATGAGGCGGAGCTCGCCTCTGGCGAGCATGGGCTTGAGCATGTTGGCTGCAGCCACTGAGCCCTCGCCGCCACCGGCACCCATCAGGGTGTGAAGCTCGTCGACGAAGGTAATGATCTCCCCTTCGGCGTCGTTGATTTCTTTCAGAACCGCCTTCAAACGCTCCTCAAACTCACCCCGGTATTTGGCACCGGCAACGATGGCCGCCATATCGAGTGAAATAAGTTGCTTCCCCTTCAATGAGTCAGCAACGTCACCAGCGACGATGCGCTGCGCCAAGCCCTCGACCACGGCGGTCTTGCCCACGCCTGGCTCGCCAATCAGGACAGGGTTGTTCTTGGTGCGCCTGGTCAACACCTGCGACACCCGTCGAATCTCTTGGTCACGACCAATGACAGGGTCAAGTTTTCCCTCACGGGCAATATCGGTGAGGTTCACGCCATAGAGCTCAAGTGCGCTCTTCTGGCCGTTCTCTTCGGATGACTGTGGCATGTGAGGCCCCCTTATCTCTGAGATTCCTGGGATGGTGGCAGGGCCCAGCGCAGGGGATTCCACACCACAACCTGGTTGGATCTCTTGGTTCTCTGACCGGCCCTCAGGGGAACAACCTCGCCCTCAGATCCGGCGGCGAACACACGCCGCCCTGAGCGCGCGAGCATTTCATCGGCAAGCGCGCTTTCCAGGTCCCTCACGCGCTTCTGCAAATAATCAACCTGGCTCTCGAGCTCCAAGATGCGTCTGATTCCCTCGAGATTCAATCCCTCAGCGCTCAAGCGCGAAATCTCGCGCAGGTGAACGACATCCTTCATCGAATACCGCCTGGTCCGCCCTGCTGTGCGAGTGGGACTGACCAATCCCAGACGGTCATACTGGCGCAGGGTCTGCGGGTGCATGCCCGCAAGCTCCGCTGCAGCAGCGATTGAAAAGAGTGGTGTGAGCTCATCCATAACTAGCTCTTCGCCCTCTTGAGAAGCTCATCACGGGGGTTTTCATCCGGAAGCGCACCAAAGAGTTTCTCCAAATGTCCCTTTGCTACACCTGACAGGTGTGACGGAACAGCAACCGCAAGTTCCACCAAAAGATCACCGAGCGATGTTCCCCCGCGAACGCCACGACCCTTAACCCGCAAAATCTGACCGCTCGGAGTTCCCGCCGCCACTTTGACCTTCACCACATCGCCATCGATGGTGGGAACCTCGATTGTGGCGCCCAGTGTCGCCTCCATGAACGTCACGGGAACGACAACGCGCAGGTTGTCCCCGTCACGACTAAAGATCTGGTGCCTGGGCACACCCACTGTGATGATGGCATCGCCGGGGCGACCCCCATCGGGGCTCGGGTGTCCTTTGCCGCGGAGGCGAACCTTTTGACCATCCTTCACTCCCGCGGGAATGCGGGCCTTGATGGTGTTGCCAGAGGGGCCCTCTAACGTCACATCGGTCCCGGCGACGGCCGTCTTCAAATCAAGGGTCACCCGAGAGACAACGTCGCGACCTTTCGTGGGTTCTCTGTAGCCCTGGAACCCTCCACCACCACCAAAAAGCCCGGAGAACAAGTCCCCGAAATCTGCGTTTCGACCACCCCGCGTTGCGCCCTCACCAAACATGCCACCAAAGACATCGTCGAAACCGCCTTGGGAGCCGCCGGAAGTGAAACGAGGCCCGCCGGCTGCCATCGCACGAATTTGGTCATACTCCGAGCGTTGAGTCGCGTCTGAGAGCACCGAATAGGCCTCAGAAATCTCTTTGAAGCGAGCCTCCGCTGCTGAATCACCCTGGTTGGAATCCGGGTGATGTTTGCGGGCTAGTGAACGGTAGGTTTTCTTGAGCTCGGCGTCAGAGACGTCCTTGGACACCCCGAGAATTGCATAGAAGTCTTTGTCTAACCAGTCTTGGCTTGCCACCTAGCTCACCTCCTCGCTTACTCGTCCGCAGGAACCTGGACAGCCACTTTCGCTGGCCGAATCAGGCGATCGCCCAGGGTGTAACCACCCTCGATGACCTCAGCGACGGTGTCGGAAGTAGCGCCAGCGCTCGGAATTCTGACCATGGCTTCGTGAATGGCTGGATCGAATGCTTCGCCCACTGTGCCCACCGCGGTTACCCCGTAGCGGTCGAAACCAGCGCGCAGTTTCTGCGACACCAACTCCAAGGGCGTGCCTGCGAGATCACCGTGGGCATCCGCACGATCAAGGTCATCCAATGCGGGGAGCAGTGACCGCACAACTTCTGCAATCACAGCCTCCCGATTAGCCTGCCGATCCCGTTCGACCCTGGTCCGGAAGTTCTGGAGTTCTGCCTCTGCCCTGGCGGCCCGGTCGCGGTATTCCGCGACCAGGTCACGCTCAGCATCATCAAGAATGTCGAGATCTTCTGGACTCAAGCCTTCGGCATCTGGCAGATCGGTGACATCCGCGCGGACGTCGCCTGTTTCTGGGTCAACACGACGCTTGTCGGTAATCAGCGGCTCTGACTCTTCGTCAGGGCTGGGTGCTTGCTTCTCAGACATGCGTCCTACTTCTTGGGTTCGGCGTCGTCGTCCACGACCTCGGCATCGACGATGTCCTCGTCGTTGGCCTCAGCTGCGGCCTCTGGAGCTGCTTCTCCCTCAGGGGTGGCCTGATAGAGGGCCTCACCCAACTTGGTCTGGCTCTGGCTGAGCGTTTCCACGGCCTTCTTGAGCGCAGCCTCGTCGTCACCAGCAAGCGCTGACTTGAGAGCATCGACGTCGGCTTGGACCTCGGACTTGACGTCCTCTGGCAGCTTCTCGTCGTTCTCCTTGAGGATCTTCTCTACCGAGTAGGCAAGCTGTTCAGCGCCGTTGCGCTCTTCAGCAGCTTCGCGGCGCTTCTTGTCCTCGGCCGCGTTCTCTTCAGCCTCGCGAACCATGCGTTCGATGTCTTCCTTGGGCAAAGAAGACCCACCGGTGATGGTCATGGACTGCTCTTTGCCGGTGCCCTTGTCCTTAGCAGAGACGTGAACGATGCCGTTGGCGTCGATGTCGAAGGTCACCTCAACCTGGGGAACTCCCCTAGGTGCTGGGGCAATTCCGGTCAGCTCGAAGGTTCCCAGGGCCTTATTGTCCTTGGTGAACTCGCGCTCACCCTGGAAGACCTGAATAGACACCGAGGGTTGGTTGTCATCCGCAGTCGTGAAGGTTTCGCTTCGCTTGGTGGGAATCGCAGTGTTGCGCTCGATGAGCTTGGTCATGATGCCACCCTTGGTTTCAATACCCAGGCTGAGTGGCGTCACATCGATGAGAAGAACGTCTTTGCGCTCTCCCATCAGAACACCGGCCTGCAAAGCAGCACCGACTGCCACGACCTCATCAGGGTTAACACCCTTGTTGGGTTCCTGACCACCAGTGAGCTCGGTGACCAAGGTGGTCACAGCGGGCATACGAGTCGATCCGCCCACGAGAACGACGTGGGAGATGTCGGAGAGCTTGACTCCGGCTTCCTTGATGACGTCGTTGAAGGGCTGCTTCGTGCGCTCGAGGAGATCCTTGGTGAGCTCTTCGAACTTGGCTCTGGTCAGGGTCTCGTCCAGGTTTGCTGGTCCACTATCTGTCAAAGACAGGTAGGGAAGCTGAACCTGGGTGCTCGTGGAGCTCGAGAGCTCCTTCTTGGCCTGCTCAGCAGCCTCCTTGAGGCGCTGCTTAGCGATTTTGTCGCCGGTGACATCTACACCGGTGGTTTCCTTGAAGCGAGTGGCGAGGTAGTCGACGATGCGAGCATCCCAGTCATCTCCACCCAGTCGGTTATCACCGGCGGTGGAGCGCACCTGAATGGTCGAGAACTCGTCGTCCTTGCCCACCTCGAGAAGACTGACGTCAAACGTTCCACCACCAAGGTCAAAGACAAGGATGAGCTCGTCTTCTTTACCCTTGTCCAGGCCATAAGCCAGTGCGGCTGCGGTGGGTTCGTTGATGATGCGCAGAACGTTAAGTCCCGCAATCTCGCCCGCATCCTTGGTTGCTTGACGCTCCGCGTCGTTGAAGTATGCGGGAACAGTAATCACGGCGTCGGTGACGCTCTCGCCGAGGTATGCCTCGGCGTCTCGTTTGAGCTTGGCAAGAATGCGCGCGGAAATCTCCTGCGGCGTGTACTTCTTGTCGTCAATCTCCTGTTTCCAGTCGGTGCCCATGTGGCGCTTGACCGAGGAAATGGTGCGATCGACGTTAGTCACAGCCTGGCGCTTCGCGGTCTCACCAACGAGCACTTCGCCGTCCTTCGTGTAGGCGACGACGGAGGGTGTGGTGCGAAAACCCTCTGCGTTAGCAATAACGGTGGGCTCTCCACCCTCGAGAACGGACACCACCGAGTTGGTGGTTCCTAAGTCAATTCCTACTGCGCGTGCCATGTGGCCTGCTCCTTCGTGTCGTATCAGGGCGCTGGATAAAATCCAGCAGAACTCCAGTGTGAAACATGAGTCGCCTCTTGTCAAGTTTTTGACAGAATATCTGAGTCGAGGCGACTCAGATATTTGTTTGTCCATCCACTCCCCGCGGGTTACCCGCAGTTTCGAAAAAGCGACTACCTTTCTGTCTATGGCCAATGACGGCACCCGCGATGTTCCGCCCGAAATCGGGCTCGCTAAAAACGATGGAAAAACCATTCCCCGGAAGCGTGTCTACGCGTGGGCCTTCTGGGACTGGGCCACCCAGCCTTTCAACACGGTTCTGATCAGTTTCGTCTGGGTACCGAGCTATCTGACCAGCACGTTCTTCCTCAACCCCGATGTCGTGGGAACTGACGGCGAGGAAGCGGCCCTCGGACAACTCGCGGCAAACCTTGGGGCGGGAATTACCGTTGCCGGACTGTTGATTGCTCTCATAGCGCCAGTGCTGGGGCAACGGGCCGATAGAACCCAACGGCAGAAGCTACAGCTGCTGATTTTCACGGGGCTACTTGTACTGACCCAGCTGGGAATGGTCTTTGTTCAGCCCGGTGAGGAATGGTTCTGGATAGGCGTGGGCCTCATTGCGATCGGCAGCGTGTTCAATGAGATTGCCGGGGTCAACTACAACGCTTTGCTGGTGTCGGTGTCGACCCCGAAGACCGTGGGCAAAGTCTCCGGTCTGGGCTGGGGGTTTGGCTACCTCGGAGGCATCATTGCCCTCGCCCTCGTGGTGGGACTCATCTTGAGCGGTGTGCTCCAAGGTGATTCCGCTCTCACTTTTCAGCTCGTGGCGCTCGGGTGCACCGTCTGGACCATCATTTTCGTCATGCCCATTTTTGTGAGCGTTCCCGAACCCAGAACGGGAAAAGTAGGCGAGAAGCTCGGTTTGTGGGGCAGCTACGTCGAACTCGGACGCAGCGTCAAGCGCCTCTACAAGGAGGCGCGTCCCACCTTCTGGTTCCTCCTCGCGAGCGCCGTCTACCGGGACGGGCTGTCCGCCGTGTTCGTTTTTGGGGCGGTAATTGCTGGCATTGTGTTCGGCTTTGGCTTTACCGACTTGGTCATCTTTGGCATCGCGCTCAATGTGGTCGCCGGAATCTCCACCATTCTTGCCGGCCGACTAGACGACCGGTTCGGGCCGAAAAACGTGATTCTGATATCGGTGTTTGGACTCGTCCTCTGCACTACCGCAGTGTTCGTCCTTGTTGACCTCGGAACACCGATGTTTTGGACGGTGGGACTCATTCTCGCTGCCTTCGTGGGGCCAGCTCAGGCAGCCTCGCGATCATTTCTCGCCAGGGTCACCCCTGCCGGCCGCGAAGGCGAAGTGTTTGGCCTTTATGCAACAACGGGCCGAGCTGCTGGATGGATGGCGTCGTTACTCTGGGCAGTTTTCATCCAGCTTGCCGGCAGTCAGACGATTTTTGGTCTCTTGGGAATAGCCCTCGTGCTGCTGATTGGCGGAGTGATGTTGCTTTTCGTGAAGGCGCCAGCTCGCATAACGAGCTAAACGGCGAGAGCCCACCACTCAAACAACACCAACACGACGACAGCTCCGCTGATGAAGTTCAACAGCAAGAATCGTCGCCATCCTTTATTTGCGCCCTCGGCGGCGGCGTCGCTGACTGACCACCAGGGCGCAATCGCCGCGATATAGAGCAAGGCAACCGGAGCAATCAGGGGCAGTGGCCCCGGAGTGGCCAGAAGCACTGCTCCGGCAAGGGCATAGAGGGCAACGGCGAAGCGCACTGTCCCTTTCGCCCCAATGACCGTGGCAATTGAGGCCACCCCCGCTTCTCTGTCAGCGACGACGTCTTGCACTGCCCCGAACGCGTGGGAGGCCATTCCCCAGAAAAAGAATGCCACCAAGAGCGTCAGCGTGAGCGTTGACGCCGAAGCTTCTGCCAGAACAAGCCCATAGAGCGCCGGCACGACAAAGTGAGCGCTGGAGGTCACAGAGTCCACAAAGGGGATTTCCTTGAACCGAACGCCCTTAGCCGAATACGCGACAACGAAGAACAGTGCCAGGGCGAGCACGCCCGTTGCGGTCGCAGACCCCGATAACACCAGGGGAACAAGGAAGGGGATGGGGAGAATGACGCTCGCAAGAAGCGTTGTTCGGTGAAGATCCGGTGGAAGCAAAGCCCCTTCAACGCCGCCCTTTCGGGGGTTTCGAATATCGGATTCGTAGTCGAAGACGTCATTGATCCCATACATCAGCAGGTTGTAGGGGATGAGGAAGAACAGAAACCCGATGATGAGGTTGCTATCGACCTGCTCGGTCGTGACGTAGTAGGCCAGAGCAAAAGGAAACGCGGTGTTGATCCAGCTCAGCGGCCGGGAACTCCAGAGAATCAGCCCTGCCCTCTTCATTGGCCGGTTTTTCTGGGCTGCGCCGCCATGAGGTGCCACAGCGCCGGAATGATGAGCAGTGCCGCCACGGTATAGGCAAAATCTTCAATCGGTGCAAAGCCGATACGCAGACCGCTGATGAGGCTCTCGTCGTAATCAACGAGGCCAAACCCGATAATCGCATTGTCAAATACCGCGGTCAGGAGCATCATGGCTCCCGCCGCGATGAGGAGAGCACGCGCAGCTGGCGCTTTTCGCAGTGCGATCGCTGCCGCACAGACAAGCCCTGCTGCCACGAGGAAGGGGATATTAATGAGCCAGTAGGTCATCGCCTGGACCTCGCGGTGAGCATGGATGCGGAGAGCAAGTAGGCGATCAGGGTTGAGTAACACAGCAGTATCAGAAAGAAGAGTTCCTCGAGCGGCAGCTCAGGCCCCAGCAGAATGCCGGTCATCCACGGCCCAGAGCCCCGGAAGAAGACGCCCTCTGCAATGCCGGCCACATCCCAGAGGAGGAAGAACGCGACTCCTACGCCAACGATGATGGACGTTCGAGCAGGAGCACCACCACATAGTGCGAGCTGGTGCCGCCAATCCAGCAGTCCCGTGCCAAGAATCGCTCCCAGAAGGGCGAATAGATAGACCAGGGACACTACATCCCCCTACCCGATGGGTACCAAGGGCTCTGACAGGGGAGACGTCGACACATCGCCGCGCACCCGCTTCACCAAGACTTCAGCGCTAATAAGACACATCGGCAGGCCAATTCCTGGAATCGTGGAGCTGCCCGCGTAATAGAGGCCATCGACCTTCTTGCTCACGTTGCCGGCTCTAAACAGCGCGCTTTGCATGAGGGTGTGTGCCGGTCCGAGCGCCGTGCCCTTCCAGGCGTTCAAATCACCGGCGAAGTCTGCTGGGCCAACACTGCGTCGCAACACGATGCGATCAGCAAGATCGTGGGCACCACTCCAGCGGGAAATCTGCTCGATTGCTCGGTCCGCAATCTCTTCGATGAGGGCATCGCCGGAGCGGTTAATTCCGCCTCTCCCCATGGACACATCTGCTGGCATCGGGACCAATACAAAGAGGTTCGTGTGGCCCTTCGGGGCTACCGAGGAATCCGTCGCGCTTGGCTTACACACATAGAGCGACGCGGGGTCGGGAATCGTCGGTGGAACCGCAAAGATTCTGGAGAAGTTGTCACCCCAGTCTTTGGTAAAGAACAGGCTGTGGTGAAGCAGCTCTGGAACCGCCCCCTTTACGCCCAAGTAGAGCAAAACAGCGCTCGGCCCGGCCAGCTTCTTGTCCCACCAGGCTTGTGGGTAGGTCTGAAGCTCTTCAGGAAGAAGCTGGGTTTCACTGTGGTGGAGATCAGTGGTGGAGACAACAAAGTCAGCACCCACGAAGTGGGTGGTCCCGGCTTGGTCCACATACTCGACCCCGGTTGCCCGGGCCTTGCGTCCGCCGCCGCGCTTCGTGCAGATTCGGCTCACGGGTGCATTCGTCAGGACGGTAACCCCAGCGTCCTCGATGACCTCGCGCATGGAACCCATGACGCGAACAAACCCGCCCTCGGCGTAGAGAACACCATCTTCCATGTCCAAGTGGCTCATCAGGTGGAACATGCTCGGCGCGATAAACGGGCTTGAGCCGAGGAAGACAGCGGGGTAGCCCAGAAGCTGCTGAATACGGGGGCTCTTCGTGTACTTCTTGGCGAAGGTCATAATCGGCGTGGTCAGCAAACGAATCAGGGTCCCCATGCGCTTGAGCACCTCAGGGACAAAGAGTGGCCGCAAGTCCTGGAACGACGTGTAGAGGAAGTACTCCTTGGCGATCCGATAGGTGTCTTTCGCGGAGTCGAGATACTTCTCCATCGACTTCCTGGAGCCTGGCTCCATTGACTCCAGCAGAGCGAGGTTGTCCTCGCGGGTTGCCCGAACATCCACGTACTCAGCGGAGGTTGCTCCCTCTGGTTCGAAATACACCCGGTAGCCCGGATCCAACTTGGTGAGCTTAAGGTGGGCATCCGCCGTGGTCCCCATCAGGCGATACCAGTGGTCGAAAACTTCTGGCATGAGATACCAGGAAGGCCCGGTATCAAAGCGGAAACCGTCCTTCTCCCACAGCCCTGCTCGCCCACCCAGGCGAGGCATCGCCTCCACCAACGTGACGGAATAGCCGTCCTTTGCCAAGAGGCCAGCGGTAGCCATACCGCCAATCCCGCCGCCAACGACGACTACGGACTTAGACATTCATTTCCTTTCGCAGGGACTTCGGGACTCCTGGCACCCAGCCGAGAAGAACTCGGGCGGCAAGCGCAGCTTTATCGACACCAGAGACACTAATTCGCGTTGTTTGCAGTGTCGTCGCTGGCGTGGTTCTAATCTTCTCTGACAGAGCCTGAAAAAGAGCCTGGGCCAGCGCAACCGCGCGACGGGGGCTGGCTGGCAACAGCGGCAACGCTCTCGCAGACTGTGCAAGATCGCGGTCGATGTCATCAAGCAACGCGTGCTTAGTCTGCTCGGTGAGAGCCTCGGCGTCGACGCCGGGGAAGTACGTGCGCCCCAGGGCTTGAACGTCCGCACCCAGGTCACGCAAGAAGTTGACCTTCTGGAACGCTGCACCCAGTGCGCGAGCACCAGTGACCATCGTTTCTTTGTCCCCAGCAGAGACAGGCTTTCCCTCCAGGAAAGCCTGCAAACACATCAATCCGACAACCTCAGCGGAGCCATAGACGTATTCGGCAAAACTCTCGGGGGTATGAGTGGTTTCGGTCAAGTCCATGCGCATGGAGTGAAAGAAAGGCCTGGTGAGGTCTGCGCCAACCCCAACCTGTCTGGCCGAGTGGGCGAAGGCATGAACGATGAGGTTCGTGCTGTACCCGGTCTTCAGAGCCTGCTCGGTGTCTGCTTCCAGCGCATCGAGCATCTTTCCAGCAGTTTTCTTGGATACGCCTGCTTCATCGGCGACACCATCAACAATCTCATCCGCCAGGCGGACCAGGGCATAAAGGTTCCCGATGTGAAGTCGGGCAGCCGGGTCCAGAAGTCTCGAGGCTAAACCGAATGAGGTCGAGTAGCGACGAATGACTCCCGCGGAAGTTTCCTGGGCGACGCGCGTATAAAGATCAATTCGGGTATCAAGCTCAACCGCCATGGTTGGTCCCTCTCCCCCTCTGGTATGTGGCTAGGCTAAATAAGCGGGAAAACGAACCGCCACACACGACCTTCACCATTGCAGAGTAGCGCGATAACACTATGAAAACCTCCGAACTTGTCATCCTTCTCGACGAGAAGGGCTCCCCCGTGGGGACGGCGGAAAAATCAGAGGTTCACACCACAGACACCCCCCTTCACCTCGCGTTCTCGTGTCACATCTTTAACTCCGCCGGCGATGTTCTCATTACCCGCAGAGCCCTCGAGAAGAAGACCTGGCCTGGCGTGTGGACGAACTCCGCGTGCGGGCATCCAGGCCCCGGTGAGTCCATGGAAGAGGCCATCCGGCGGCGCGCCAAGGACGAGCTAGGCCTCGAGCTTGGCGCCGTCACCGAGGTGCTGCCCGATTTCCGCTACAGAGCAGTCGATGCCTCTGGCATCGTGGAGAACGAGATTTGCCCGGTCTTTGTGGCGAAGGCCCTGGGGGAACCGAACCCGGCAGCGTCCGAAGTATGCGAGTGGCAGTGGGTGCGCCCTGAGGCACTAGCCAGCGCAGTTGCCACGACCCCCTTCGTCTTTAGCCCCTGGCTCGTGGACCAAATGGAGCAGTGGGGACCGAACTACGGCTTTGATACGTCGGTGCGGTGAAAGTTCTGGAACGAACGCGATGCTGTGGGTCCGCGTTGGCCCTGATAACGGCTTCCGTACTTATCTGACCCATAAGGGTGCTCCGCTGGCGAGCTGAGCCTAAAGAAACATAACTGGCCAATCTTCATCCCCGGCCACAGCGTGATGGGCAGGGTCGCGACGTTGCTGAGCTCCAAGGTGACGTGACCTGAAAAACCGGGGTCAATGAAGCCTGCAGTGGAGTGGGTGAGAAGGCCGAGTCGACCCAGTGAACTCTTGCCCTCCAGGCGAGCGGCAATGTCGTCGGGAAGAGTAATTACTTCATACGTTGCCCCCAGCACAAACTCACCCGGGTGCAAAACGAATGGCTCTGTAGCGTCGACCTCAACCAAACGGGTCAAATCTGGCTGATCAAGAGAGGGATCGATGTGCTGATACTTGTGATTATCAAAGAGCCGGAAAAAACGATCCAGCCTGACGTCGACGCTCGAGGGTTGAACCATTCCCAGATCGAGCGGGTCTAATCCCACTCGTCCGGAGCTCAACTCGGAGCGAATATCGCGGTCTGAGAGCAACACCAGACCAGACTAGTAGAATTGCACCCTAGAGCCAGTCAGCAGAGCCCCAGGCCTTGCGAGTGTAGTTCAGTGGCAGAACTTCAGCTTCCCAAGCTGATAGCGCGGGTTCGATTCCCGTCACTCGCTCCAGATCACGCCTCTACGACTTTGGCGGCCCACGCCTCACCAGAGTGGGCTTTGCGGAGGTGTCTTTCTTGGTGGCGTAGGCGAAGAACGCGAGACCCAGCACTAATGCTCCCGATCCGACACCGTAGGAAATCACATCGGCGGCTCGATTCGCATCCACCAGGACACCAACAAAGATCACCGCAATAATCGCGACCACCACGCCAATGAGCTTGGACTTGAGGTCATCGAGATCACGGACCTGGAGCCACTTCGGAAGTTCAACATCGGTGTCGACGAAAAGCTCATAGAGCCCGTAGCCGATGACGAGGAGGACCGTTCCTAGCAGAATCGCGTCAACGGCAGTCAACACCTGGACGATGCTGTCCTTAAGGGGTGCCTGCTTGACGATCGTGTCAAAGACGGCCAACACCACCTCAATCGAACCCTGAGCGAGAAGCAGGATGGCACCGAGCATCGCTGCAAGGGCTGGGACAAATACTGAATACCTGGTGAGACCCACGAATTTGCGCATGCCTAGATTTATATCAGCCAGGAGCCCACACTGGTTGCTAAATCAGTCGATTGGTGCCACGGGGGTTCGACATAAACCGCAGGACGTCCTGGTCCACAATGATGTCTGAAGGGCTCAGCGGCCTCTTCAAATAGAGGCCATCGAGGCTCGTCAGCCGACTAAACGCCACATAAGTCTGACCGGGCGCAAACGCCCGCTGGCCAAGGTCGATGACCGCTGCATCGAGTGTCTTCCCCTGGGCTTTGTGAATCGTCACCGCCCACGCCAGGCGCAAAGGGAACTGGGTGAACTCCGCCACCACGTCGTGGCTGATGGTCTTGGTAGCCGGTGAATACTCGTATCGGATCTTTTCCCAGGTCACCGGCTCGACCAGCACGCCCTCACCGTCAACATCGACGGTGACCGTGTCCGTGATCTTTGTGACCGTCCCGATGGTTCCGTTGACGAATCTAGGCCCATCGGGCCCACCAGTGTCATTGCGCAGAAACATCACGCGAGCGCCGGGTTTGAGGACCAACTGCTCATCCGCTGGGTAGGCAGAGGTAGAACCAAAATCGCCCTCAATATCGGCGTGGGCGATTTTCGCTTTGCCCTCTAAACGCTCGAGGGCGATGCTATTGATTTTCGTGACTGAAGCGTTCGTTGTGGTCAAAGTAATCAGTTCAGGGTCGTCTGGCTCACGCATTCCGCGTTCGTTGAGCATCCGGCCCATCTCTGGGTCCATCCGTCCTTCGCGAAGCGCATTCAGCACCGCGCGAAATTCGCCATCCGCCTGGCGATGGATTGTGTCGAGCTCGAACGTAGTCATCTCGGTCGCTGACCACACCGTGGCGTCAAAAAACCAGGGAGATCTGTAGTGATCCTGGAAGTAGGCCTTCTCGGCTTGGCCCGAGACCACGGGGGAGAGCTGATACGGGTCACCAAACATGATCATCTGAATGCCACCAAAGGGGCTATTGCGGCGGCGCTTTGCTTGACGGAGTCGCCGATCGATGGCATCCAAAACATCCGCTGACACCATGGACACCTCGTCAATTACTAGGGCGTCAAGATTGGCCAGCACCGCAAGAGATTCCTTGGGAATAAAGCCCAACTCCCGATCGCCGATGATTCCCAGTGGCAGACGAAGTAGTGAGTGAATGGTTTGGCCACCAATAGCCAGAGCGGCAACGCCTGTGGGAGCACAGACCGCCACGCTCTTCGCCGTGGTCTCCACGAACTCGTGGAGCAGCGTTGTCTTTCCTGTTCCGGCGCGACCAGTGATGAAGAGATGGTCCAGGGTGTCTTCCATTCCCTGCAAAATCTCGTTTTGTTGCGAGTTCAGGGAAACGAGGTCGCTCACTATCATCCTTGCTCTGTGGCCAACTCAGACCGGGGCCCAAGCAACCAACCTAGGATGGCATCTATGTGGCCGATTGTGCGGAGATTTGGGCTTATTGCCCTGGCTATTGTCGCACTCTGGCTGGGGAGCGTGCTGACGCTCAACCTCACCGTCTATTCTCCGGCGGGACACGTCACGAGCTACCTCCGCGCGCTGGAAGTCGGCGACTACGTAGCCGCCGCCAGGCATGCGGGAATGTCCGAAGTTCCCGCTGTAGTGCCGCTCGAGGGCGAATTACAGGATGTCCGAATCCTAGGATCTGCTGCTGTGCCCAACGGTGACATCGTCGTCCAGGCTCAGTATCTCCTTGGCGGGCAGACCGAAACCACGTTCTTCGTGGTCCAGGCTGGCGAGCCCGTGCTGTTCTTCTTCAGGACGTGGACTTTCGAGCGAGCGCCGCTCGGTCGCCTAGAACTGGTCGTGCCAGGCGATGACCGCGTGGATGTGAATGGGCGACAGTTGCTGGTCAGTCGCCTGGGCGTCCCCGCTCAAACCTCAGTCTTTGTGCCTGGTCTTTACGTTGCGTCTTTGGATACCCCATGGCTCGTCGCGCCAGACACGTTTGCCGCGCTCACCGAGGTTGGCGAACGTGTCCAGCTTCGTGTTCCTATTGAACCCACTAGCCAGCTAGTGGAGAGGACCACGGCGGCCGTTGAGGGCTTCTTGAACGACTGTGTTGCGCAGGACGTGCTTCAGCCTGTGGGGTGCCCTTTCGGTGTGACCATCACCGACCGGGTCGTCGGAACACCACAATGGACGGTTCTCGACTATCCCGATGTGTCTCTTCAACTGGGCGCTGACCGGGCAACGTGGTCCCTTGTGGCCAACAGTGGTGTCGCTGAAGTCACGGTCCAAGTGCAATCACTCTTCGATGGAAGCCTCGAAGAGACGACAGAGATAGTGCCTTTCAGGGTCCTTGGCGTGGTGCGCGGAACGGCTCTCGATGAACCGGTCCTTAACCTCTATTAGCCTTTTCCTCAGCGGCATGCCTGGCGCTCAACATCGCGTTATAGGCCTGGAGTTCTTGGTCGCCATCACGATCGGCTTGGCGGTCGCGACGCTTGTTCTTGCGATCATCACTGCGTGACCACGAGTAGGTCACCACGATTGCCAGGACCAGTGTGGGAATCTCCCCGAGACTCCATGCCACCTCTCCGCCACGCTGCTGGTCAGCCAACGGGCTCAGCCCCCACTCGCGACCCATGGCGCCATACCACTCCGGGGCAAGGAGGCCCGTGCCATAAATCAAGCTCAGGCCGAAGAAGGCGTGAAACGCCATCGTGGCAAACACGATGATGAGTCGCAGCGGATAAGGCGGGTTGTGCGGAGACGGGTCAACGCCGACAAGGGCTTGAGCAAAGAGATAGCCGGAGAAAACAAAGTGCAGAATCATCCACTGGTGCCCGAGGTGCTCTTCCAGGGCCCACTCAAAGAGCGGTGAGAAATAGAAAACAATCAGTGACAGAGCAAAAATCGTGGCAGCGACGACAGGGTGGCCAATGATGGCGAGATAGCGGGAGTGAACCAGGCCAAGAATCCACTCTCTGGCACCTCGTGATCCATCTTT
>JBIILX010000090.1:0-4818 GCA_044338275.1 Pontimonas sp.
GGCTATCAGTTACGGGGTAAGGGAACTTATCCCCCAAGATTGTGGAATCAACCTTGTCAAGTAAATTCTGAGAGGACATGGCGGCAAATTTCAAATCAGTTTTGTTAGAAAAGACTCCAAAAGAAATAATGAAACGAGGCGGGATTTTGTCCCGCCTCGCTCAATTAGAAGATGCTTATGGTCTTCGTTATTTCTTGTTACTCGCAGCCAATCCCGTGACGCCGTCGACCGCCAACGTGTAAAGCTGACGAGCAATCGCGGTTGCAACCGCGCCGGCAAGGCCAATCTGGAGATTCCCAGCCACGGCGCTCAGCTGCTCGCCAATTGCCTGAATTGTCACTAAAACCGCAGCGATAATGGGCAATACGAGCACACTCACTGCGCGCCAGACAAGTTCCTCTTTCGCGACCAATGGAAGCCCGGCGACTAAACCAAGTACGAACAGTACCAACGTTACATTCAGTGGGCCCAAGCCGACAAAGGCAGCAATTATGGCGAGTAAAATATATAGTGTCCGGGCAAGCCCGCTAATTTTCGTCAACATTATTTGATTTCCTCCGTTTTTCCTTACATCGGGTCTTCATTATTTCGGGAACATTGTTAGCGTCCCACGAAGTGGTGTAATTTCTGGTTCCGTGTGTGGGTCCGTTTTCACACTTTAGGCGATGTTGAGTTGCCGTGTCACCCCCTCGTCTAGTTCGCCTGGGTGGGTGAGGCTCGCGAGGCTGCCCTCGGCTAAATATCTCCTGTTGGTGGCAGCCCATTCGTCGTGTTGTTCGATCAACACCATCGTGGTCAACCGCAGGAGCGCTTCAGGGTTTGGGAAGACGCCAACAACGTCGGCGTGGCGTTTGATTTCACGGTTGAGACGCTCTAACGGGTTGGTGGAAAAGGCCGGCACGACAGTGCTGGGTGATGAGTTTTCGTATCCCAGTGCTGAGAATCCCGAGATAACCTCGAGCATTGTTCTCCTTGAAGCCGGTACTGAAACGGGCTGGCATCTTCACGAGGCTCCCATCTATGCCTACATTCTTGAGGGAACCCTCGAAGTCACCTACGACGTCGACGGGGCGATGGTGACCAATACCTATCACGAGGGCGATGCGATTATGGAGGGCCTCGATATCCCCCACATGGGCAAGAACTTGACCAATAGACCAGTCTCTATCCTGGTCGTCAACATGGGGTCTTCGGACGTTGCAAACTCTGTTGCCTCTTGACGCTCCTGAGCAATAGACTCAGCGCATGAAGATGAGAAATCTACTGGCCATTGTTGCTGTGATTGTCTTGGGTGGCCTGGCTGGTGCCGGGGGAGCCTTCGTTGCCAGCCAGCAGGCTGTGACAGAGGTGACGGTGACGCACGCAGTTGTCACGCCAACCGCCACTCTAGGCACGGGCCCCGGCACAGTGCGGACGTTTTATGTCCCGATTGACGTCGACGGGGTCAGCGCTGATGGCCAGTATCTCTCTGGCACCCTCACCACTCTCGCCGAGGGAGTTGGTGGTGATCAGGAACTTCGGAGCTCCAACCTCGTATTCGTTTTCGGCGAGGAAGCTAACCAGTTGGTCGTTGGCGGTATTTCGCTCTATCCATCCGCGGGGGCAACACTCGCCGTGGGAGAAGAAACTGTGCGGCCCGTGGTGGGTGGTTCCGGCAGTTACAGCGGAGCCCGAGGCGAGGTTGTCTCCACCAATCTTGGTGACCAGGGTTGGTCTCACGTCTTCCGCATCACAGTGGGCTAGCGAGTTTCTTGTTGCCGATACTGTTCACCGACACCTGCGAGATGGTGCATTAGTAGATGCCCAGGTACCGAACTGATAATTCGGTCGTCCTTGGTTCACGGCCGACCCGCTTATCAAGAGGTGTCGATGTGCACATTCAGTGCACATTTTCATCTCCTAGGCCCCGCCGTCATCAACGCTAAACCTCGCCTGTTTGCGGGCATCCGCAACGTCAGCTAACACGCTCTAACACCGGCTGATACCTAGGCATCGAACTCATAATCCGTCGGTCACGGGTTCAAGTCCCGTCCGCCCTACAGGGTCAAAATTTTTGCGGCACCGATTACGAGTTAGCTTTCTGCTCTTTCTCCTGATGTGTTTCTAGCTAGACGCTCTCAAAGGTGGCTGCCCATACAAGGACGCCCCGCCTAGCAAACTCAGGGGGAATGTCCGAGGCGGCCGGAATGGGATCGGCGCTGTCGATACGGAGGCTGCGGGGGACGGGGAGGAAGAATTTGGTCTTGTCGACCCAAGTGGGCAGTGGAATGTTCTCTTCAGTGAGACGCCAGGCCACAAGCCCGGCCAGAGCCGCATCCCACACCTGGTTTCCTGTGGGTTCAGGCTCACAGAGCCCGAGAACGCCGCGACGCAGGCCGTGTTCGCTCACCAAGTTGTCGTTGAGTTGGATCAGCACTCTCAGTGCACCCTGAGTGTTACCGCCCTTGAGGTGCGCGCGGATAGCGCTTGCCGCTTCCGTGACGTCTGCTTTCTGGATGGGTAGAGCAAACAGCTGGTGCCCGGTTCCTCGCAGCAACCTCTCCAGTGTGCTCACACTCAGGTCGCGTCCGCTTTCGATGTCTGAAATGTTGCTTTGATGGACCTGGGTCTGCTCGCCAAGACCAACCTGAGTCAATGACTGGCTTTTTCTCGCGGATCGGATCAGTGTTGATGCTCTGCTCATTGAGGTAGCCTATCAAAAATATAGCTAGTAAGCCATATTTACCAGAATGTCCTAGCTAGTCCTGACTATTTGTGGCCCTTAGTTCTTGCGATACACCTGGCGCCTGTGACTGATGGCCACGACGAGCACAAGCACTTCTTCATCGGAAATGCTGGCGAGTATCCGGTAGTCCCCGACTCGGTAACGCCAGAATCCATCGTCGCCAGCCAACGGTTTTCCCGCAGAACACGGATTTGTGAGGTCCAGGTTCTCGAGGTAGCGCTGGATTCGAGTCGCAACCGGTCGGTCGAGTTTGCTGATCTGTTTGTTGACTGCCGGCGTAAAGCGCAGCCGATAGGTCATTGACCAGGGGTATTCCAGTCAAGGTCTTCGATTCGAAGCGGCTTCTCGCCTGAGTCAACGAAGGCTTGCAGGGAGTCTTTCGCGAGGAAATAGTCTTCGCGATTATCGAGAAACTCTTGAATAGCCTCGGTCGCGTAGAAGGTCTTTGTCCGGCCAGTCTTCAGCGCTAGCGCCTCAAGACGTCGTGCTACGTCTTCATCGAGTCGCACGTTGATTTGGGTTTTCGGCATGGGGCCTCCTTTTGCTATACGAGTATATCAATTCCGACTCGTGATGTACCTGTCTGGTGCCTTGATTTTTCCGGAAACCTCCCAGTGGTCGAGTTTTTTGTCCACAGCCGAGGCTGTCGGCCGGGCACATGGCAGTAGGGGGCTCGGATGTGGTTGACTCGAGCATGCTGAAAACCGTCATGCCCCGCCTTGTCGCCCTTGTTTCTTATGCGTTCATGCTAGTCATGAACGTGTTGGCCACAACCCTTCCGTTGAACGGTCAGGCCACGAACGAGATCTCTGACCGGTACGACACTCTCTTTGCGCCGATTGGCTTCACCTTTGCCATCTGGGGCGTAATTTATCTCCTGCTCGGTGTCTATACGGTGGTCCAGTTGGTGGCCGATAATGCTGTCATCCGGGCGATTACACCCTGGTTTATTGCCAGCTGTGTGCTCAACGGGGCGTGGATTGTCGCCTGGCACTACGAAGTTCTCTGGGGCGCCGCGGTGATTATTGGTGCTCTGTTGTGGACATTGATTCGCATCAACCAGCACACCACTGCCGAGCGCACGACGCTCGGCAGCACTTTCGCCATTCGGCTTCCCTTCGCCATCTACTTCGGGTGGGTCACGGTGGCCACTGTGGCAAACATCTCTGCCCTACTGGTCCAAGCAGGCTTTGGTGATGGCTTCTGGCTTTCTGCAGAAATCTGGACCATCGTTGTCTTGGTAGTCGCAGTGGTGATTGGCTCGGTCACTGCACTGGTGAATTCATCTCCCAGCTATGCGTTGGTGCTGGTGTGGGCGTTCTGGGGCATTCTGTCCCGGCATCTTTCTCCCGCGCAGTGGAATGGAGAATTTCCCGCGATCATTCTTGCCGCCCAGATACTCCTGCCGACACTCGCCCTTGTTGCGGTGATCGCTCTCGTGCGGTGGTTACGCCAACCTGTGCAGCCGTTAGTGACGAAGCGCCTCGGAGCTTAACTCCCTCCAACCGCTCAGGCAGGAGCGCCTACCACGGCGCTATGACACTCTCGAGGCCGAACCTCCTGTTCCACCGCGGCGTTCTTGTTCCTGGCGGTTAGTCCATAGCTGGCGATTGCTCTCCGGCCGGAGGATTCCCCAAGCGGATTAGCTATGCCGGTAAACGGCCTTCCGGTGGCCTAGCGCGACGACGACAATAAGGAGAACCTCGTCCTCGATGACGTAGAGGATGCGGTAGTCGCCAACTCCCACCCGGTAACCCGGGCGACCTGCCAGCCGCCTGGCGCCTGGTGGTCTGGGGTCGTGGGCGAGAAGGGCTATGGCTCCGCGAATTCGGGCGGCCGCTGCGACTTCGAGCGAACGGAGAGCTTTTGCAGCGCTTGGCTTGAGGTCGACTCGGTACGTCATGCCCAGCCGAGATCGGCTTTGACCTCTTCCCAAGGAATATTGGGTCCTTCTTCCAGCACGGCCTTGTCAAACGCGGCGATGTCGTCCTGGTCTTCGATAGCGTCAAGCATCGCCTCGTACTGGGCCGGACTGATTACCACCGCAGCGAGAGATCCTCGCCGTTCGATGAACACCGGCTCCTGCGAGGCCT
>JBIILX010000025.1:0-16465 GCA_044338275.1 Pontimonas sp.
CGCACCCGGTCAATCCCTACGACACATCGGGGACTCTTCTGCAGAAACTTTCGCTGGTCGCTCCCGAACTGGTGCTGGATTTTCTCGACCAGGGGGACCCTGCACTGGCCGCTCCCACCGAGCAGATGGGGGAGCCATCCTTCGCTCACAAGTTCCCGCCAGGCTTTGGTCACTTGGATCTGCGAATGGACGTTGGCGAGGTGTATCAGCATTTTCGTGCTGTTACGCCGGAACCCGGTGCTTACCTCATCCGCCAAGACACCGGGGCTGTGGTCAAAGTTGTCTCTGGTTGGGTGGACCCTGATTTTCATCCGCTGGAACCGGGCGAGTTACTGAAGGCGCCGGTGGGCATCCTCGTCGGCACAGGAAGCGTGCCCTTCGTCCTCGAGCGAGTGCACCCGGCCGGGAAGAAGCCGATGGCCGCTGAGGATTGGTTCCGAGGCCTTCCCGAAGGGGTGCGCATCGATGTCGCGCGGAAGTGACAGCAGGGCTCTGGCACTAGAGGTTCTTGCCGCAGTGAACCACGGTGGCGCCTACGCGAACCTCGCACTACCCAAAGCTCTGTCCGAGTCCGGTCTGGATTCGAGGGATCGGGGGTTCGTTACCGAGTTGGTCTATGGCAGTCTCCGCGCTCAGGGGGAGTTGGATACGGTGGTCGCCAGTGCTGCGAAACGTCGGACTACAGAAATAGATCACGAAGTTTTTGACGTGCTACGCCTTGGGGTTTACCAGGTGTTGTTTCTCCGAGTTCCCGGCCATGCGGCTGTGGACGAGAGTGTCAACTACGCGAAGTCTCATGGCCTTGTCCGGGCGTCTGGTTTCATCAACGGGGTCCTCCGCTCCGTCACGAGAGAGCCCATCGAGCATTGGCTCCAGGTCATTGAGGCCAGCGGAAGTTCGGAACACTCACACCCCGCCTGGATTGCGCGTGAGATTGAGCGGGCCTTGGCGGAGACCGGCGATGCTGCTGAGCTCGATGATGCGTTGGAAGCGAACAACGAGCCTCCACTGGTCTGCATTACGTGCTTGCCTGGCCTGAGCGAGCTGCGCGAGGGCGATGAACCGACCCGTTTCTCCCCGTGGGGCGTCACGTTGCCAGGCGGTGACCCCGGGGCCGACTCACGGGTGGGCGAGGGAACAGCGCGCGTGCAAGACGAGGGGTCGCAGCTTGCTGCCCTAGCGCTCATCGCGTCAGCTCCGGTTACAGCGGACACGACGTTCTTGGATATGTGTGCTGGCCCAGGGGGCAAAACGGCTGTTTTGGCTGCCACTGCGCTGGCTCATGGCGCTCACGTGACCGCTATCGAAACGGTGCCCCACCGCGTTCGACTCGTTCAGGATTCCCTCCGTGCGCTCCTGTCGAGGGACGCAGGGGTCGTGAAAGTCCTCGAGGGTGACAGTCGAGTGGTCTCGGGAGAGTTCACTCGAATACTGCTGGATGCTCCGTGCTCAGGGCTTGGCGCTCTCAGACGCCGACCGGAGGCCAGATGGCGCAAACAGCCGGAATCCCTCGTGGAATTAACCACTCTGCAGTCCGAACTCCTGGATTCTGGGCTTGGGGCGCTTGCTCCGGGCGGAGTGCTTGCCTATGTGACCTGTTCTCCTGTGGTTGCTGAAACCACAGCGATCATCCAGCAAGCGCTTCGTTCGCACCCTGAAATTTCCGCCATCGATACTTCCGCCGTGCTCGATGGCGCCACCAAGATTCCGATTCCCCGCTCAGCCCGAGGTACCGCTGTTCAGTTATGGACGCACCGACATGGCACGGATGCCATGTTCATTCAACTGCTCCAGAAGGCTGTTGCCGTCTAGGATTGGGGAGTGTCAGTGCGCATCCACCCCAGCATCCTTTCGGCTGATTTCCTCAACTTCGAAGCCGAGATCGCGAAGATCGCCTCGGCTGATGGTGTGCACTGTGATGTCATGGACAACCACTTCGTCGAGGCGATTAGCTTTGGCCCACAGACGATATCCCGAATCGTGGCGGTGTCGAGGGTTCCCGTTGATGTCCACCTCATGATTGAGAATCCCGACAAATTCGCGCCAGGCTATGGCGAAATCGGGGCTCACTCGGTGACCTTCCATGTTGAGGCAGCCAAAGATGTCGAGGGGACCATTCGAGCCATTCACGACACGGGTGCCAAAGCCGCCATTGCTCTGAAGCCCGGCACTCCAGCAGAGCCGTATTTCCCAATGTTTCACCTCGCTGACATGGTGCTGGTTATGACTGTCGAACCAGGCGCTGGGGGACAACCGTTCATGCGCAACATGATGACCAAGTTGGACCAGGTGGCGCAGTATGTGTCCGACCACAGTCTTGGCACCCTTGTGCAGGTGGACGGTGGGATTACGCTCGACACGCTGCCCATCGCCCGAGCACACGGTGCGAACACGTTTGTGGCAGGCTCTGGCGTGTATTCCAGCGGAGACCCCGCTCGGAACATTGCTGCTCTTCGCGCCGCTGCCGACCACCCCAAGGAGTAGAACCATGAGCGAGACCATCAAACCCGAGATCGATGCCCCTCAGGGCGAACCACCCCTGGATCTCGAGTCACTCGACCTCACCGTCGGAGATGGCGCGGAGGTCCAGCCTGGAGCCGTTGTCGAGGTCCACTATGTCGGCGTTGACTTTGAGACTGGCGAAGAGTTCGATTCCTCGTGGTCACGCGGTGAGTCCATCTCGTTCCCGCTCCAGGGGCTTGTGCGTGGTTGGCAAGAGGGCATCCCCGGCATGAAGGTTGGAGGCCGTCGACAACTGGTGTGCCCGCCTGCCTGGGCTTATGGGCCTGCCGGGGGTGGGCATCGCCTGTCGGGCCGCACGCTGATCTTCGTGATCGACCTACTGGCCATTAGGTAGGTTTCACCCGGTACCCTTGAGAAGTGAAGACTTTTGACCAGCTTTTCGAGGAACTGCGCACCAACCAAACGTCGCGTCCCGAGGGATCGCGGACTGTGGAGTTACTCGATGCCGGCGTTCATGCCATAGGCAAGAAGGTTGTCGAAGAGGCTTCGGAAGTCTGGATGGCTGCCGAGCACGAAGACGACGGTGCTCTTGCCCTGGAAATCTCCCAATTGCTCTATCACCTGCAGGTGTTGATGGTGGCCCGCGGGCTCACCCTCGAGGATGTGTATAAGAAGCTATGACCGAAGCGCCCCTAAGAATTGCCGTTCCCAACAAGGGAACCCTGTCCGAGACTGCCGTCGACATGCTCGTCGAGGCGGGCTATGCCGGACGTCGGGACCTGCGTGCATTGACGGTTCCAGATCCCCGCAATAACGCCGAATTCTTCTATCTCAGACCTCGGGACATCGCGACCTACGTGGGCTCCGGTGCTCTTGATGTGGGCATCACGGGAAGAGATTTGCTTCTCGATTCCGAAACTTCCGCCACCGAGATCGAACCACTTGGGTTTGGCCACTCCACGTTCCGTTTCGCTGGACCGGCAGCGTTGAGCGAAGTATCGGCACTGGAGGGGCTCCGCGTGGCTACGTCCTATCCAGGTCTGGTCGGCAAGTTCCTCTCGGGCCTTGGTGTCAGTGCCTCCATCGTGTCACTCGATGGCGCAGTGGAGTCTGCGGTTCGTCTTGGGGTGGCAGATGCTGTTGCCGATGTCGTCTCCACCGGTGCAACATTGCGCGCTCAAGGTCTCGAGATATTCGGACCGGTCATCCTCGAGTCCGAGGCTGTACTGATTTCGTCTAAGCCTGATCTTCCGGGCATCGAAACTCTGAAGCGCAGGCTCCACGGTGTGTGGGTCGCTAAGCAGTATGTGCTGATGGACTACGACCTGCCGCAGGCACTCATTGATGAGGCTTCTCGCATCACACCAGGCCTCGAGTCGCCCACGGTCTCACCGCTGCGTGATCCAGCGTGGGTCGCGGTCCGCGCAATGGTGCCAAAAAACGACGCGAACCTGGTGATGGATGAGCTCTATGCCCTCGGCGCACGCGCAATTCTGGTGTCAGCTATCCACGCTGCACGAATCTGATGGGGCTGTCGATCAGGGTGATTCCCTGCCTCGACGTTGACCAAGGTCGCGTGGTCAAGGGCATCAACTTCGAGAACCTCCAGGACGCCGGTGATCCGGTGGAGCTCGCAGCGCTCTATGGCGCCCAAGGTGCAGATGAAATCACTTTTCTCGATGTCACAGCGACCGTCGACGACCGCAGCACCACGTATGACCTTGTTCGCCACACAGCGGAGAACGTGTTCATCCCCCTCACCGTGGGGGGCGGAATCCGTGCGGTGGGTGATGTTGGGCGACTACTAGGAGCCGGTGCTGACAAAATCAGTGTCAACTCAGCAGCACTCGCCAGGCCGGAGTTGATCGACGAGATCGCAGCCCACTTTGGTTCGCAGGTCTGCGTGATTTCTGTTGATGCGAAACGCGATTCGAGTCAGCCCTCCGGCTTTGTCGTCACGACTCACGGTGGCCGGCAGTCGGCCGGTCGCGATGCGCTCGACTGGGCGAAGGAAGCCTGCGAGAGAGGGGCTGGAGAGGTGCTCCTCAACAGCATCGACGCTGATGGCACCAAACAAGGGTTTGACGTCGACATGATTAGGGCCGTGCGCGCACTCGTGGACGTGCCGCTAGTCGCGTCTGGCGGTGCCGGGCTGGCCTCCCACGCCGTTGCGGCCTATGAAGCAGGGGCAGATGCCATTCTTGCCGCGTCAATATTTCACCACGATAAAGTCAGCGTTGCAGAGGTCAAGTCTGAATTGAGACAAGCGGGAGCGGTGGTGAGATGACAGAGAATCGTGACGTCGTCGTGCCCGCCGATTTGTGGGACCGGGTTCGCTTCAACGCTGAAGGGCTTGTTCCTGCCATTGCCCAGGATGTCTTGTCGCGTGACGTTCTGATGATGGCGTGGATGGACAAGGAAGCCCTCCGGCGAACGATCGCCGAGGGCCGAGTAACGTACTTCTCTCGCTCCCGCTTGGAGTATTGGCGCAAAGGCGACACCAGCGGGCACACCCAACACGTCAGTCGTATCGACCCAGACTGCGATGGCGATGTGCTGCTACTCCAGGTCCACCAGGCTGGGGCGGCCTGCCACCTCGGCACCACAAGCTGTTTCGAAAGCGCGGTGTGATGTGGCAGACACCACCCTTGCCGAGTTTCTCGAACACGCCACAACACGAGCGGTCACGCCGGTGGTTCGACGTCTCTTTGTCGACAGCGAGACACCCATGGGACTGTTGCGCAAACTTTCCCGTGGCCCCGGCTCCTTCCTCCTGGAATCTGCTGATCAGGGTGGCAAGTGGTCCAGATATTCCTTTTTGGGTGTTGGTGTCCATGGCACGCTCATCGCCGGCGGCGGTGAGGCTCAATGGCGAGACCTCGGGATGAGCGCTGAAGAGGTATTTGGGGGAGCCGTGCCCGGCGATCCTCTGGAAGCCCTCACGGTTCTGAACGAGCGTTGGGCAAGCGATCCGATTCCGGGGCTGCCGCCATTCGCCGGAGGGGTTGTCGGTTTTCTTGGCTGGGATGTTGTGCGACTACTCGAAAACTTGCCAAGCCCACCGGCCTCGAGCCACGATGTTCCGAGCGTCTACCTGTCTCTGGTCAAAGACTGCGTCGCCTATGACCACCACACCTCTGAAGTTGTTCTCATGGCTCTTGTTCACAGTGACGGCGCGACGAGGGAAGAAGACTTCCACGAGGCCATTACGAGGCTCGATGCCATGCACCGGGATCTTGCAAAGCCCACCGCATCGACCCTGCACCAGAGAGTTGACCCGACCGAGGTCTCGCCCACGCCATCTCTATCGCCCGAGCAGTTCACTGAGATGGTTCGTGCCGCCAAGCAACACATTGTGGATGGGGATGTGTTCCAAGTCGTCCTCTCCCAAGAGTTTTCCCTCGATGTGAGCGCGTCAGCGCTCGAGGTCTATAGGGTGCTCAGGTCACTCAACCCCAGCCCCTATATGTATCTGTTGGAGTGTGAAGGCGTCGACGGGGTCCCTTTCCAGGTAGTGGGGTCATCCCCGGAAGCGCTCGTCACTGTCCAGGCAGGTCGCGTCTATTCCCACCCCATTGCAGGATCCCGGCCCCGCGGGGCGACCCCTGAGGAAGATGCCCACTACGCCGAAGAGATGCGGGCTGATCAGAAGGAACAGGCAGAGCATCTGATGTTGGTCGACCTTGCCCGCAACGATGTCTCGAAGGTGTGCGAGCCGGGCTCGGTGGAGGTCACAGAATTCATGGAAGTCGAGCGCTTCAGCCACATCATGCACTTGGTGTCCTCTGTTGAGGGAACGCTCCGCGCCGGCGCAAACTCCGTTGATGTACTCCGCGCAACGTTCCCGGCAGGCACTCTCAGCGGGGCGCCAAAGCCTCGTGCTCTGGAGATCATCGACGCACTAGAACACAGCCAACGGGGAATTTACGGGGGAGTGGTGGGGTACTTCGGTCACAGCGGCGATGCCGATCTCGCGATCACAATCCGTACGATCTGGATGCGAGAAGGCACAGCCGTGGTCCGCGCCGGTGCGGGTATCGTCGCGGACTCCGACCCCCAGAGCGAGTACAACGAGACCATCCACAAGGCTTCCGCGCCGGCCCGCGCGGTGTTTGTGGCCAACGCTCTGGTCCCCGGGGCGCAATGAGGAGACTCTATGCCGGGTTCACCGGTCTCGGAGTTCTGGCATTGATCGTGTCGCTCGGCGCACCCTGGTGGGTCCTGTCATTGGAGGGCGGAGCTCAGGTTCCTGTCTCGGGGCTCACGGCAAGTCCGCTCGCGTCTTCGCTGCTTGCGGTTGCCGCCGCCGCGTTTGGTCTTGGACTGTTGTTGCGCGGGGTGTGGCGGAGAATCGTTTCTCTTGTTCAGGTCCTTGCCGCAGGCGCTGCCGCCTCCACGATCGCCTCTCTTGCCACTAGGCCAGAAGTTGCAGTGCTCTCCGAGATTGCGTCGTTGACCGGTGTCGCAGGTTCAGGTGCGCTTGACGTTGTCGCCACCACCGAGGCAACGGCAATGCTCTGGGTTGGAGTAGCGGGCCTGGCGGGAGCCGTGGGGTCCGGAGTTCTCGGTGTCACCATGCCAGACAAGCCCACCGCCACCGATCGCTACCAGCGCTCTGCGGGTGAGGCAGATCCCAAGGATTCCATCGCCGCTTGGGACCATCTCTCGGAGGGTTCCGACCCGACCACCCGGTAGACTTGGCCCACTTCGCATCTCAAGGAGAGTCATGAACCCCGCTTCGGATCCCGGCCACGGACATTCACCTGCAGCATGGACCGCCGTGGTCATCATGTTGACCGCCCTGTCCATTGGCACAGTGGCGTTTTTCCTCGCTCTGTGGTGGCTGGTCATTGTGATGGCTGTTCTGACCCTGGTCGGTTGGGGTGTCGGATTTGCCATGGCGGCGCTCGGTTGGGGTGTCAACGGCCCCAAGTATCAGCCCAAGGAGCACTAGCGTGCTGGCAGACCTCTACCGGGGAGCCGCCGAGGACCAAGCAACACGGGAGCTCCGTGAGCCCCTTTCTTCCCTTGAGGCCCGAGCAGCCGCGGCGCGCGCTCCGCGCGACGCCGCCACCGCGCTGGCACCGCGCGGTGGAGTTCATGTGATTGCGGAAATTAAGCGCAGGAGTCCGTCCAAAGGAGCTCTCGCCGATATCCCAGAACCCGTTGTGCTTGCCACTGCGTATCAAGAGGGCGGGGCCAGCGCCATCAGCGTGCTCACTGAGGAGCGGAAGTTTGGGGGGTCTTTGGCGGACCTGACCGCTGTTGCCGGTGCGGTCGATATTCCCGTTTTGCGCAAGGATTTCATCGCTACCGAGTACCAAGTGATCGAGGCGCGCGCCAGCGGCGCAGACTGGATCCTCCTGATCATGGCGGGCCTTGATGACGCTCAGGTTCGACACCTGCTCGGTGTTGCCAGAACCTGGGGCATGGCGGCGCTTGTAGAGACGCACTCACACGATGAGGTGCTTCGCGCGATTGACTGCGGCGCCGAGATTATCGGTGTGAATGCTCGTGATTTGACCACCTTCGAGCTCGATATCCAACTCTTTGGCAGGCTGGTGTCGCTCATTCCCGAGGGCATTGTCAGGGTGGCCGAGTCCGCTGTGGCAAATTCCCAGGATGTGGCGCGCTACCGTGAACAAGGGGCACATGCAGTGCTGATCGGAGAAGCCCTGGTAACGGGCGCTAATCCTGCCGAACGAGTGAGGGAGTTTCTGAACGCATGACCACGTCACTTCGCAGCGTCTCAGGTCCCTACTACGGCGAGTTTGGCGGGCGTTTCGTCCCGGAGTCCCTCATTCACGCCCTGGATGAACTAGAGGCTGCCTATACCGCCGCGAAGGCCGATCCCGCTTTCGCCCACGAACTTGCCGAACTTCACAGCACCTACACCGGTCGCCCGTCCATCATCACTGAAGCTCATCGTTTCGCTGAGCACTGTGGAGGTGCCCGCATCTTCCTCAAACGGGAGGACTTGAATCACACCGGCAGCCACAAGATCAACAACGTTCTTGGACAGGCATTGCTCGCGAAGCGACTGGGCAAATCCCGCCTGATTGCTGAGACGGGTGCTGGACAGCACGGTGTCGCAACGGCAACCGCTGCAGCTCTCATGGGCATGAGCTGTGTGGTCTACATGGGCGAGGTCGACACCGAACGTCAAGCCCTCAATGTCGCGCGGATGCGCCTGCTGGGAGCTGAAGTTGTTGCGGTGAAGACGGGCTCGAGAACCCTCAAGGACGCTATCAATGACGCTATGAGGGACTGGGTCGCAAGTGTTGACGACACTCACTACTTACTTGGCACTGTTGCAGGGCCGCACCCCTTCCCTCTTATCGTCCGCGACTTTCACTCGGTCATTGGGCACGAAGCCAGGGCTCAGATGCTGGAGATCACGGGAGCACTGCCTACAGCTGTCACCGCTTGTGTTGGAGGCGGTAGTAACGCGATGGGCATCTTCCACGCCTTCCTCGATGACGCTGATGTTCGCCTCGTCGGGTATGAAGCGGCTGGGGATGGCATTGATACCCCTCACCATGCTGCAACAATCTCTATGGGCAAGCCCGGCATGCTCCACGGCGCACGATCTCTGGTGTTGCAGGATGAGGACGGCCAGACTGTGGAGTCCCACTCCATCTCGGCTGGCCTCGACTATCCGGGTATTGGCCCCGAACACGCGTGGTTGTCGAGCATTCACCGGGCTGAGTATGTTCCCGTCACTGACGATGAGGCCATGCAAGCACTGCGACTGCTGAGCCAGACCGAAGGAATTATCCCCGCCATCGAAACCGCACACGCTCTTGCGGGAACACAGGTCCTCGGTCGTGAGCTCGGACCCGACGCGACGATTCTCGTGTCGCTCAGTGGTCGCGGCGATAAGGACATGGAAACCGCTGGGCGCTACTTTAACCTCTTGGGGCCCGGCAACTAGTGGCACGAGTTTCTGTCGCAGACACAATCGCAACGCGCCGGGCCGAGGGCTCCGGAGCGCTTGTGGCCTATTTGCCGGTTGGCTTTCCCACTCTAAAAGAAAGCATCGAGGCGTCTGTTGCAGTGCTGGAGGCAGGGGCAGACATCCTCGAGCTTGGCGTGCCCTATAGCGACCCGGTAATGGATGGCCCGGTGATTGCCGAGGCTACGCAGGCCGCTCTCGCCGGTGGCTTCAAGCTGTCTCAGCTTTTTCCCGCGGTTGCCGAGATTACGTCTCGAACGCAGAAACCCGTGCTCGTCATGACGTACTGGAACCCTGTCGTTCAGTATGGGGTGGAGCGCTTTGCTCACGACCTCGAAGAGGCTGGCGGCGCCGGATTGATTACGCCTGATCTGATTCCTGATGAGGCAGCCCAGTGGATTCAGGCTTCCGACGAGTCTCATCTGGAACGCGTGTTTCTCGCAGCTCCCTCGTCGACACAGGAACGACTGGCTCGTGCCACCGAGATGTCTCGTGGCTTTGTCTATGCGGTCTCCACCATGGGCATCACCGGAGCGCGCCAGGACGTCGATAGCGCTGCCAGGGGGCTTGTGGAGCGACTGCGGGCTGTGCACGCCACAAGTGTGTGCGTGGGGCTTGGCGTATCGACCCCTGAACAGGTTCGCGACGTCGTGAGTTTTGCCGATGGCGCCATTGTCGGATCTGCGCTTGTGAAGGCGCTCTCGAGCGGCGGCGTACCTGCGGTAGCAAGACTTGCCACCGAGCTGGCCACCGGGACCGCCCGGGCCTAGTACCCTGGAATTTCTGAGGAAAGGTACGTATGGACACCCCCGGTATTCCTAGTCCGCCGAGTGAATGGCGGTCATTCAACCTTGGTCAGTGGCTCAGAGATAGTGGCCTCGACTGGTTTGGGCTGAACCTGGTGATCAACGCCTACGCTCTTTTCATTCTTCTGGGAATCGCGGTAGCTGTCTGGCTCACAAATCGACGCCTGGTGGCGCGCGGGGGAGAACCCTGGGTTGTTCTTGATATAGCTCTCTGGGCTGTGCCCTTTGGAATTCTGGGTGGGCGCCTCTATCACGTGATTACCCACCCAGCGGATTACTTCTATCCCGGTGCCGACCTGCTGAGAATCTTGTACGTCTGGGAGGGTGGTCTCGCAATCTTTGGAGCTATCGCGCTCGGGGCGGTGGGGGCCTGGATCGGCGCCCGGTTCGCCGGTGTTCGGTTCTCGTCCTTCGCTGACGCGCTTGCTCCCGGGCTCTTGCTCGCTCAGGGCATTGGCCGCATGGGCAACTACTTCAATCAAGAGCTTTTTGGCGCTCCGACAAGCCTTCCTTGGGGCTTAGCTATTGACCGACCCAACGCCGCTATTCCTGTGGGCTTGCCTCCGGAAACGCTATTTCACCCGACCTTCTTGTACGAGATGACCTGGAACATTCTCGGAGCGTTCGTACTCATCGCGGTGGGGCGTAAGTTCGCGCTGCAGTGGGGCCAGCTGCTGGGCGCATACCTCATCTGGTACGGCGTTGGTCGTGCGTTCTTAGAGAACTTGCGTCTTGACCCGGCAGAGTTAATCTTGGGGGTTCGCGCGAACGTCTGGGGTGCTGTTTTTGCCATCGTGCTGGGGCTCATCATTCTTTTTGTGCAGGCAAACCGCCACCCCGGTAAGGAACCAGGAATTTACAGACCCGGCAAGGAATGGCAGGGCCAGTCTGATGTAGACTCCGAGGACATGTACTTCGTTGTTGATGGAGAACCGGAGAACAACGAGACAGGCACCACGCGCCCGCGCAAAGCCACAAGCAACTAAGCGGCCGGTGCAGATGCAGGGCTGAGTTTCCTCTCTCCCTTCTCGGGCCATCGTTGTCCCGCAACGTTAGAACACGTCGAGGACGGTGATTATGTCTATTTCCCCCTTTGCGCGCTGGAGTTCAGCGCCCGAGGCACACGGGCTCTATGACCCTGCCTACGACAAAGATGCCTGTGGTTTGGCCATGGTTGCCACCCTGCGCGGAACTCCCGGACATGACATCGTCCAGAAGGCTCTTGCTGCGCTGCGAAACCTTGAGCATCGAGGGGCCGTGGGGTCTGACGCAGGCACGGGAGACGGTGCGGGCATCATCACCCAGATTCCCGACGGATTCCTCCGAGAGGTCGTCGATTTTGAGCTCCCAACAAAGGGTGCCTATGCGGTGGGCATGGCGTTTTTGCCGATTGATTCTGCCAAGCGCTCAGAAGAGAAGAACGCAATCGAACGCATTGCAGCGGAGGAGAGCCTCCACGTCCTCGGCTGGAGAGAGGTCCCCCACGAGCCCGAGGTGGTCGGTGACGTTGCCCGTGCCGCCATGCCCGCTTTTGAACAACTTTTTATTAGGTCCGACTCGATGACTGCGAAGGGCGCGCATCTCTCCGGCATCGAGCTCGACAGGCTGACGTTCCGCCTGCGCAAACGTGCGGAACGAGAGCTAGGGTCGTACTTCCCCTCCCTGTCGTGTCGAACGCTTGTCTACAAGGGCATGGTCACGACCCTTCAGCTCGAGCCCTTCTATCCGGACTTGAGCGACCCGCGGTTTCACTCCACGCTTGCCTTAGTCCACTCCCGTTACTCCACCAACACCTTCCCCTCGTGGCCATTGGCGCAGCCCTTCCGCATGATTGCCCACAACGGTGAAATCAACACTGTTCGCGCAAACCGCAACTGGATGCGTGCTCGCCAATCTCAGCTTTCCTCCGAGGTCCTCGGCGACCTCTCACCACTGCTTCCGATCGTGACTGAGGGGGGCAGTGACTCCGCATCCCTTGATGAGGTAGTCGAGCTCTTGACTCTTGCCGGTCGTTCCCTGCCCCACGCCATCATGATGATGGTTCCCGAAGCGTGGGAAAACCAAGTGGACATGGACGAGTCAGTGCGAGCCTTCTATGAATACCACTCGATGTTGATGGAGCCGTGGGACGGCCCAGCGGCCCTTGTGTTCACCGACGGCTCGATGGTCGGAGCCACTCTCGATCGCAACGGCCTGCGTCCGGGTCGCTATGTCATTACGTCGGATGGCCTAATTGTTCTCGCCAGTGAAATTGGGGTCCTGGATATTGACCCCTCGACTGTCGTGCGTAAAGGCCGTCTGCGCCCGGGCTCGATGCTCCTTGCCGACACTCTTGAGGGTCGCCTGATTGAGGATCAAGAGCTTAAGCAGCAGCTTGCTCACCAAGAGCCATGGGCCCAGTGGATTGCCGAGAACCGGATTGAGCTTGAGAAGCTCCCCGAGCGCGAGCATATTTCGCACACTCCCGCCTCCGTCATGCGCCGTCAACGGACTTTTGGCTACACAGAAGAGGAAGTGCGCATCCTGCTGACTCCGATGGGTCAGGGAGGCGCCGAGCCACTCGGTGCGATGGGTTCCGATACTCCCATCGCTGCTATTTCTGACCGGCCGCGGCTGATCTTCGACTACTTCACCCAGCAATTTGCGCAGGTCACCAATCCGCCTCTGGACTCGATTCGTGAAGAAGTAGTGACGTCAATGAGCTGTGGGCTTGGTCCCGAGCGCAATCTCCTCGCCTCCACTCCCCAGCACGCTGCGCAGGTGACTCTCGAGTTTCCGGTTATTGATAACGATGAGTTGGCCAAAATCGAGCACCTTAAGCTCCCCTCGGGTGCCTCGGCAACAGTCGGGCTTAGTGGCCTCTACCGCATCGATGACGGCGTCGATGGCCTGGTGCAGAGGCTAGAGGAGCTCTGCCATCAGGCCGATGAGGCTGTCGAAGGTGGAGCCCAGTTCCTGGTGCTGAGTGACCGTGACTCGACCGCTGACCTTGCACCAATTCCCTCACTGCTGATGCTTTCCGCTGTTCACCATCACCTGATTCGTGGCGAAAAGCGAATGCAGGTGGGCATTGTCGTGGAAACAGGTGACGTCCGCGAGGTGCACCATGTTGCTCTGATGATCGGCTTTGGAGCCTCCGCGGTTAACCCCTACCTCGCGATGGAGACCGTGGAGAATCTGGTCAATCAGGGTGTGATTACCGGAATTGATGTCGACACAGCTGTACACAACGTCATCAAGGCATTGGGCAAGGGCGTTCTCAAGATCATGAGCAAGATGGGTATCTCCACCGTCGCCTCGTACGCGGGTGCTCAAGCGTTCGAAGCGGTTGGCCTCAGTGAGGACTTTGTCGCCAAGTACTTCACCGGCACGACGACGATTCTCGGAGGCGTAGGCCTTGAGATTATCGCCAATGAAAACGAGCAACGGCACCGCAGCGCCTATCCGGCCACAACAGTGGGCAACAGGCACAGTCGACTTTCTGTGGGTGGCGAATACCAGTGGAGGCGTGAAGGCCCGCCGCACCTGTTTAACCCTGAAACCGTTTTCAAGCTTCAGCACGCGACGCGGTCCAAACGCTTTGACGTCTTCCGGGAATACACGAAGACGGTCGACGACCCATCTGAGCGTCTGATGACGCTGAGGGGCCTTTTCGCCCTGAAAACAGCGGGTCGTACCCCGATTCCCCTCTCCGAGGTTGAGCCGATTGAGACAATCATTCAACGCTTCACCACAGGTGCGATGAGCATGGGAGCAATCTCCCCTGAAATGCACGAGACGCTCGCTGTGGCAATGAACGAACTGGGTGCCAGGAGTAACACCGGAGAAGGCGGCGAGTCACCTGAGCGGTTGCGCGATCCGCTGCGTCGCAGCAAGATTAAGCAGGTCGCCTCCGGACGCTTTGGCGTAACGAGTCTCTATCTGAGCATGGCGGAGGACCTCCAGATCAAAATGGCCCAGGGCGCTAAGCCAGGGGAGGGCGGCCAGTTGCCCTCGAACAAGGTGTATCCCTGGATTGCGGCATTGCGGCACGGAACACCGGGAGTGGGCCTCATATCCCCGCCTCCCCACCACGACATCTACTCGATTGAAGACCTGAAGCAGCTCATCTTCGATTTGAAGCGGTCAAACCCCTCAGCCCGCGTCCACGTCAAGCTCGTGAGCCAATCGGGTATTGGTGCTGTGGCGACCGGTGTTGCGAAAGCTAAAGCCGACGTTGTGCTGATTTCTGGACACGACGGAGGCACGGGTGCCAGCCCCCTGAACTCTCTCAAACACGCGGGCACACCCTGGGAGATCGGCCTGGCGGAGGCTCAGCAGACACTAGTCACCAATGGCCTTCGCGGTCGCGTGACCGTTCAGGTCGATGGTCAGATGAAGACCGGCCGCGATGTGATTATTGCCGCGCTCCTGGGCGCTGAGGAATATGGCTTCGCTACCGCTCCGATGGTTGTCAGCGGTTGCATTCTCATGCGGGTCTGTCACTTGGACACCTGTCCGGTTGGTGTCGCGACCCAGAACCCCGTGTTGCGCGAGCGGTTCACGGGCACCCCGGAGTTTCTGAAGACGTTCTTTGAATTTCTCGCAGAAGAGGTTCGTGAATATCTTGCCGAACTTGGGTTCCGCAGCCTTGGTGAGGCGATCGGCCAGGTTCACCTGCTGGACGTCGATCGAGCTATTCACCACTGGAAGGCCGATGGCCTGGATTTGAGCCCTATTCTCTCCGCCAGCCACGCGAGTGCTGGCGCGCTCCTGCAGCGACGAGAAGGTCAGGACCACGAGATCGAGAAGCACTTTGATCAGAACCTGATCGCACTGGCTGAGTCGGCGCTCTCTCGGGGCGAGCACGTGGCCATTGATCTTCCGATTCGCAACACAGAGCGTGCGGTCGGCACGATGCTTGGCCACGAGGTCACTAAGGCATACGGCGAGCACGGACTCCCCGCCGGAACCATCGATATTTCTCTCACCGGTGCCGCTGGCCAATCTTTGGGCGCTTTCCTCCCCGGTGGCATCACCCTTCGTCTCTCCGGAGACGCCAACGACTATGTGGGTAAGGGGCTTTCGGGAGGCTCGATTGTGGTGCGCCCACCCGAGGGATCCCTCTATCCGCCAGAGCGCAATGTGATTGCCGGAAATGTCATCGGCTACGGTGCGACGTCGGGCACTCTTTTTATCTCTGGAGTGGTCGGCGAGCGGTTCATGGTCCGAAACTCGGGCGCTACCGCTGTGGTCGAGGGCGTCGGCGACCACGCCCTCGAATACATGACGGGTGGTTTGGCCGCCATTCTTGGCGAGACCGGGAGAAACCTCGGCGCTGGAATGTCCGGCGGAACGGCTTACATTCATCGACTGCGCAACGAGCGCGTTAATCGCGAGGCGATGACAAGTGGTGAGCTGGAAATAGGTCCGCTAGGCAGTGGAGACCAAGAGATTCTGCTCGATCTTTTGCGCACGCACGCCGAGGAGACCGGTTCTCCTCTGGCAACCCGCATGCTGGGTGATGGTGCTGCGACAGTGTCGGAGTTTGTTAAGGTGACGCCCCGCGACTATCAGGCGGTGCTGCGCACCCGCAAACAGGCCGAAAAAGAGGGCCTTGACCCCAATGGTGACGTCGTCTGGGGCCGTATTTTGGAGGTGACTGGTGGCTGATCCGCGTGGCTTCATGAATTTCCCGGAGCGTGAACTGCCCGGGAGGCGCCCTGTTGAGGTGCGTATTGGGGACTGGCGCGAGGTGTACGGGCCGGCAGACTCCGGTGCGCTCACGAGACAGGCCTCGCGCTGCATGGACTGCGGAGTTCCCTTCTGCCACCACGGCTGTCCGCTGGGCAACCTGATTCCCGAATGGAACGACCTCATGCGTCGTGGCGATGGGCACGGCGCAATTGAGCGCCTCCACGAGACCAACAATTTTCCGGAATTCACCGGGCGCCTGTGCCCAGCGCCCTGCGAGTCATCGTGTGTACTGGGAATTAACCAGCCACCGGTCACCATCAAAAACATCGAAGTGTCGATCATCAACGACGCGTGGGAGAACGGCTGGGTAGTGCCGCTGCCGCCAGAGCGCTTGACCGGAAAGACAGTAGCGGTAGTGGGGAGCGGGCCCGCCGGGCTTGCCGCCGCACAGCAGTTGACGCGAGTTGGGCACACGGTGGCCGTGTTTGAGCGTGACGACCGCGTAGGCGGCCTGCTGCGCTATGGAATCCCCGATTTTAAGATGGAGAAGCACCATCTGGACATG
>JBIILX010000027.1:0-16329 GCA_044338275.1 Pontimonas sp.
CTCGCGTTCCTCAGGAGTGGTCTCTCGCCTGATTTTTCCGGGCACCCCAGCAACAAGGCTGTGTGGGGGAACGATTGTCCCCTCGAGGACCACTGTCCCCGCGGCAACCAGAGAACCCTCGCCAATAACAGCGCCGTTTAGCACAGTGGCATTCATGCCAATGAGGCACGAATCACCCACAGTGGCACCGTGGACAATCGCTCCATGACCAATACTCACATCCCGTCCCACCAGGGCTGGAAACCCAGGGTCGCCGTGAATCACGGCATTGTCTTGGACGTTCGAGCCCTCACCGAGGTCAATGGCGGCCCGATCAGCTCGCAGTATTGCACCAAACATCACTACGGCGCCAGCCTGCACGGTCACCTGACCAACCAGCGTCGCGTGTGGTGCGATGAACGCGTCATCGGCAACGATAGGCGAGTGCTCAGCGAAGCTCAAGAGAGGCATAAGCCAAGCCTAGAAGGTCCTGACCCCTTCCTTGGCGCCCTGGCTTTCTCGAGTAGTCTTGTGCTCCATGGTGGCCTTTAGTTCCCTCTCCGAGAGGTTGATGGAGACTTTTAAGTCTCTTCGTCAAAAGGGCAAGCTTTCCCCCGCGGATGTCGATGGAACGGTGCGCGACATTAGGCGCGCGCTACTTGAATCCGATGTCGCACTCGAGGTGGTGAAGTCCTTCACCCAGAAAGTCCGTGAGCGCGCGCTCTCGGACGATGTCAACAAGGCGCTCAATCCTGCCCAGCAGGTTGTCTCCATTGTCAACGATGAGCTGATCGCGATTCTCGGTGGAGAGACCCGCTCGCTCAGTTTTGCCAAGAAGCCCCCCACAGTCATCATGTTGGCGGGTTTGCAAGGTTCCGGTAAGACAACGCTTGCGGGGAAGCTCTCCAAGTGGTTGCGCGCCGAGGGCCACACCCCGGTCTTGGTCGCCTGTGATCTACAAAGACCAGGTGCTGTGAAACAGCTCGGCGTTATGGCAGAGCAGGCGGGGGTCGCGTTTTTTGCCCCAGAGCCAGGCGATGGCGTTGGTGACCCCGTCGCCGTCGCACGGGCGGGAGTTGCCTACGCCACACACAAGAATCACGATGTCGTGATTATCGACACCGCGGGGCGACTCGGCGTTGATGCGGACATGATGAATCAGGCTGCCAAGATTCGCAAGGTCACCTCACCCGATGAGGTGCTCTTTGTGATTGATTCCATGATTGGTCAAGACGCCGTCACGACCGCCCAGGCCTTCTCCCAGGGCGTTGATTTCACCGGCGTGGTTCTCACCAAACTTGATGGCGATGCCAAGGGTGGTGCGGCACTGAGTGTGACCGGCGTGACTGGCCGGCCGATCCTATTTGCCTCAACGGGTGAAAAACTCGATGATTTCGAAGTTTTTCACCCCGACCGGATGGCCAGTCGAATTCTTGACCTCGGTGACATCCTCTCGCTCATTGAAACGGCTCAAAAAACCTTTGATCAAGAGCAAACCAAGGAGCTCGAAGCCAAGTTTCTCTCCGATACCTTCACCCTCAATGATTTCTTGGGCCAGCTTCAGCAGATCAAGAAGATGGGCTCGCTCGGCTCGATGCTCGGCATGCTTCCAGGAGCCCGGGGAATGCAGGAGCAGATCGACAATATCGATGAGAAGGAACTCGGTCGCACCGAAGCCATCATCCAGTCGATGACTCGCGCTGAGCGGATTAACCCCAAGCTGTTGAATGGTTCGAGGCGAATGCGAATTGCCAAGGGCTCGGGCATGACGGTGACCGATGTCAACCAGTTGGTCACACGCTTCGAACAAGCGGCGAAAATGATGAAAACGGTTGCCAAGGGTGGCGTTCCTCAGATCCCCGGTATGGGCCCGATTGGGGGCGGTGGCGGTAAGGGTAAAAAGACGCCAAAGAAGAAGGCGGCGCCGCGCTCCGGCAACCCCGCCAAGCGCGCCGCTGAAGCCTTAGGCCTGGCGAGTGGGGGTAGTGGCCAAGGCTCGAGTTTTGGCCTGGGCGTGCCCCCTAGCGAGAACTAAGAGGATGGGGCGCCCCCGTGTGCCCAGGATTGCAAAAAATCTGACAGAATAGGGCGCTGGAGCACTCCCGCCCGACCCTCTATCAGGCGTGGGACTCCCCACCAAGACGTCCAGACGATTGTGCCCCCACGTAATCGTCGGTTGTTTACGACTTATCTAACTGGAGAAACGTGGCTGTAAAAATTCGTTTGAAGCGCATGGGAAAAATCCGTGCCCCCTACTACCGCATCGTCGTTGCCGACTCACGCACCAAGCGCGATGGACGCGTCATTGAAGAAATTGGTAAGTACCACCCCACCGAGAACCCCTCGGTCATCGAGGTCAGCTCTGACCGCGCTCAGTACTGGCTCGGCGTTGGCGCTCAGCCCACCGAGCAGGTTCGCGCACTCCTGAAGCTCACCGGCGACTGGGGCACCTTCAAGGGTGAAAAGGGCGCCAAGAACACCGTTCAGATCGCCGAGCCCAAACCAGAATTCAAGGCTGACAGCAAGAAGAAGCCAGTCCTTCGCCCCAAGGTGGTCAAGGCTCCCGTCGAGGAAGCCCCCGTGGCAGCTCCCGTCGGGGCCGCCGCTCCCGCTGAGGACGTCGTTGTTGACGCTCCCGTCGCAGACGAGGCCGCCGCAGAGACTCCTGTAGCCGAGGCACCTGCTGCTGAGGAAGCAGCCGCTGAGGCGCCCGCAGAAGACGCAGTAGCTGAAGAGGCTCCAGCAGCCGAAGAAGCACCCGTTGCTGACGAAGCTCCTGCCGAAGAAGCTCCAGCCGAGGCCCCTGTTGCCGAGGAAGCAGCCGCTGAGGCGCCTGCTGAAGAGGCTCCCGCAGCTGAAGAGGCTCCAGCCGACGACGCCGAGACAAAGCCGGCTGAGTAGTAATGCTTGATCGTGCACTGAATCACCTCGTCCGGGAGATTGTTGATCACCCGGACGAGGTCAGTGTCACGCTCGTGGACACCCCTCGGGGTGAACTCCTCGAGGTCCGCGTTCACCCAGAAGACCTCGGGCGTGTGATTGGCCGTTCCGGCCGCACCGCCAAGGCGCTTCGCACTGTGGTCAATGCTCTTGCTGATGGTCGGCGAGTGCGGGTTGACGTCGTCGACACCGACTCCTGATGTCTCCGGACGCCTCGTCCACTGCACCGCGCCCGCAGCGGGTTGAACTGCGCGTTGCACGCTTGGTCAAGGCACACGGTCTCAAGGGCGGTCTGCGCCTCGAGCTGTATACGGACGATCCGGAACTTCGGTTCACGCCAGGTGCGAGGTTCACTCTTCAAGTTCCTACCGAATCTCCCTGGTTTGGGAAAACACTGACTCTCACGAGCGTTCGAGAAGTCAACAGCAGCCCCGTCGCGTTTTTTGAGGGTGTGGAAGACCGCACTGCCGCTGAAGCCTTGGTCAAGGCAATTTTGTGGGTGGAGCATGATCCTGAGGTTCGCCCCACCGAAGACGACGCCTGGTTTGACCACCAACTAGTGGGCTTGCGGGTTATGCGCGATGGCGCGCAGGTGGGCGTTGTGGTTCGAGTGGAGCACTTCCCCGCTCAGGATTTACTCGTGATCGATACTGGCGACTCCGAGGTGTTGTTGCCCTTTGTGAAGGCGTTTGTGCCGCGTGTTGACAGTGACGCAGGGGTGGTGGAGATTACGCCGCCAGGGGGCCTCTTCGAGAGCCTCGAGGAAGAGAGTACCTCGTGAAGATTGACATCGTCACCATCTTCCCTGCCTTCTTTGATGTCTTAGAAGTGTCACTGATCGGTAAGGCGCTCGATAAGAACCTGGTCGATATTTCTGTGCACGATTTGCGCGATGCGACCAGCGATCCACACCGCAGCGTTGATGACACCCCCTACGGCGGTGGAGCGGGGATGGTGATGTCACCAGAGCCCTGGGGCGCCATGCTGGATCGCCTACTCACCAAGGATTCAGTGCTCGTCGTTCCGAGCCCTGCGGGCAGAGTGTTCACCCAGGCGAAGGCCAAAGAGCTCGCGCAGGGGGAACACCTGGTCTTCGCGTGTGGACGCTACGAGGGCATCGATCAGAGGGTTATCGAGCACTACAGCAGCTCGCATACCGTTCTGGAGCTAAGCCTTGGTGATTATGTCCTCAACGGCGGTGAAGTCGCCGTGGTCGCCATGCTCGAGGCAACACTGCGGTTAGTTCCAGGAGTCATTGGGAACCCAGAGTCCCTGACTGAAGAGAGTCATGAAGAGGGTCTCGTTGAATACCCCTCCTACACAAAGCCCCGGACGTGGCGGGAACTTGAGGTCCCAGAAGTCCTGCTCTCTGGACACCACGAACAGATTCGTCAGTGGCGCCACGAGCAGTCGGTTGCCCGTACGAAGCGGATGCGACCAGATTTACTGCCCGACTAACGAGCGGTCAGAACTAACGGGCCGTTCTTCGTGACCACGACCGTGTGTTCCACGTGCGCTGCGCGGGAGCCATCGGCGCTGCGCAGTGTCCACCCGTCGGCGTCGGTATAAATCTCACTGGTGGTGTGCATGAGCCAGGGTTCGATGGCAAAGACCATTCCAGGCTTGAGTTTTGGTCCCTGGCCCGGCGTCCCATCGTTGGGGATAGAGGGGTCCTCGTGCATGGTGCGACCCACCCCGTGGCCACCGAAGTCGGTGTTGACCGCAAAGCCGTGGGCTTTGGCCACCTTGCCAATGGCGTGGGAGATGTCGCCTAACCGGTTGCCGGCCACCGCAGCGCTGATGCCGGCCTTCAGCGCCTCTTCACAGACGTCAATAAGTCGCTGATCCTCTGCGTTGACTGGAGAGCCCACCACAAGGCTGAGAGCCGAATCCGCGACCCAGCCGCCCAGGTTCACCGCGAAATCCAGGGACAGAAGGTCGCCAGCCTGAAGATCGTAGTCATAGGGGAGCCCGTGGAGGGCCGCGTCATTAACCGATGTGCAGAGCACCTTCCCAAAGGGCGAGCCGCCAAAGGAGGGGTGATAGTCGATGTAGCAACTCCTGGCGCCAGCCTGGCGAATCATGTCGTGGGCGAGAGCATCGAGCTCGAGAAGTGACACCCCCGGCTTGGCGGCACTCTGCAGAGCGCTTAATACGGAGCCCACAAATGCGCCTACCGGCCGCATCTCTTCGATGCGGGCCTCGGAATGACGAGGGATCACTAGGAGGTCAAGGGAAGCTCGGCCCGAAGGTAGGTGCCGACCAAAATCCTGGCCTCTTCGATGAACTTCTCGTCGCCCTGGGGGTCATAGAGGAATGCTCGGTGCACAATGGCGACGCCCATAGCGATTGCCACGTCCAAGTGAAAGAGCATCGTGTCGGTGACCGGGACACTGTGTTCCTCGGAGAGCATCTGGGCAAAAATTCGGGCAATCACCGTGCTATTGGTGGGCTCGTCGTCAAGGTAGCGCTCGGTGATGATGTCACCGAATCCGAGGTGACGGAAACCTGGTTCGTGGCGATACATCTCGACGTAGGTCGCAAGAGTGTTGTCCCATGCGGACCAGGGCGCAGCGCCCGCACGGTCGGCGCCCTCTTGGACACGGTCCATATAGCGCTGCATGTTGCGCTGGACGAGGGCCTTAAGGAGGCCGTCGACGTTCGGGAAATAGCGGTACAAGACGCCAACCGAGGAACGGCTGCGGTAAGCGACAGAGGTCGTCGTGACTCCATCGATGCCTTCGTCGTCAATCAGAACGGCGGCCGCGTCCAACAGGCTCTGCATGCGGTCAGTGCTGCGCTGCTGAATAGGGGTGGTTCTTAGATTCAGGACTTCGTGGGAGGTGTCCATCGTGATCTCACAATCTGTAGTTCGCCCCGATAAGGGGTCCTTCGAGCCTAGTAGGGGAAATAGCCAGTCGCCACATTTTGTGGCAGACTTAGCCCTTGTGCCACAGTGCGCCTCTGCCACAGGGGAGTAGCACACCGCCATCAGGCGGGGGCATAGACAGCTTTATTCCTTAGTGCGAGCGACCTGTGGCGGCGCAGAGAGTGATTCAGACATGCAAACCCTAGATTTCGTCGATGCAGCAAGCCTCCGCAGTGACATCCCAGACTTCCGTTCTGGCGACAGCGTCAAAGTTCACGTGAACATCGTGGAAGGCACCCGCTCTCGTATTCAGGTATTCCAGGGTGTTGTGATTGGTCGCACCGGTCACGGTGTCAAAGAAACCTTCACCGTGCGCAAGATCAGCTTCCAGGTTGGTGTTGAGCGCACGTTCCCACTGCACTCTCCCGTGATTGACCACATCGAGGTTGTCTCTCGTGGTGATGTTCGTCGTGCCAAGCTCTACTACTTGCGCTCACTTCGCGGCAAGAAGGCGAAAATTCGCGAAAAGCGCGACTCCTAAGCCTCGCTTCAGGAGAGTCCTGCCACACTGGCAGGAACACAGTGAAGGAAGTGGGGGCATCGTGGCGCGTGCACTGAATGCCCGGTGGCCTGGATGAGATCAGATCGGTCATTGTCCAAAACCCTGCTCCTGTTGGTGCGGGACCTCGTCTTCATCGTCATTGCGGCACTGCTTGTCTCGTTTCTGATTAAGACCTTCCTGATTCGCTCGTTCTATATCCCCACCGAATCCATGGAGTCGACGCTCGCGCGCGATGATCGCATCATTGTGAGCCAGCTGACCCCTCGAGTGTTCCCGGTGGAGCGCGGCGACGTAGTGGTCTTTGTTGACCCGGGCGGGTGGCTGTCGTTGCAGGTGGGGGTCAGTGAGAACGACCCGCTCTCGCGTGTGCTCAATGGGCTCTCGATGATTGTGGGGCTCTCGAGTCCTAACGACAACGAACATCTGGTCAAGCGCGTCATTGGTCTGCCAGGCGACACCGTGGAGTGCTGCGATGAGCTGGGCGCTATGACAGTCAACGGTGTGCCCCTCTCTGAGCCCTATCTGTCTCTGCCAGAGGGCGTCAACAAGGTCAGCAGCGACGATTTCAGCGTCACCGTGCCCGGGGGATCCCTGTGGGTCATGGGTGACAACCGCTACAACTCAGCGGATTCCAGGCGCAACACCGATAAGCCAGGTGGCGGGTTCCTCCCGGTGGACAATGTGGTTGGCCGCGCGTTTGTGATTTCGTGGCCTTCTGAGCGCTGGCAGTGGCTTGGCAACTACCCGGAAACCTTTGTGGGTATCGAATCGAGGGACCCCTCACGGCCAGTCGAGTAGAGCCCACGCTCGAGTTCGAAGCAAAGCTGGTGGCCCAGGGTGCCACCAGCGTCATCGGCTGCGACGAGGTGGGTCGAGGGCCCCTCGCTGGTCCGGTCGTTGCAGGTCTTGTGGTCTGGGATTCGAGCATCGAGAGCTGGCCAGAGGGCCTCTATGACTCGAAGGCCATCACCGAGAAGCGGCGCGGGCCTGTTGCGCAGGCGGTTCGCGGGATGTTCCCGCACCATGCCCTAGGAGAAGCCAGTGCAGCTGAGGTTGATGCCGAGGGCATCAACAACGCTCTGGGCATCGCGGTCGTGCGGGGGCTCTTGTCCTTGGCAGCCCAGGGGGTCGCCATTGGTCACTCCGTCCTGCTCTTGGATGGAAGTGTTGATTACGTCACCAAACATCTGCCACATCCCCTTCGGGTTGTGACCAGAGAGAAGGCAGACCGCGACTGCGTCTCGGTCGCCGCGGCTTCGGTGGTGGCGAAGGTGTATCGGGATGAGCTCATGGTCGCGCTTGCGAAGGAGTATCCCGAGTACGGTTTTGAGGGCCACAAAGGCTATGGCAGTGCCGCGCACAAAGAAGCCATCAGGCGCCACGGGCTCACCCCGGAGCACCGCCCGAGCTGGATTCGGCTGTAGCCGGTTTTGACGAGAGAGCTAGACTGAGCCCACCATGGAACCCGAAGATTTTGACGACTACGACAGGGAAGCTGAGCTCTCCCTCTATCGGGAGTATCGCGATATCGTCTCCCAGTTCCAATACGTCGTGGAGACAGAGCGCCGGTTCTATCTCGCAAACGAAGTCCACCAGGAAGTCCGCGAACGTGGCAATGACTTCTATTTTGAGCTCACCCTCACTGATGTGTGGGTGTGGGACGTCTATCGTTCCGATCGCTTCGTGAAGTCCGTCAAGGTGTTGACCTTCAAGGACATCAACGTCGAGGAGCTCGGCAAGAAAGAACTGAAGCTTCCCAAGGAACTCGCTCTCGACGAGTAGCTGTCCACGGCTTTTCTTGGCCAGGGATTCTCCACGCCATGCCTTGCACTGGTGACCGGTTGCTCGCTGGCACCCATGCTCGAGGCATGGATGCCGAGGAAATCGCTGCCAGAACATCGTGGGGACTGTGTGCGAACCCGGGAGACCGGTGGGCCTATGCCTTCGTCCATGCACAGGGGCCAGTCGCAGGACTGCAGCGACTGCGCAGTCGTGATTCATCACACGCGATGGCGCGCTCGCTCGCGCGCGTGATGGAGGTTGATGATTCCCTCGGTGCGCAGATTGCCAGCTGGCGAGAGCACGATTCCCCCGAGCGCACCGCGCTCTCGCTGGCCAGGCAGGCGGAGCTTGGCGTGCAGGTCATGGCGAATCGAGATCCGCACTGGCCTGAGGGGCTCCGGGCCTTAGGGAACCATGAGCCTCCGAGTCTCTGGGTCTTGGGGCATACGCAAGTGCTCCACGCGGTCCCCGGGTGGGTGGGCATCGTGGGTAGTCGCCACGCCAGCCCTTCTGGAGTTAGTGCCACGCGTTCTCTGGTGGCCCAGGAGGTTCTGGGGCAACGAGGTGTGATTTCTGGCGGGGCGACCGGCATTGATACTGCGGCCCACCAGGCAGCCCTCGAGCGGGGCATTCCCACGCTCGCAGTCGTGGCCGGTGGACTCGATCGTCTCTATCCAGCGGAGAACCTGGGAATGTTTGCCCGCATCGCCAGAGAAGGCGCCGTGATCGCAGAGGCGCCGTGTGGTGTTCGGCCGGCTCCCGAGCGCTTCCTGGATCGCAATCGCCTGATTGCTGCTCTGGCCTCTGTGCTGGTGGTGGTGGAGGCGGCCCACCGATCGGGTGCCCTCAACACAGCCCACCATGCGGCTTCGCTCGGACGGGAGGTTGCGGTGGTGCCCGGGCGCTGGAGCGATGCATTGAGTGCTGGGTGCTGGAGATTGGTTCGAGAACAATCGGCTGGCGTATTGAGCGAACCCGGAGATTTGGCGTTGCTCGGCGCTGGGGCACCGGGCTTCCTGGCCGAGGTATAAAGTGTGCTGGTGTCGAGCTTTAGCCAACATCCCTCTGCCGAGCGAGTACTTGTGCATGTTTCCGACACCCATTTACTCGACGGTCGGGAGCTCTATGGCTCTATTGACTCCGATACCCCGCTTCGTAGGCTCTTGGAGCGCCTCGTCGCCAGCGGAGGCCAGGTGGACGCTCTGGTTTTCACCGGTGATCTAGCCGACCGGGGCGAGACTGGCGCCTATCGGCGCTTGAAAGAGTTAGTAGAGCCCTTTGCCGAGCGACTGGGCGCTGCTGTGGTCTGGGTGATGGGCAATCACGATGAGCGGGAGCCTTTCTCGGAGGTCCTCTTCGATGGCCCTGGCACCGCTGAGCCACAAGACCGAGTGGTTGACATTGATGGCCTTCGACTTATTGCCCTCGACACCTCGGTCCCTGGCTATCACCACGGTGAGCTGACCCCGGCCCAATTGGACTGGCTCGCCTCGATGCTGTCAACTCCGGCACCGCGGGGCACCATCCTTGCTCTTCATCACCCGCCAATCCCCCCACCCATTGAACTGATGGGCCTTCTCGAACTTGACGACCAAGCATCGCTCGCTCGAGTCATCGAGGGCACAGACGTGCGAGCGCTGTTGGCCGGGCACTTGCACTATTCGACCTTCTCCACCTTCGCGGGTGTTCCGGTGTCGGTGTGTGCTGCCAGTTGCTACAACATCGATCTGCTGGGGGTGGAGGGAACAATTCTGAGTGCGGTGCCAGGCGGCCTTTCCGCCTCGCTCGTTCACGTTTATCCGGATCAGGTTGTCTTCTCCACGGTGCCTCTGGAAGACAGCGCCGAACTCACCCACCACGACGCCTCGGGTCTGGCGGGAATTGCTGCGATGACGAAGGAGCAGCGTCGAGAGGTGTTCTCGAATAAGAATTCTGAGTTCAACCGGACGGGCGACCAGAAACAGTCCGGCTTCTAGAGGGGTGGCGTGTCTGCGCTGGCACCGGGAACCAAGAGCGCAAGCTAGGGAGCATGGATCTTCGTCGTGCGCTTGCGCTCTACCTCGATGAGGTAGCGCTCTCGCGCACGCTCTCGGAGAACACCCTGAAGGCCTACTCCTCGGATATTGCCCAGTTCGTCGACTTCGCTGCATCAGAGCGGGTCACGAGCGCCTCGGAGTGCGATCTGGAGCTTGCGCGGTCATGGGTCTGGTCACAGGCTGAGGCCGGAGTTGCCGGTGCAACGCTTCGACGGAAAGTCTCTGCCCTCAAGCGCTTTAGCGCGTGGCTTGTTGGAGCGGGTCACACCAAGGGCGACATCGCAGGACGCTTGCGCACGCCTGCCACGTCGAGTTCTTTGCCCCGGGTGATGGGGAGGGCTCAGATGGAAGAAATTCTCCAGGACCTGATCACGCGGGCGGATAGCGAGGATTCTGTGGCCCTTCGGGACTGGGCGATGGTGGAGGTCCTCTATGCCACAGCCCTTCGCGTGAGCGAACTGGTGGGCCTCCGGGTGGACAACATCGGCATGGCTGAGCGAACACTGCGGGTAGTAGGAAAGGGAAACAAAGAACGGGTTGTTCCCTTTGGCATCCCCGCAGAGCGCGCCCTCAGGCGTTATCTCGATGCAGGGCGACCAGCACTTCTCGCGGGCGGGGACTCGGCGCAGGTTTTTGTTTCCTCGACGGGGAAAGCGCTCGGGCCGAGAACCGTCTATCAGGTGGTGGCGGCGCACTTGTCGCAGTATCCAGGCAGTGGGCCGGTAGGCCCGCACACCCTGCGCCACACCGCTGCCACCCACCTCCTGGATGGCGGCGCGGACTTGCGCAGTGTTCAAGAACTCCTCGGGCACGCATCGCTTGGCACCACCCAGATTTATACCCACGTCTCCACCGAACGGTTGACTGCCGCCTATCAGCAGGCTCACCCCAGGGCCTGAGTTTCCCAGGGCAACAGCACGGCCCTTTGGAGAACCCCCAGTTCCCGTCTGGGGGAGCGATAGGCGTCCTCCACGCGCAGGCCAATATGGACACACAGCTCGGGGCAGTGACCGCTCTGAAGCTCGGCAATAGCCTCGCCCTTGGCTACGGGGTCGCCTGAGTCCAACTCGGTAGTCACCGGTTCGAGGCTGACTCGTTGCCCGCCTGATCCAGTGATAGTGAGTACGCCGCGTCCGGCAACATCTCCGCTGAACGAAATCACTCCGCCGAGTGGAGCGACGATGGTGGAGCCTGCGGCCTGAAGGTCGAGGCCGCGGTGCCCAGCACCCCAGGGGGTGGGTGGGGCTTGGAAGTCCCGCAGGATGACCTGTGGTCCCTGCGTCGGCCATGCCCAGAGCGCTGGAGGCGGGGGAGGAATGAGTATTCCGCCGATCAGAGCGAGGAGCATCACGAGGACCATCGCTCGAGTGTGACGTTCTGGAAGCGCTCAGGGGTGTTCCAGCAGCGTCGATGCTCACAAGTAAGGGTGTCCTAAGCTTCGTGGACAACGCTCCTGCTAGGCTCGCGAAACTATGGATTCGGTAGTGGTTTTTGCGGGGCTTGTGACCCTCGGTGCGGGTCTTGCCACCGCTGTGGGTGCCGCCATTGGCCTTTTCGCCCACCACACCAATCGGGCTTTCCTGGCCTTGGCGCTCGGCTTTAGCGCCGGTGTGATGATTTATGTCTCGTTTATTGAGATTGTCCCGAAGGCCACGAGCTTTTTGGTCGCGGACTGGGGTGACGCCCCGGGGAACACCATTATGGTGGGAGCTTTTCTTGCGGGCCTTGCCGTGATGGCTCTGCTCTATCGATTTTTGCCAGATCTTGAGCACCCACAACTCGATGATCGGCACGAGGCGTTGTCCCTGGATGAGGACCCGAGCTCCTATTACGCCAACAGCTCTCTGCTGAAGGCCGGGATTGGTGTGGCGCTGGCTGTGACGCTCCACAATTTCCCGGAGGGCATGGCAACCTTTTTCCTCACCCTTGATGATCCTCAGGTGGGGCTCTCCGTAGCGTTTGCGATTGCTATTCACAATATTCCCGAGGGCATCGCGGTGGCAGTGCCCATCTACTACGCGACGAAGTCCAGGAAGACAGCGTTTGCTTTCGGAGCGCTCTCTGGCCTTGCCGAACCTATTGGCGCGTTCTTGGGATTTGCCATTCTGCAGCCCTTCATCACCGACACGGTGCTCGGCATCGTCTTCGCCGCGGTGGCTGGTGTCATGGTCTATATCTCGGTCGATAGCCTGTTGCCGGCAGCACGCCAATACGGCAAAGGCCAACTGGCCATCTATGGCCTGATTGCCGGTATGGCCGTGATGGCCGGATCGTTGATTCTCTTCTCGCTCTAGAGCGCACCACTCACCTTGTGCGGAAGGTGGGACTTGAACCCACACACCCGAAGGCACAGGAACCTAAATCCTGCGTGTCTGCCAATTTCACCACTTCCGCGCACCGCCTAGTGTAGCGAGGGCAGTGTTCCCTTCACCCAGTTTTCGACCTCGTCGGCGGTCCGAGGGATGTGTCCGGAGAGGTTCAGGCCACCGGTCTTCGTGACCACAATGTTGTCCTCGATACGTACCCCGATGCCCCGCCAGTCCGCTGGAACAGTGTGGTCATCGGGTTGGAAATACAAGCCAGGCTCAATGGTGAACACCATGCCTGGCTCCAACTCTTTGTCCATATACATTTCACGCCTCGCCTTAGCGCAGTCGTGAACATCGAGTCCCAAGTGGTGGCTGGTGCCATGAATCATGTAGCGGCGGTGGTGTTGGCCCTCTTTTGCTAAAGACTCCGCGAGCTCGACTGGCAGGAAACCCCACTCGTGGACGTATCCAGCGATGACTCGCATGGCAGTCTCGTGGATGTCCCTAAAGAGAGCCCCCGGCTTCACCACCGCAAAAGCTTGGTCGGCAGCATCGAGCACGGCCTCATAAATCTGGCGTTGAAGAGGTGAGAAGGAGCCTGAGACGGGAATGGTCCGAGTGATGTCGGCGGTGTAGAGGCTATCGAGTTCAATGCCAGCATCGACCAGAAGCAAGTCTCCAGAGTTCACTGGCCCATCATTGGTCACCCAGTGCAAGATGCAGGCGTGAGGGCCACTGGCTGCGATGGTGCCATAACCGGTGTCGTTTCCCTCAAGCCTGGCGGCCTGCTGGAACACTCCCTCGATGATGCGCTCACCCCGGGGGTGAGCACTCGCCTCGGGGAGCGAGGTGACAATCCTGTCAAAGCCCCGGTGGGTGGCCTCGACGGCTGCGGTCAGCTCGCCGATTTCCCAGTCGTCTTTGACCAGACGCATTTCGCTGATGACACGAGCAAGGGTGTGATCCCCGGTCTGGTCGTCGCTGTGGCGAAGGGAATCGATCAGATCGGTTAGAGCGCTATCGGAGTCTCGAATGAGGGCAGAGTTAGCGAGCAAGGGCATCTCATCGGACCAGTCCGCGCGGTCCCTGGTCTCAAGACCAAGCCACGTTGCCACATCCGCAAGGCCCGGGCGTCCCCCGGTCCAGAATTCCCCGATGGCGGGGTTGGCATAAAACTCATCGCTGGTGCGCGGCGCTGGTGGCCTGGTGAAGAGAACCCAGTGATGGCCAGTGTCCTCTGGGATACCGAGCAGGATGCCCCCTGGCACTGTGTCTGCACCCCAGCCCGTGAGATAGACAAAGGCGGTGTGGGGGCGATAGGGGTAATCCGTGTCGTTCGAGCGGGTCTTTGTCTCGCCGGCGGGAATCACCAGGGTGAGCCCAGGGAACTCTCCAGAGAGTCTGTCCCTTCGCGCAGCCGCGAACGGAGCCTGGGGGAGGGGCTTGACGGAAATCTGAGGGGCTTCACCCCACCCGGTGGAGATGAAATCCCGAAAAGCGTCAGAAATTGGGGTGGTTGACCGGTTTTCTGGGGGGCGCGCGCTCTCCTGGTCAGTCACGTCACCAGTCTGACACGTAGCATGGAGCAGTGCCATCCAGACGCATCGACCTTCATTCGCACTCCCGGTATTCCGATGGGTCTGATTCGCCCTCTGAGCTGATTGCCCAGGCCGTGGCCTCTGGAGTGGACGTGTTGGCGCTCACCGACCACGACACTGTGGCCGGTATCGATGAAGCCACTGATGCCATTTATGGCACCGGAATGACCCTGGTTCCAGGCATTGAGCTCAGCGCACAAGTCATTGATCCGACCCCCGGTGCTATTCCTCGGAGCGTCCACGTCTTGGGCCTCTTGGTGGATACCGATAACCCCGAACTGGTTGCCGAGATGGCCCGAATTCGTGACCATCGAGCTGATCGGCTGCGGTTGATGGTGGAGAAGCTTGCGGTGGATTTCGACATAAGTTGGGATGAGGTGCGAGGGGCGATGGCCGCTGGCGCGACGCCCGGCCGGCCCCACATCGCCCAGATTCTGATTGAGAAGGGGTATTTCCCTGACACCGATGCCGCCTTTGCCACGGCCCTGCGGGCCGATGGTCCCTACCACGTGCCCCACTATGCGCCGAGGCTTCTGCGGGCCCTCGAGATCATCACTCATGCCGGCGGGGTGGCAATTCTTGCCCACCCGGCCACGGGTGCCAGGTCCGGCGCGGTTGATCACACGGCACCCTTGGCGGAGGTCATCGCCGGCTACCAGAGCTATGTCGAGGCTGGGCTGGCTGGCCTCGAGATTGACCACCGGGAGAACACCGAGGAGGGCAAAGCCCTGCTGCGCGAGGTCGCCTCAGAGCTGGGAATACTGGTGACCGGGTCGAGTGACTATCACGGTGACCGCAAAGCTAATCGGCTCGGTGAAAACACCACCTCGGAGGATAGCTACGAAACGATTGTCGCCAGGGCGAGCGGGGCTAGCCCGATTAGCTCGTAGTGCGTCGGCGCTGACGCGTGCGGGCACGCCCGCGCTGGTCACCCATGTCACTGGGGTCGTGAGCCTGAGGCTTCTTGGCCGGTGTCGTCTTTGTGCGGGGTGGCTCGCCCGCGCGCTTTTCCTTCTGGGGAATGGGGGTTGTCTTCAAGCGGCCCTTGGTCCCCGCGGGGATGTCTAAGTCCGTGAGGAAGTGGGGTGAAGAGGAATAGGTTTCCACGGGTTCGGGGATTCCCATTTCGAGGGCTTTGTTGATCAGCGCCCACTTGTGGAGGTCATCCCAATCCACAAACGTCACGGCGATGCCTGTTTTGCCAGCGCGACCTGTGCGGCCCACGCGGTGGAGGTACGCTTTGTCGTCTTCGGGGATCGTGTGGTTAATCACGTGGGTGACGTCATCCACGTCGATTCCGCGTGCTGCCACGTCGGTAGCAATTAACACATCGTGCTTGCCGGCCTTGAAAGCGGCCATGGCGCGCTCACGCGCGTCTTGGCTCAGATCCCCGTGGACGGAACCGGCGGAGAATCCGCGGTCGCTGAGTTCCTCCTGCAGGCGGGCTGCTTGGCGTTTGGTGCGAGTGAAGACAACGGTCTTGCCTCGACCCTCGGCCTGGAGGATGCGGCCAATCACTTCGTCTTTATCGAGTGCGTGGGCGCGATAGACGAAGTGCTTGATGTTGGCCTGCGTAATGGACTCATCGGGCGAGGTGGCCCTGATGTGAATCGGCTTGTTCATGAAGCGGCGGGCGAGTGCGACCACGGGCCCCGGCATCGTGGCCGAGAAGAGCATGGTGTGACGGGTGGGGGAGGTCTGCGAGAAGAGCTTTTCAACATCGGGCAAAAAGCCGAGGTCCAGCATCTTGTCTGCTTCATCGAGAACCATGACCTTCACATCAGCCAAGGAAAGCAGACGCTGGCTTGCCAAGTCCAAAAGACGGCCGGGTGTTCCCACCACAATCTGCGCGCCAGCCTTGATGGCCTCCACTTGGCCTTCATAGGCCTTGCCGCCATAAATCGAGACCACTGTGGTGGATCGATTGCTGGAGGCAAGAACGATGTCTTCGGTGACCTGGACTGCCAGCTCACGAGTCGGCACCACAATGAGTGCTTTGACACCCGGTTCCGGATTAAGCCCGAGGGCTTGAATCAGCGGTAAGCCAAAACCAAAAGTTTTGCCGGTTCCTGTTTTTGCCTGACCAATAATGTCTTGGCCAGTCAGTGCGATGGGAATAGTTTGTTCCTGAATAGGAAATGGTTCGAGGATGCCCTTGCTTGCGAGAGCGTCGACCAGGTCGGACTCAATGCCGAGGTCGGAGAAATTCACTATCTGTGCTGCCTTCTGTCGTATTTTCTCCCAGTCTAGGCGC
>JBIILX010000042.1:0-10515 GCA_044338275.1 Pontimonas sp.
ATCCAGTGGCCAGGTGCGAGGAACATCGGGATGCCCGTCATACCAGCTGACGAAATCAGCGGCGCCATAACTGCCCTCAAGCTCAACGCCCGGGATATCTAGAGTGTGATCACGGATTGCACCTGTGGAGAAGATCACGGCGTTGTAGTGCTTTTTCAAATCATCCAGGGTGATGTCGGTGCCGTAGTTCACATTGCCAAAGAGGCGAATCTGGCCCGTGTCGAGAACTTCGCGGAGCGCTGTGATGATGCCCTTGATGCGGGGGTGGTCGGGGGCAACACCGTAGCGAACGAGGCCATAGGGCGCTGGCAAGCGCTCAAAAAGGTCGATGGAGACATCAAAGGAGCGCTCGTGCTTGAGCAGCATGTCCGCTGCATAGATGCCAGCCGGACCGGCACCCACGATTGCGAGGCGCAACTTAGACATAGAAGAACTCACCTATTTCCTAAAAGACCAGGAGGCCACTCTAATTCAGTTAGTGCGATCCACGACGGTATGGGCAAAGCGAATGAGGCCCTGGCGCACCAGGTCATCGGGCGCTACGGAGAGCTCAGCGATGGCATCATCAGCCATTGCTCGAGCTGTGTCCATCGTCCGCTTAGTGACCGAGTGCTCCCGGAGCATGCGAATTGACTCTTGAAACTCTTCCTCGCCTGCCTCACCAGATGTCCCGCGGGCGAGGCGCTCGAGCAGAGCAGCGGCCTCAGCGTCTGAGGCTGCCTGCTCCTGCAAATAGAGCATGGGCAGGGTGGTAACACCCCTGCGCACATCGGTTCCGGGGGGCTTTCCGGTTCCGGAACCACGCGCGCTCAAATCGATGACGTCATCAACGAGTTGGAAAGCGACACCAATTTTCTCGCCAAATCGGCGAACAGGCGCAACCAACTCTTCTGGCCCACCGGACATGCGCAATCCAAACTCGGCAGCCAAAGCAATCAGTGAACCGGTTTTGTCCGAGAGCACACCCAGGTAGTGGGCAATCGGCTCAGCACCGGGCTTGGGGCCCACGGTTTCACGCATTTGGCCAAGGCATAGTCTCTCGAAGGTGGCTGCCTGCAAGGTGATGGCCTGTGTTCCGAGCGACGCCACGAGCGTTCCCGCGCGGGCGAACAGAAGGTCTCCGGCAAGAATCGCCACCGAGTTCCCCCACACCGTTTGCGCTGCAGAAATACCCCGGCGCTGGGCAGCCTCGTCCATGACGTCGTCGTGATACAGGGTGGCAAGGTGAGTCAGCTCGATGACTTGTGCGGAGCGAATGACCTTGTCATTGGCCCCCTCGCCCCACTGAGACGTCAACAGAGTCAACAGAGGGCGCACGCGCTTCCCCCCGGCATCGAAGAGGTAGCGGGCAACGGCATCGGCAATGTCTTCCGTGAACTTCAGTTCGCGCTCCAGGCCGCTCTCCACAGCCTCGAGCCCCTGATCAAGGGCCTTCCCCAGCTTCTTTTCTTCCGCAGTGGCGCTCAGGATCGAGCCGCCGCTCAGAAACGACGCACCGCGGCTGGCCTGAGCTGCCGCTGTGGGACTGGGGTTCACGGGAATTCCTTGGATAAGGGCGAAGTGCCTGTTAAGGCTCCTGGACCGGGATAGAGACCGAGGAGGTGGACGGTGACGCGGGTCTGGCGCGCCGTTTTCCTACAGATTCACGCACTTTCGAATCTTCAGGAGTCCTGGCACGGTGCAGGGCAACGATGCCTCCGGTCAGATTACGGTATGCAACCCGAGTGAATCCTGCGCCCCGGAGCCACTGGGACACAACGGACTGTTCTGGCCACTCCTGGATCGATTCCATCAAGTAACGGTAGGAATCTTTGTGGGTGCTGGCCACTGAGGTAATCACTGGCATCACATACTTCATATAGCTGTCATACCCTGCCTTGACAAGGGCGGCCGGTGGGTGAGAGAACTCACAAATCACGATCCGCCCACCTGGCTTCAACACTCGATACATCTCACCGAGTGCGACCTGGGGGTTACTGACGTTGCGAAGACCAAAACTGATCGTGACCGCATCGAAACTGGCAGACGGAAAAGGCAGTGCTTCCGCGTCTCCCACGATGAATTCAATGTCTGGATGGCGTGTGCGACCCTCGGCCACCATTCCGGGCGAGAAATCGAGTGCCACAACTTCGGCGCCAGCCCTCGCAAGGGCTTTAGAGGAGGTTCCCGTTCCGGCAGCAACATCGAGCACCCGCTCACCGGGTTGAATTTTCAGTGCCTTAACCGTGGCAATCCGCCACAGCACGGAATTCCCGCCAGAGAGCAGGGCGTTAGTGCGGTCATAGCCTTGGGCGACCTCGTCAAACATTCCAGAGACTTCCTCTGGATTCTTGTTCAGGTCGGCGGTGGTCACGTGTTCCAGCCTAGTCAAGGACAACCGCCATAATCCTGACAATCTTGGCACCAAGTGTTCCCTCAGCACCCGGGACTAATCTGGAGACTATGTCCACCACCACCCAACTCCCTACCCTGGTCGCGACGACCAGGGCGATGAGCCATGACGGCTCATTAACTGACTGGGTGAGCGCGGAGAATCCACTCACCATGCAGCGCCGCGGACATGGCGTCGTGGGTCTTGGCACCGCACTAACCCTGAGCTTTCGCGGGCCCCACCGCTTTAGGGATGCATCGAAGGCATGGCGGGACTTGGTGTCTTTGGCACGGGTCGATGACCCTGTCAACGAGCCAGGCAGTGGTCTGGTCTGCATGGGAACGTTCACCTTTGCCGATGAGTCCCAGCAGGAGAGCGTTCTGGTCATTCCCCGGGTGGTCATTGGTCGCCACAACGGAAAGTCGTGGCGAACGGATATTGCCCTAGACGGTGAGGCTCTCCCTTCGACAAACTCCAAGCGATCGGCGCCCCCACAGCTGGAGCCCCTCGCCTGGGGGCCAGGCCTGTTGGGTGAAGAAGACTATGGTCGCGCGGTCGAGGGAATCATTGCCCAGGTTCAAGAAGGTGTTGCCGACAAAGTTGTGCTGGCCAGAGACCTGGTTGCCCATGCGCCAGGCATTCAGGACTGGCGCCAAGCACTCACGCGCCTCGCAGACGCATACCCGGACTGCATGACCTTCGCCATTGATGGTCTCGTGGGATCAACACCAGAAACCCTCGCCGTTGTTCACGACGGCAGGCTCAGTATTCGGGTCCTAGCCGGAAGCACAGCCCGCGGCGACAGCCCCGCCGCGGACCGAGCCAGAGCCGAAGCGCTGGCGACCTCGCCCAAAGACAACGATGAGCACCGCTTCGCGGTCAACAGTGTCGTCCAGGCCTTAGAGCCGATTACTGCCCACAGCGCGGCTGACGAGCAGCCCTTCACCCTGAAACTTGCGAACGTCTGGCACTTGGCCACCGACATCGAGGCCACGCTTCCCGATGGGGTCACGAGCCTCGAGGTGGTGGGCGCCATTCACCCCAGCGCCGCCGTCGCGGGGTCCCCCACGCCACTGGCGCTAGAGATCATTCGCCAATTGGAGCCTTTCGACCGCGGTCGCTATGCAGGCCCAGTCGGGTGGATGGATGCCAGCGGAGATGGCGAATGGTCGATTGCACTGCGCTGTGCCCAATGGTCACCCGAGGGAACCATCACCGCCTACGCCGGCGCCGGCATCGTGGCAGATTCGGAACCAGCGTCTGAGTTATTGGAAACCAGGCTTAAGTTCAAACCAGTTCTTGGCGCTTTTGGCCCCCAGGGGGATTAGTTGCCCCGAGCGATAGCGACGTCAACGATGAGCCTGGCGTCACTGGCACTCAACGCTTCGGCTAAATCACCGAGGTGATTAACCTTGCGATAAGCCCAGCCATAGGCGCCAGCTAGGGCTTCGAGAGAAGCCTCGTGAGGCGTGAAAAGAACGCGGTCGCGGTCTTCCTGTGATGCCACCTGGCTGACTTCGAGTTCATCAAAGATGGTGCCGCCGCCATCGTTGGCAACAATCAGGTGCACGCGAGCCGCGTCATCGATCCCTGGTTCAATCAGTAGCGAGCCAACATCGTGCAGGAGAGCAAGATCACCCAGGAGCACTCGGGTAACGCCAATAGCCGACGAGGCCTTGGCAATACCCCTCGCCGTCGAGATGGTCCCATCTATTCCAGAGAGCCCCCGGTTCGAAAAAACAGGAATATTTTTGCCAGGAATGATCGAATCCGCGACCCGGACCATGCGCGAAGCACCAAAGACCAGCCGGTCGTGAGGCCAGGCTGCCTCCCACACGGCAAGCGCCAGACTCTCCCTCACAACGCTGTGCCGTAACACCTTCATTTCTTGGGTGGCAAAAGCACTCCGTGTGGCGGGGTCGTTGGACGTGAGTGCCTCGATATCCGGTGCCACGGGTGTGATCTGCGCCAGCTGGGCGTCCTGCAGGCGCCTGCCTGCCATAACCCAGGGCTTGACCCACAGAGCGCTCTCGTCCTTTGTTGCAGGGCGAGTGACCACCACATCGTCAACCACCTGGGCCACTCGGCTGGGGTTCGCGGCCTCTAATTCCCGGCCCTTCAGCACAATCTGGGTGACGTCGGTGCGCCCTAGGAGAGAGGACACCTCTCTGGAGAGCGTGGGGCGCCCCACGGTCACAACTCTCTGAATGCCGCCGACCAGTGCTTCATCACGAAGAACCTGCCGATAGGCAGGAACGAGGTGGGGCCCAAAACGCGCCCCACTGACCACTTCAGCAATGAGTGGTGCTCCAAGCTCGAGTGCCAGTGCTTCGGCCCGGGGGCCAGCGCCATGCCCGGCAATGACCAGGGTCCCGGCCTCCGGTTCGAGGCTCACAGCACCGGCTGAACCCCGTCCGTCAGCGGATGACGCAAAGTCTGGAACCACGACCTCTGGCATCACCAGAGATCCCTCTGGGATTGCAGCACTCAGTGGTTCGCGAAAGGACACGCTGACATAAGCAGGACCGCCGCGATAAGCGGCGGTGGCGACCTCGGTAGCGATCCGCTTCGCATCCGTGCCATCAGAGCCATCAGCTGCCGGGACGGTCCAACTGGGAACTCGGGGGCCAAAAAGCTCGTGCTGAGCTGTTGTCTGGTTGGCGCCCTGACCATGAAGCTCTTCTGGGCGGTCTGCTGCGAGCACAATCAGTGGCACCCCAGCATGAAGCGCCTCAAGCACTGCGGGGAAATAGTGGGCCGGGGCTGAGCCAGACGTCGCGATGCACACAGCTGGCCGATTACTCTCGAGTGCTAAACCCAACGCCCTAAATGCGGCAGATCGCTCATCGATAACCACGTGAACACTGAGTGCGCCCTCGGAGGCTCTCTCCCAGGCCAGTGCTGCAAGCGCTAAAGCCTGGGACCTAGAGCCCGGGGAGACAACGACGTGAGAGATGCCCTTGGCCACAAGTTGCCCGAGAAAGGCCACCGACCAGTCGGTGGCGGGCGAAACGGTCATGAGTTCCGGGGCGGAGTGTCCTGGTCGGGTGAATCACCGGACGGCCCCTCGGCACCTGAGCCTCCTTGGCTTTCCTCGTCGAGCTTGCGGAGCTCCTCTTCAAGTCTGCGGATCCGCTCATCAGACTCTTCGCGGTCGATGGAGCTCAAGAACGTCGGATTATCGTCAGGGGCATTGCCCACCGTCCGTGCAGCCTTAGGTTTGCCGCGTACTTTGCCAATCAGCAGCCACAAAAAAGGGCCCAAAACGGGAAGCGCGACGATGATAGCGATCCAGAGGGGTTTCGGGAACGCGCGAACCCGGGGCGCAGCCGTCATAAAGAGGTCGACAAGGGCATAAATCGTAAACGCCACTACCGCGACGGCACCGATCACTATCCAACGGACCATAACCACGATTGTACGCGCCTACACTGGGAGGATGGCCCTCTGGATTCGCTACAGCATCATTCGTATCGGACTTTTCGCAGTAGCCTTCACAGTCCTGATGGTTCTCAACATCGTGTGGTGGGCTTCAGCACTGCTCGCAACGGTGATCGCGTTTGCCCTCTCCTACATTTTCTTTGTGCGCCAGAGAGACAAGCTGGCGGAGGATTTAGCAACCCGCCTGGAGCGCGCCAAGCAGCCCGATTCCGATGCGCTGGCTGAAGATGCACCCGATTCAGAAGGCGATGGCGGCGCCAAGTCCTAGGGCGTAAATAACGGCGTTGAGGGACATGAGCCCGAGCGCCGTAATCAGTTCCTTGGGTGTCCGCGCGGTCATCACAATCACGATGATCACCACAGTGACAATCCCGGTGACAAAGACCACGGGCGCCCAGAGGAACACCAACGAGAGAACCCCGAGAATCGCGTAGGGCAGAAGAAGCAGAACAGCCAAGAGAATGCGGCTTGGCCGATCACCCAGGCGAACGGCCAAGGTCTTCTTTCCGACCTGCGCGTCCTGCTCACGGTCTCTGATGTTGTTGACCAGCAACACAGCGCTCGCGAAGAACCCCGCAGCAGAGCCGGTGAACCAGGTCTCAGCGGGGATGAATCCGACCATGACCCACGCTGTCCCGACTGTAGCGACCACACCAAAGAACACAAAAACAACAATTTCGCCAAAGCCCTGATAGCCATAGGGCGCACGGCCTCCGGTGTAAAACCAGGCGGCGACAAGGGCAAGAGCCCCGATGGCCAGGAATATCCAGAGCTGGCTCACCACCACAAGTACCAAGCCTGCCAAGACAGCGACTGCGAACGAGAGAAATGCGGCACGCTTCACCTTGGCTGGCTCCACCCGGCCAGAGCCGGTCAACCGAGCGGGCCCTACGCGCTTAGCATCCGTGCCACGGATGCCATCGGAATAGTCGTTTGCGTAATTGACCCCCACTTGAAGTGCCAGTGCCACCACCACGCAGAGGAGGAACAAGACCGCATCAAAAGAACCTGCCCACTGGGCGGACGCCCCACCCAAGACCACCGGCGCTAGGGCAAGCGGAAGGGTTCGAAACCTCGCACCGGCAATCCAGTCCGCAGCGCTCACGCTCTGAGTAGTCATGCGTGTGGACCCTCGGCGAGGGAAGCCATCGCCAGCCGGTCAGGTTTTCCAGAACCCAGAAGCGGAATAGAGGCGACCTGGACTACGCGATCGGGTCTGGCCTCAACTCCCAGGGCCTTCTGAACGGCCAGGCGAATGCGCACAAGATCTAGCGCTCCCGTGGTCACCACGACTGGCACATGCCCCCACTCGGAGTGGTGGGCGCCCACAACAAAAGCATCAGCAACCCCCAGTTCACGCTGGATGGCTTTCTCCACGGCAGCAAGGGCTATCTTCACGCCACCGGACACGATGACATCATCGAGGCGCCCCTCGACCACGACGAGCCCCTCGCCAGTCACATAGCCCGCATCATCAGTGAGATACCAGCGCTCATCGCCCTCGATTACGAAGCTTCGCGCTGTGCGCTCGGAGTCGCCGACATATCCTGTGGCAAGCACCGAGCCGGCAATGGCTAAGCGCCCATCGATGTCTCGAACGCGGGTGTCGCCAATCGGCCGCTGATCCCACACGCAACCACCGGCGGTTTCGGAGGAGCCATAGGTGCGAATAAGTCGATAGCCGGCATCGGCTGCGCGATTCACCAGGGTCTCTGGGATTGACTGGCCGCCCACGAGGATCGCGCTAAAGCGTCGCATCAGCTCGTCGAGTTTTGGCATGCCAGGCGCGTCATCCAGGATCCGCTGAAGCTGGGCCGGAACGACAGAGGTGTAGAGGGGTGTGCTCTGGGCCAGGAGTTCATCAGCAACCCCGGTCATTGCGACCGTGGAGAACGGTTCTGGATGAAGTGCAATCGCCGTCGTTCCAGCCACCAGTGAGCGCGTTACTACCTGAACCCCTGCGATGTAGTGGGCTGGCAGCAGCTGAAGCCACTGCCCTGGGCCACCCAGTGCCTGGTGTGCGGCCTCAACACTTGCCAGCAGAGCTGGCGCACCCAATGTCACTCTTTTGGGCGCTCCCGTTGTTCCACTGGTCTCAATGACGAGGGCGACATCGTCCTCGACTTCCATCGGAGCTGTTGCCGTCAGCTTTGCTCCGCCAGGCCTTGGCAACACGGCTGGGCCATTGTTGAACAGGGCATCATTCAGTGGCTCCGCGAGGGCTCGCGGATCAGAGACGTCAACAACTTTCAACTCACGCATCAGCGGTGAGACCTAGCTGTGCCAGGGATAGGGCGACCAGTCAGGCGAGCGCTTCTCGAGGAACGCATCGCGCCCCTCTGCAGCTTCGCTTGTTCCATAGGCCAAGCGAGTGGCTTCACCGGCAAAGAGCTGCTGCCCGACAAGCCCATCATCAACAGCATTCATGGCGAACTTCAGCATGCGAATCGCCGTCGGGCTCTTGGTGAGAATGGTGCGAGCCCACTCGAGTGCGGTCGACTCGAGCTTCGCGTGAGGAACGAGCGCATTGACCGCACCCATCTCCAGCGCACGAGTGGCGTCATATTCCTGGGCCAAGAAGAACACTTCACGGGCAAACTTTTGGCCGACCTGTTTGGCAAAATACGCAGACCCGTAACCAGCATCGAACGAACCGACATCAGCGTCGGTTTGTTTGAACATGGCATGCTCTTTGCTGGCGATGCTGAGATCGCAAATCACATGAAGGCTGTGGCCACCACCGGCAGCCCACCCGGGAATGGCTGCGATCACAACCTTCGGCATAAAACGAACAAGGCGCTGCACCTCAAGAATGTGCAGCCGGCCGCTCCGGTTCGGGTCGATGCCAGAGGCATCATCGGTGCTCGAGTACTGATAACCATCAGCGCCACGAATACGCTGATCACCGCCGGAGCTAAATGCCCACCCGCCATCCTTGGGGCTTGGGCCATTACCGGTCAGAATCACCACACCCAGCGTGCTCTGCAGGCGTGCGTGGTCTAGTGCCCGGTAGAGCTCATCAACGGTCTGAGGGCGAAAAGCGTTGCGCACCTCAGGTCGATTGAATGCCACTCTGGCAATCTGCCCATCAGCGCTCTGGTGATAAGTGATGTCTTCGACATCGTCGAAGCCCTCGACGGTGTGCCACACTGACGCATCAAAGAGCGGTGAGGGTGTGGAAGTCATGCCCTAAGCCTACGACGGGATAACCATGGAAAACTGTGGAGCATGAGCTCCCCCTCTTTGCATGACCTCCAGGCCATGGCCCACGCCGTGTCGATTCCGATGACGACGCCGTTTCGGGGGATTACCACTCGCGAGGCTCTGATTTTTGACGCTCCCGACGGGCCAGCTGAATGGAGCCCCTTCCTCGACTACGACGACGCTGAGGCCGCAACCTGGCTGTCCTCCAGCCTGGAACAAGGTTTCCACCAGGACCAGGTTCCCACCACCACCCCCGGCACCATTCGGGTTAATGGCACGGTCCCCGCGATAGACGCAGCAGATGTTCCGGCCTTTGTGGCTGGGCTTGGATCACCGACCTGCATCAAGGTCAAAGTCGGCGGCCCAGGATCCACCAGGGCGACCGACGTCGCCCGCGTTCGCGCGGTTCGGGACGCTCTCGGAGCAACCGGGCGAATTCGCATTGATGCGAATGGCTCGTGGACGCTGGATGAAGCCGAACACGCCATTCGCGAAATGGAACCACTCGACCTCGACTACGTGGAGCAGCCCGTGGAATCTGTCAGCGATATGGCGGTGTTGCGCCAGCGAATGTCAGAGCTGGGGATTGGCATCGCCGCCGATGAGTCCATCCGCAGAAGCTCCGACATCACGACGGTGTTGGAGGCGAAAGCCTGTGACGTAGTGGTGCTGAAAGTTCAGCCACTGGGTGGAATTGCGAAGGCACTGGCCATCGCTGATAGGGCCCGCGAGGCCGGGTGTGATGTGGTGGTCTCGAGTGCCCTCGAGACAAGTGTTGGCCTGCACTACGGAGCGAAGCTCCACCAGATTCTCTCGACCAACCAGCCATACAGCCTCGATGCAGGTCTTGGCACTGCATCCTTCTTGGAGGGTGATGTGGTGACCACCCCACTCGTCGCCCACGCAGGTGCGCTCTCCGTCACTCCCCCCGTCCTCGACACCGAGTTACTGGCCCGCTATGCGATGACGACCGAGCGACGAGAGTGGTGGCTCGGTCGCCTGGAGCGCTGCCTGGGCCTGGTTTAGAGGCCGGAGTAGGAGTGAAGGCCTGTGAAGGCAATGTTCACCACGGTGTAGTTGAACAAGACCGCTCCGAAACCAATGATTCCGAGCCACGCGGAGCGTGATCCGCGCCAGCCGCGGGTGGCCCTGGCGTGGATATATCCAGCGAAAATCACCCAAATAATGAACGTCCACACCTCTTTGGTGTCCCAGCCCCAGTAGCGACCCCATGCGCGCTCGGCCCAGATAGCCCCGGCGATAAGGGTGAAGGTCCACAACACAAAACCCACCACGTTGAGTCGATAGGCCAGAGACTCAAGAACACTCGAGGCCGGCAGTGTCTTCAACAGCCCTGCCTTCGCCATCTCACGGGCTTCAAAGCGAGCGCGCACCAACTGAAGAATCGACAGTCCAGCACCGAGTGCGAAAAACGCGGTGGCGAGGCTTGCGACAAACACGTGGATGACGAGCCATGCCGACTGCAGCGCTGGGGGAAG
>JBIILX010000083.1:0-5445 GCA_044338275.1 Pontimonas sp.
TTGACTGTCACGATGCCAAGGGACAACAGAACAAAACCAGACACAAATGCGCCGAGATACGTGAGGTCGCGCCAGAACAGGGTTCCGAGGAACACCGCGACAATCAGCGTCGTTGCGGTCAACCCAAACTCAAACATGTTGGCCCAGGGAACCCGCTCCCCCGCAATCCCTCGCAACACAGTGGCTGCCAGATGAAAGATCCAGGCAACAACCAGCAGGCTTAGCCCAATCCGCTGGAACATCGTTCCCGGCGACCGCTTGGCGCTTGGCTCATCGCCGGTGGCCGGGGCTGCCATCGACGATCGCTTGGCCAAATCCCACGTGAAGAACAAGAACGACACCGTATAAACGGCCATTGCTGAATAGACCGCAAACAACGACAAGCTGGCGAAATCCATCATGATGACACCAGCCTATGGTCGTGTTCCTGGGAAAAATCAGCGACCAATCGGGCCAACTCGGCTTCTAGCCCTGGGTCATCGCCACGAGCCAGCGCTGCGAACTCGACCCGGACAGAGCCCGTCCCATCAGCCTCATGGACTCGAATCCAGGCGCGACGCCTAGTCACAAACAAACTCACCACAAGCCCGCCGAGGATGACCGCTGAGGACAGCGCAACAGGAAGCTGGGTGGGATCACGGTGGATATCAACGCTGATGAACCGCGGCAAAGACGTGAACTCAATTGAGCCACGGCCGCCCGGTAACTCTTGTGATTCGCCGAGACCCAGAATGATCGAGTCTTCACCGGTGTCACCACCGGTGACCTGGGTCAAGGAATCGGTGTCGAGGGAATACACATTGCGTGGAATACCCTCGTTCAACCCGAGGTCGCCTTCAAAAACGTTGAACGTGAGCACGGGCTGGTCGGGCTCGGGATACACAGAAGTCAAAGCGCCGCTGGGCAGCGCAACCGCGGAGGGGTAGAGAAACCCAATCAACCCGGTTTGGGATCGCAGTCCATCGGGCAACTTCACGACACCGATGCTTGTGAGGTTGGAATCCTGGGGCAGGAAGGGGACCGGCTGGCTGAACACCACATCGCCCCCGGGCGAGCGCACTGTCACCCACGGGGCGAAACCATTGCCCAGCAAATAGACGGAGGTTCCCTGGATATCCAGGGGCTCATTGACCTTGACCTGCGCATCGCGGCTGGAACCTTCCTCAGTCACAATCAGGTTCGCGGTGAAATCCAGCGCGTTAGCGACGCCACTGGTCACATCAAATTCATACTCGGGGACAAACTCGCCCAGGCTCAGCGAATAGGGCTCGAGTGACTCTTCAGCAAAGAAGCGACCTGGATTGAAGAAGTCATAACTGGTCAGCTGATTGGTGAAGGTTTGGCCTTCAATAATTATGCGCTGGCCCGAGTACTTGTACCCCGTCCCAGCGGCGAGGCCAATCAGGATTCCAACAAGCCCGAGGTGAAACACCAGGTTTGCCGTCTCCCGCAGATAACCCCGCTCAGCCGCCACCGCGCCTTTTTCCGGGGCAACGCGGTAGCCGGCCTTCTTCAACAACCGTTCAGCGCTGGTGAGCATGGCATCACGGTCACCCGTGACCTGGATCGAGCTGTAGTGCTCCAGCCGCTCAAGCCTCGACGGTGTGGCTGGCGGCGGTTGCCGCAACGCCTTCATGTGGTGCTGGGCTCTTGGCACAATGCACCCCACCAGGGACACAAACAACAGCAGATAGATGGCCGAGAACCACACCGAGCTAAAGGTGTCAAAAAGTTGGAGGCCATCCAGAATGGCGAAGAGTTCCGGATCATCCCGCTCGAACTGGATTACACCATTGGGGTTACTGGACCGCTGAGGAACGAGAGAGCCCGGGATGGAGGCCAAGGCCAGAAGCAGCAACAGCACGAGGGCTGTTTTCATGCTGGTCAGTTGACGCCAGAAGAACCGTGCCCACCCCCCAGCGTCAAGGGTGGGTTGGGAGATTGCTGGCGCTTGGCGACCATCGTCATAATCAGAGGGGCGGAGTGGTTCCACTAATCACCGCCTGAAGGCTCGACATCCAGAACTGCCACACACCGGTAACCATGGCCGTGCCAATCGCCATCAAGATCACACCACCGGCGATGTTGATGGCCCGCATGTGCTTCTTGAGCCAGCCCACCGCACCAGTGACCCAGCCAAAACCGAGTGCGATGAGGATGAAGGGCACGCCCAAACCGATGCAATAGGCAATGGCCAGTGCGACAGCGCGGGGAATATCACCTGCGCTGAGCGCCAACGTGTTCACCGCGATCAAGGTGGGCCCAATGCAGGGCGCCCAGCCCAACCCAAAAACAACACCGAGCAACGGAGCGCCTAGATAGCCGTTCGCCGTGACAAGGGGGAGCTTGGTTTGTCGCTGCAGGAACGACACCTGACCAATGAAGACAAAGCCCATCAAGATGACGAGCAAGCCGGCAAAGCGGATGATGATGTCCATCCACCCGAGAAGAAGCAGGCCGAGAGAAGCAAACGCAACCGAAAACCCGATAAAGACAGTGGAGAATCCGGTGATAAACAGCAAAACGCCGATCACTACCCGGGTCTTCGGTGTGGCGGCTAGTTCTGCGGTGGACGAGAACCCGCTGACATATCCGAGGTAGCCGGGCACCAGGGGCAGAACGCAGGGCGAAGCGAAAGCAACCAACCCAGCAAGTAACGCTAAGGGCAGCGCCAGCAGCAGAGGACCGCTAAAGATCACCTCGCCGATGGAATCCACTAGCTCGGCTCCTGAAGCACTGACTCGATCATTCCGACAAGAACCTGGGGGTCGCTCAAGAGACCGGAGATTCGCCCGGCCACGCGGGCGTCCTTATCGAGAACCAACGTGGTGGGAACGGCGTTCGGGGCAATCTGTCCGGAAAATGCCAAGCGCACTGCGCCGTCGTTAGCATCCAACAACGACGGGTAGGTAACACCGAACTCTTTGGCAAAAGTCAGCGCGGTGGGCGCTTGATCCATGATGTTCACACCAACGAAGACCACACCCTGGTCCTTGAATTCTTGGTAGACGGCCTCCAGGTCGGCCGCTTCGAGGCGGCAGGGTGGACACCCGGCATACCAAAAGTTGACGACGATAACTTGCCCCGCGTAATCAGCGCTGGTGAACGTGTCCCCGAGGTCGGTCGAGCCGCTGAATTCGACCGGGGTGGCCCTGGATTCCGGTGCCAAAATGGTGAGGGCGCCATCTCCCGAGATGTAGTTCTGGCCGGTGCCCTCGCGATACTGCGCTGCTAGCTCGTCACCACTTCCGGTGCAGGCACCAAGGGTGAGAGCCAGCGCCACTGCTGTGGCGAAGTGAAGGGCGCGCATTTAAACGGCACCCGTGTCGATGGCATCCTCGAGAAGATCAGTGGCCGGCTCGCGGTAGCTCTCTTCTTTCCACTTGGTGCCAATCTTCCTGAAGCTTGTGATGCTGGAGAGAGCACACCGCCGATCGTGGGGCATATGAGGTAGCGGAATTCCCGCTGCCGTTCTGTGGAAGATCCAGATAGCGACCTGGTGGCTGACTAAGGCCACTTCGCCCTCATCCACCGAATTCCAGGCGTGCTCTGCGATATCCAGCATGCGCTGGGAAATCTCGCGATAGGGCTCACCCCAACTCGGCTTCCAGGGATTCCTGAAGTGGACAAGCATCGAAGGCTCTCGGAAGACCCGACCCAGGCTCAACCTGGTGCCTTCAAAGACATTCACGCCCTCGTTTAAGCGCTCGTCAATAGTGATCGGAACATCAACGCGTTTGGAGAGAGCGGTGGCTGATTCAACCGCTCTCTGCAACGGACTTGAGAAGACTTTGGCAATCGGCCTGGTTGCTAAAGCGCTCGCGGCGCGGTCTGCCATCTGTGCACCACGCTCAGAAAGGCCAAAACCATCGAGTCGACCGTAGAGAATCTTGTCGGGATTATGGACTTCACCGTGGCGAACGAAGTGAATGAGATCTGCAGGCACGGGCCCAAGTCTATGAGGACATGGCTTCAGGGACGCTGAGCCGACTTGTAGACTCGGCTCTTGTGACCTCACGTATTCGCATTGCCGATCTCGCCCACACGACCGACGGAACAATCGTGACCGTCGGGGGATTCGTCGAGACCGTGCGTGATCAGAAGAAGGTCCAGTTCGTCATCCTGCGCGACGAATCCGGCGCCGCACAGCTGGTGAACCCAGCTCTTCGCGAGGATGACCCCGAAGCAGGCTCCAGCCCCGAACGCCGTTCTCTCACCGACGCCATCTCAGCCCTAGCCTCTGGCTCTTTCATTGAGGTCACCGGCGAGCTCAAGATTGACGAGCGCGTCAAGCTCGGTGGGCTCGAAGTCAAGATGGCCTCGATGGTCGTCACCGGAGGTGCCGAACCAGAACCCCCCATCGCCGAAGATTCCAGCGTTGATAAGCGCATGGACTGGCGTTTCCTTGATTTGCGCAGGCCGGGGGCAAACCTCATCTTCCGCGTCCAAACCACTTTTGAACACGCGATGCGCCAGTGGTGGGTGGAGCGCGACTGGATCGAAATCCACACGCCGAAACTGATGGCAAGCGCCAGTGAGTCCCGCGCAGAGCTCTTCGAGGTCGGATACTTCGACACCACCGCCTACCTGGCCCAAAGCCCGCAGTTCTTTAAGCAGATGGCCCAGCCCGCAGGCTTTGGCGCGGTCTTCGAGATCGCGCCGGCCTTCCGTGCTGACCCCTCGTTCACCGCCCGGCACGCTACGGAGTTCACGAGTGTTGACGCTGAAATGAGCTGGGTGAAATCACACCACGACGTGATGGCGATGCATGAACAAGTCATCACAGCCGGTGTTACCGCGGTGGTCGAGAAGTACGGGAACCAGGTTCGAGACGTTCTTGGCGTTGAGCTCAGTGTTCCCACCACCCCGTTCCCACGGGTATCCCTCGCAGAGGCACGCGACATCGTCGCCGCTGGTGGTTACGACCTTCCCCGTGCCGATGGTGACCTAGACCCCGAGGCAGAACGTCGCCTCTCGGCCTATATTCAAGAGAAGCACGGCCACCCCTTTGTGTTTGTGACCGATTACGACACCTCGATTCGGCCGTTTTATCACATGCGTCACGCCGACAACGATGGCCTCACCAACTCCTACGATCTGCTGTATCGCGGCACCGAAATCTCCACGGGCGCCCAGCGCGAGCACCGCATCGAGATCCTGGAAGCCCAAGCCAAAGACAAGGGCATGCACGTCGATGACCTAGGCGCCTACTTCGACTTCTTCCGCCACGGGGTTCCGCCCCACGGCGGGTTTGGCATGGGTTTGGCCCGGGTCATCATGTTGATGCTGGAGCAATCGAGCATCCGCGAGACGACCTTCCTCTTCAGAGGGCCAAACCGCCTGTTGCCCTAGGGCGAACTAGCCACGAATCGGCAGAGCCGACGTCGCCCAGCCGAGCTCATCCTCCAGGCGGGCAGCAAAGTCCTCAGCAATCCGGCTGAGAAC
>JBIILX010000092.1:0-4530 GCA_044338275.1 Pontimonas sp.
GCGGGCTTCGGGACATTGAAGTCACCATTCAGCTTCTGCAGCGCGTTCACGGCGCAACAGATGAGAGCGTCCGCCTCGCTGACACGCTGGGTGCTCTTCGCGCACTCTCTCAGGCCGGCTATGTCGGACGGGGGGAAGCAGCCGAGTTTGATCTTGCCTACCGAACGCTGCGGCTGCTCGAGCACCGTATTCAACTCTCCAAACTTGAGCGAACACACCTGATGCCCCGCGACGACAGCGCCATTCGGGTGCTCGCGCGCTCGACCAAGCTGGCAGACACTGCTGATGACCTAGTCGCCCATTGGAGGGCAATCCAGCGTTCAGTGCGAAGCCTTCACGAGAAGCTGTTCTATCGCCCCTTGCTCTCCGCGGTAGCGGGCCTCGCCGCTGGGGGTGTCGAGCTCACCAGTGAGCAGGCATCGTTGCGCCTGCAAGCCTCGGGGTTTCGAAATCCAGCCGGCGCACTCCACCACATCGGTGCTCTCACCCAAGGTGTCTCCAGGCGGGCAGCTATTCAGCGCACGCTGTTGCCCGTGCTGCTCTCGTGGCTCTCCGAGGGCACTGATCCCGATGGCGGCCTCTTGGCATTTAGAACTCTGAGCGACGACCTGGGGGAGACCCACTGGTTTCTGCGGATGTTGCGGGACTCCTCTGGGGCAGCCAACCGTCTCACCGGTGTGCTCTCGACGAGCCGTTATGTCTCAGCCTTGCTTGGTCGCATCCCCGAGGGCGCGGCCTGGCTCGATAACGACGAAGACTTAGTCCCCAGGGACCTTGAGTCCCTGCGCGACGAAGTACAGGCAACCCTCGAGAGACATGCGAGCGACGAAGCTGGAGCCAGTGGAGCACTGCGCTCGCTTCGGCGGCGGGAACTCCTTCGAATTGCACTTGCCAGCATGGTGGGGGTCATCGACATCGGTGCGGTGGGACGGGCCATGAGTGTGCTCGCTGAAGTTTTCCTCGAAGGGATCTGCCAGATTGCTCGCAGAGACTCCGCCGGCGTTGAATTCGCCATCATCGGCATGGGTCGATTCGGTGGCGCCGAACTCGGGTTTGGCAGCGACCTTGATGTTCTCTATGTGTTCCGTGACGCGGGCGCTGGCGATCAAGCGATGGAGGTTGCCGGGAAAATCGTTAAGGACATCACTCGCCTGAGTGAAGACGTGCTCTTTCCCGTTGACCTGGATGCGGGGCTTCGCCCGGAGGGCAAGAATGGTCCACTGGTGCGCAGCCTTGATGCCTACCGCCAGTACTACGAGAGGTGGGCGCTCGGCTGGGAGGCCCAGGCCCTTCTCCGGGCGAGAGACGTTGTGGGCGATAACGCGTTGCGGGAAGACTTCATGGCACTGGCCAACGCGGTTCGCTATCCCGAGACCTTTGGTGAGAACGAAGCGCGGGAGATTCGTCGAATCAAAGCTCGGGTGGAGTCCGAGCGCCTTCCCCAGGGTGCTGATGCCACCAGGCACCTCAAGCTTGGGCGCGGGTCACTCAGCGATGTTGAGTGGGCCGTTCAGCTCCTTCAGCTCCAGCACGGGCGACGGCTCGAAGGGCTCAGAACTCCGTCCACGCTGCTCGCGCTGGGCATTCTGGAACAGGAGGGGATTGTGAGCGGGGCCGATGCTGGGGAGCTGCGCGACGCGTGGTTGATGGCCTCGCGGGTTCGCACCGCACTCACGCTCTTTGGCGCGAGGGCCACCGATGTGTTGCCTGTTGACCGGGAGACTCTTGAGGGCGCCGCGAGACTTATGGGGTATCCACCTGGCAGTGCAACGGCGCTGGATGATGAGTATCTCAGGGTGACCCGCCACGCCAGAGCGGTATTCGAGCGCGTCTTCTACGGAAAGAAAAACACCCCTTAACGGCACTGGTGGGCCCCATCCCACGATAGGACCCACCAGAGTCGAGGAGATCTAGACGCTGTAGTAGAGCTCGTACTCGAACGGGTGAGGACGCTGCGCCATGGGCGCAATCTCGTGTTCGCGCTTGAACGCAACCCAGGTTTCGATCAGGTCTTCGGTGAAGACACCACCCTTGAGCAAGAAGGCGTTGTCTGCCTCCAGTGCCGCGAGTGCCGCTTCGAGCGAGCCGGGGAGCTGAGGAATGGCCTTTGCTTCCTCCGGAGGAAGCTCGTACAGGTCCTTGTCCACGGGCTCGTGGGGCTCAATCTTGTTCTGGATACCATCCAGGCCCGCCATCATCTGAGCAGCGAAGGCCAGGTAGGGGTTACCCGACGCGTCAGGCGCACGGAACTCGATGCGCTTGGCCTTCGGGTTGGTACCGGTGATTGGGATACGGATCGCCGCGGAGCGGTTACCAGCCGAATACACCAGGTTAACCGGAGCCTCAAAGCCTGGCACCAAGCGGTGGAAGCTGTTGATGCTGGGGTTTGTGAACGCGAGCAGTGCTGGGGCGTGGGCGAGGATTCCACCGATGTACCAGCGCGCTAAGTCACTGAGTCCGCCATAGCCGGCCTCGTCGTAGAACAGGGGCTTACCGTCACTCCAGAGCGACTGGTGGGTGTGCATACCCGAACCGTTGTCACCCATCAGGGGCTTCGGCATGAAGGTCGCTGTCTTGCCCCACTGGAGTGCCGTGTTCTTGACGATGTACTTGAACTTCAGAATGTCATCTGCAGCCTTCACCATCGTGTTGAAGCGGTAGTTGATCTCCGCCTGGCCGGCAGTGCCGACCTCGTGGTGCGAGCGCTCAACAATCAGACCAGCATCATCGAGCTTGAGGCAGATGTCATCGCGCAAATCTGCGATGTGGTCGATGGGGCTGACCGGGAAGTAGCCACCCTTATAGGGGGTCTTGTTGGCAAGGTTGCCGCCCTCTTCGTGCCGGCCCGTGTTCCATGCGCCCTCGATCGAGTCAACTTCGTAGTAGCTCTTGTTCTGGCGAACTTCGTAGCGAACATCGTCGAAGATGAAGAACTCGGCTTCGGGGGCGAAAAATGCAGTGTCAGCGATGCCGGTGGAGGCCAGGTACTTCTCTGCCTTGTGCGCCACCTGACGCGGGTCCCTGCTGTAGATCTCGCCATTACGGGGGTTGTAGATGTCAAAGATCATGATGAGGGTCTTCTCATCACGGAAGGGGTCGAGGTAGGCGGTGGTGACGTCGGGAATCAACTGAAGGTCGGATTCGTGGATTTGCTGGAAACCGCGGATGGATGAACCATCGAAGAGTTGGCCGACGGTGAAGAACTCTTCGTCGACGGTCTTAGCCGGAATGTTGAAGTGCTGCTGCACACCCGGGAGATCGGTGAAACGAATGTCAAGGAACTTGACGTCGTTATCTTTGATGTATTTGAGAACTTCAGAAGAGTTCTTAAACATGCTGGTGGCTCCTGATTTTTCGTGGGATGGGGTGCGCTGAGGTTTCAACGCACTTTCAGGTTAGGCCTCGCCAGTTTCTTTGCCATATCCGCAATGTTTCGGTCGTGTTACACCCCAGCCTGGTTGTGTGGCCCCATACACTGGCGATGTGGAGAGCAGGGACCCCAACTATTGGCCGGGCAAACGCTTCGGTTTGCCCCGGAATGGACTCCGGTCAACGCCGACCTATCTTCGCCGGGTGGTGGGCTTAGCGATCGACTGGGGAATCGCTGTGGGAATATCGCTGCTGTTTTTTGACTACCAAGCACTACCCACCCTGGCCGTGTTTGTAGTTCTGTCGATGCTCGGGGGGCTCTTCGCGGCGGGAACGCCGGGACATCTCATCACGGGGATTCGTATCGCACCGATCAAGGGTGGGGCGCTGGGAATCATGGCGCCGCTCGTGCGACCACTACTGGTCGCCGCTGTGCTCCCGGCGATACTTAGTGATGAGGACATGCGAGGAGGGCACGACCGATTGGTCGGGACGATTCTCGTTCGTCGCTAGCGCGGCGGGTTTTAGCGGGGGCGCTGGGCTCTGGCTTTCGCCGGGTCAATACCTTTAGGGATCGGCAACTTTCCACCCCGAGAGAGTGAATTCAGGCGGTGGGACACCGCCAGAACCTCAGCCTTGCGCAATGAGTTCTTGAACGAGCGCATGTGTTTGCTGAGTTTGTGAAGAGGTGTGGCATCCGCATCGGGTCCCACAAAAATGTAGTGCACCGGAATGTCGGGGACCGCCCGAAGCACGGCCCGACGTTCGTCGTCGAGCATCTTCTTGGTCTTGGACTGGGGTCCCTCACCAATCAGGACGACGCCTGGCTTTCCCACTGCGCGATAGACGGCTTCTTGAGTCTTTGGGTTGACGGCCACGGGAAACTCGCTGGCCTGCCACACTCTGCGGAGCGCGCTGCGCAGAACGGCACCCACGGCGCCCGGTTGGCCCGAAATCTGCTGATACGCAGTGCGCTCGGCTCTGTTGCCCAGCACCACCAGCGTCAGCAAGACCGAGAGCATCAGGCCGGTAATGATGTAGAGCACCAGGGTCAAAATGCTGCCAGCAGAAATCAGGATGGCGGCAGCGATACCAGCGCTTACAGGAGCGATCAGGGTCAGAATCAACAATGGCACGAGCGCCTTGTCGGTCTTCTTGGTC